>JAKAHZ010000196.1 GCA_021814615.1 Nitrospirota bacterium | reverse complement strand
TCTTCTCGATCAGCGCGTCGGAGTTCGTCGAGATGTTCGTGGGCGTGGGCGCATCGCGCGTTCGCGACCTCTTCCAGCAGGCCATCCAGAAGGCGCCGTGCATCATCTTCATCGACGAGCTCGACGCCCTGGGCCGCGCCCGGGGCGCCGGGATCGCCGGCGGGCACGAGGAGCGGGAGCAGACGCTGAACCAGCTCCTGGCCGAGATGGACGGGTTCGACCCGCGACGCGGCGTCATCATCATGGCCGCCACCAACCGGCCGGAGATCCTGGATCCCGCGCTCCTGCGCGCGGGCCGCTTCGACCGCCACGTGCTCGTTGACCGGCCGAACATCAAGGACCGCGAGGACATCCTGAAGATCCATGTGCGCGGCGTCAAGCTTTCGAAGGACGTGGACCTCAAGGTGCTGGCGGCCAGGACGCCGGGGTTCGTGGGCGCGGACCTCGCGAACATGGTGAACGAGGCAGCGCTCCTGGCGGCGCGGAAGAACAAGTCCGAGGCGGACATGACCGACTTCGAAGCGGCCATCGACCGCATCGTCGCCGGCCTGGAGAAGAAACGGCGGGTGATGAACAAGAAGGAGAAGGAGATCGTGGCCTACCACGAGTGCGGCCACACGATCATCGCCGAGCTCCTGCCCACCACCGATCCGGTCCACCGCGTGTCCATCGTCCAGCGCGGCATCGCGGCCCTGGGGTATACGCTCCAGCTGCCCACGGAAGACCGCTATCTCATGACCCGGGCCGAGCTTCTGGACAAGCTCGGCGTCATGCTCGGCGGCCGCGTGGCCGAGGAGATCATCTTCGGCGAGATTTCCACGGGCGCGCAGAACGACCTGCAGCGGGCGGCGGACATCGTCCGGAGCATGGTGAAGGAATACGGGATGAGCGAGAAGTTCGGCCCCCTTACCTTCGAGAAGGAGCGGCGGCCGCTCTTCCTGGACATCGGCATGCCCAACGGGGCGAAGGAGTACAGCGAGGCAACGGCGCGCGAGCTGGACCAGGAGATCAAGTCGATCGTCGACAAGGCCTACGGCAGGGTGAAGGAACTCCTGACCGCCAACCAGGACAAGCTCCGGACCCTTGCTGCGGCGCTGCTCGAAAAGGAAACGCTCGAAGGGGACGAGGTGCGGAAGATCCTGGCGCTGCCGGAAAAGAAGGCGCAAGAGGCTGCGAAGTAGGAAGGCCGCCGGAATGGCATCAGAAGTCTGATCATTAAGAACCTATCTCAAGATCATCCTGTGTCGTACAACGCTAAGCCGTCATTCCCGTGTAAACGGGAATCCAGTCTCCTTCCCGAGGGCCGCATCCGCCCTGCTTTTGCTCCCCCTTCCATTCCCTTCCCCTTCTCCGCCCTCTTGACGCCTGTGGTACCATGTATCTAAGGAGAATGAGCATGAAAAACGTCCTGTTTATCAACAGCGAGGAACTGCCATACTGCCGGAAACCGTTCGCCCCGAGGAGCGGATTGACGATGCTGCTGCGCTCGACGCCTACTCGCGCGCAGTGATCTCCGCTTCCGAGCGGATCAGCCCGTCGGTGGTCAATATCGAAGTGCAGCAAGAGATCGGCAGCAGTGGTCGTCCGGCACAGCCCGGTAACGGCCAGACCAGGGCCGGCGGATCGGGATTCCTGTTCACGCCCGATGGTTTCATCTTCACGAACAGCCATGTGGTGCACGGCGCGGTCCGGATCGATGTCGCCCTGGCCGACGGCGCGAGGCACCAGGCGGAGCTTGTCGGCGACGATCCGGACACGGATCTGGCGGTCATCAGGATTGCAGCGCCGAACCTGACGGCTGCCCGGCTCGGCGATTCCAGCCGCGTGCGCGTCGGACAGCTCGTCATCGCCGTGGGCAATCCCTACGGGTTCCAGTACAGCGTGACCGCAGGGGTGGTCAGCGCGCTCGGCAGGACGCTCCGGTCGGCGTCGGGACGGCTGATCGACGGCGTGATCCAGACGGACGCGGCGCTCAATCCCGGCAATTCCGGCGGACCGCTCGTCACGTCGGCGGGCGAGGTGATCGGCGTGAACACGGCGGTCATCATGCCGGCCCAGGGGCTCTGCTTTGCCATCTCCATCAATACGGCAACCTTCGTCGCGGCGAGCCTGATCCGCGAGGGCAAGGTGCGGCGCAGCTTCATCGGCGTTGCCGGCCAGGATGCGCCCCTGCACCGCAGGATCGTCCGCTATCACGGGCTGCAGGCGGAGTCGGGGCTCCTGGTCCTGTCCGTGGAGCCGGACAGCCCGGCCATGCGCGCAGGGCTGGCTGAGGGGGATGTGATCGTTTCATTCGGCGGCCAGCCGGTGAAGGGTGTGGATGCTCTGCACAAGCTGCTGACGAGCGAGCGGGCGGGGGAACGGGTCCCCCTCACGGTCATCCGGCGGACCGAGAAGCTGTCCCTGGAGATCGTGCCCGCGGAGTCGAGACGACGGCAGTAAAACAAAGTACCGAGTACAAAGTACCAAGTACAAAGTACAAAGTACAGAGTACAAAGACATTCACCTACAAAGCGATCGGCGTTATTTTACAAGGATGGCGCGGGCAGGCGCGGCTTCGGCTCCCGCGATGTTGAGGGGAAGGCAGACGAGCGTATAGGCGCCGGCAGGCACGGACGCGAGATCGATGCATTCAAGGATCAGGATCCCCGCCCCGAGCAGCAGGCGATGCACCGGAAAGGTCCCGTCATTCGGGTTGTCCACCGAAAGTTGATCGATTCCCACCAGACGAATCCTTCGCTCCGCACAGAATTCCGCTGTTTCCAAAGAGAGGGCGATATTCCCCGCTGAACGAAGGGCTCCTGCATCCTGACTCCGTGTGCGGAACAAGAGCGCATCACCGGGCCGGATATCCAGCGACGCGAGAGCGGCGGGTTGCGTTGACGAGCGATCGGCGATCTCGACGACATGGGCGGGAAAGATCCATTCCGACGCGGCATAGGCGTCGATGGTCCTGCCGCCGGGGATGAAATGCGCGGGCGCATCGATATGCGTGCCCGCATGGGCGCTCAGGGAAAGGCTGGAGAGGCGATAGCCTCCCCTGCCGTTCGCGGCCCCCGTTTCCTTGCGGCTGAAGGGCGTATCCCCGGGATAGGTGACCGGCTCCTTTCCCAAGGGGACGGAGATATCGAAAACGTGGCGAGCAGGGAACATGGATGATCCTTGCCTCACGGCCCGCAGGCGTCTTATTTGAGGGATGTGACGCCGTGCTGGACCGCGAACTTGACGAGCGACGCCGTGTTCTCGATGCCGAGCTTCTTCATGAGGCGGCTCCGGTAGGTCTCGACGCTCTTCGGCGATAGGGAAAGGACACCGGCGATCTCGGCGCTCGTCTTTCCCTCCACGACGAACTGCAGGACCTCACGCTCGCGGCTGCTCAGGCTTTCCAGGGGTGTGGCGCGATTACTGAGCGCGGAATCGATGTCCGATCCTACGGGACGTTCGACGCCGTTGCCGTAATAGCGTTTGCCGGCCATGACCATGCGGACCGCGGTGACCAGCTCTGCGCCCGCGGATTCCTTGAGGATATACCCGCGCGCGCCCGCCTGGATCGCGCGGAACACGTGCTCCGACGTGTGGTACATGGACAGCATGATGACGCGCACGGACGGGAGGCGCTTGCAGATGGCGAGCGTCGCCTCGATGCCGTTCAGCCCCGGCATGGCGATGTCCATGACGATGACATCGGGCCTCAGGGCCTCGGACCGCGCGATGGCTTCGCGGCCGTCGCCGGCGGTGCTGATGACGGTGAGGTCGGGATGGGAAGAGAAGATCATCTGGAGCCCTTCCCGCACGATTGCGTGGTCGAGATCGGA
>JAKAHZ010000069.1 GCA_021814615.1 Nitrospirota bacterium | reverse complement strand
GGTGAAGAGAAATGAGAAAAACAGACGGAAAATCATGAGAGTTTGTGCTCTTTTCGAGGGGATCGATCTGCTATATATAGTAGGGTGCAGCCCGGCTCCTGTCAACGGGGAAACGCTCCTGGCCTGCTGCTTGGATAATGATCTGAACGACGGGAGACGAAAAAAAAGGTCAGGCGTTGCCGCCTGACGCTTCAATGGATCCCGGACCAGCGAACCGGCTTCCGGAGTTTTTGATAAATGGTGCCGAAGGGGGGATTTGAACCCCCATGGGTTGCCCCACACGCCCCTCAAACGTGCGTGTCTACCAATTCCACCACTTCGGCACAGGGTACACTTGAGTACTCTCTGGACTATTTCTTCACCGGCGTAAGCCAGGCTGTGTGCTTGGCATCCCTGCCCTCGACGATATCGAAGAACGCGGACTGCAGCTGCTTGGTCACGGGACCGGGCTTGCCTTCCCCGATCTTCCGGTTGTCCACTTCGCGGATCGGCGTTATCTCGGCAGCCGTTCCGGTAAAGAACGCTTCGTCGGCAAGGTACATCTCATCGCGGGTGAACCGCTCTTCCACAAGCTTGAGTCCCCGGTCCTGCGCGAGCCTGATGATCGTCTCCCGCGTGATGCCCTCGAGGATCGCCGTGAGCGGAGGCGTTTTGATCACGCCGTTCCGCACCATGAAGACATTCTCGCCGCTCCCTTCAGCCACATACCCGTCAGTGTCCAGGAGCAGTGCCTCGTCGTATCCGTCCTTGAGCGCCTCGCGCTTGGCCAGGAGCGAGTTCGCATAGTTCGCCACGGTCTTCGCGCGGACCATGGTCGCATTGATGTGCGGACGGGTGAAGGACGATATCTTGACGCGGATCCCGTTCTTCATCCCCTCGTCGCCCAGGTAGCTTCCCCAGGGCCAGACAGCGATAATCACATTCACGGGGTTGTCCTTGGGAAAGACCCCCATGGCGCCGTAACCGATGAAGGCAAGCGGCCGGATGTAGCAGGCGTCGATCTTGTTCACCCGGATGGTCTCAAGGATCGCATCGAAGACCTGCTGCTTCGTGAAGGGACAGTCCATCTGGAGGATGTGCATGGACCCGAAGAGCCGGTCCACATGCTCCTTCAGACGGAAGACCGCAGAGCCGGATGCTGTCTTGTAGCAACGGATGCCCTCGAACACCCCGGTGCCGTAATGCAGGGTGTGCGCAAGCACATGGACCTTGGCGTCGTTCCACGCCACGAACTTGCCGTCGACCCAGATTTTATCCGTTGTCTGAAGCATAGGCGTCTATTTATAACAGCACGGCTTTCGATTGTCAACGGTTTTTTGTGCGATTTCAGGCGCTTGATAACGCATCGCGAGCGCCAAGAGCGCTGTTCGCCGTGATCATCCTTGACGCAAAGAAACAGCCGCCTCGCAGCTCGTGCCGGTCTTATTTCGGACAGTCACCGGTCCGGCGGCCTGACAGTTTTGCTTTCGACGTCGTGGTCTGGCCTTTCGCATCCGTCGTTTTCAATTTCATCGTTCCCCGGTACCCGGTTCCCGAATAGGTGATTTCTCCCGTTCCCTCGCTCGTGCCGTTCTTGTCCTTGCAGACCACTTTCCAGTGAACCGTGCTGCCCGTGACGGACTGCTCCTTCACCTCGCACTTCTGGTCCTTGCTCGCCGTGCTCGGCACGGCGTCCTTTTTGGTCATGCATTTTGTATTCGTGAAGGACATGGGCGGCATGGCAAAGGGCAGCCCTTCGATCGTCATCTCGATGGTGCTTTCCCAATTCCCGTCCCGCATGTTCAGTTCTGCCGACGCCGCTCCGGCCAGGCCGAAGACCAGCACGAGCACAGCTACAAGCGATTTCTTCATATCCCCTTCCTCCTTAAAATAGAGAGTAACTTCAGGTTGCCGAATGACATGATAGTAGCCGAAGTCCCGGTCCTTGTAAAGCCTGCCTGGAAAGAATTCGCGACCCGGACCGACGGTCCGGGATACGGCGGTTTGACAGATCTTTCGGCAGGCGATAGAATTGAATCAAACACGGCCAAGGAGGGCCCGATGCAGATCAAAACCATTCTGTTCCCGACCGATTTCTCGCAAGGCGCGCGCGCAGCCATGGACTACGCGCTCTCGTTGTCCCTGGACTACCAGGCGAAGCTCGTGCTGCTCTACGTGATCCAGGACATCAGCATCGCCGAATGGTACATACCTTCCTCCATCTCGGCGGCGGACCTCGTGGAAGACATGCAGAAGAGCGCGACCACGGAAATGGAAAAGTGGGGGGCCGAGGCGGCGCTCAAGGTGAAGGACGTGGAAAAGATCATCGTGCGCGGCGTGCCTTTCGTGGAGATCATCAGGACGGCGAAGGAAAAAAATGCGGACTTGATCGTCATCGGGACGCACGGCAGGACCGGCATCGATCATATGCTCTTCGGCAGCACCGCCGAGAAGGTTGTGCGGAAGTCAACCTGTCCTGTGCTCACCGTGCGGATGGCAGGCAAGGAATTCAAGATGCCGTAGAGTTCGGACGGAAGACATGTTGACGCGAAGACGCGGTGGAAAACAGAAGGCAGGCGCAAGCGCCTGCCTTTCTCGTTCACGATCGATCTTCGGAAAACCTATTGCCCCAACAGCGTGGTAAACGTATCGTGGTGCTTTTCTTCGTCGGACAGGATCTCCTCGAAGAGAAGCCGCGTGGTCTCATCCTTCTCCGAAGCGGCCTGGGCGATGATCTGCTTGTAGAGCGCGATCGCCTCCTCCTCGGCCCTGGTATCCGCCTGAAGCATCTGTTCGGGCGTTCCGCCGACGGCGATGGGATTCGGCTTGGTCGTGGGATTCACGTCGAAATAGAACAGCCGCTCTGCGATCTTTTCCGCGTGCTTCATCTCTTCCATGGCAACGCCCTCGAAAACGTCCATGAGCGATGCCGAGTTCATGCCCTTGACCATGATGTGGTGCCACATGTACTGTACGATCGCCTGGAGCTCTCCTGCAATCGCCTGATTCATCATCTCCGTCAGCTTGGGACTTGCTTTCTGGACCATTGTTTCCTCCGGTTTCAACGCATTTTGTTCCCGAAATATAGGAAATGATAGCACAGCCGGAAAGTGTTGGCAAATGCGGCCCGTTGATCAACTCTATCTGCCGATGGGCTGGATGCTGCCGACGAACCGCCGAAGGGTTTCCTCGGGCAATCTGGCCGGGCTGGTGATGAAGAAACGTATCTCCTGCTCCCATCGTCTGCCCGCTGCGATGATGCGGACGATCTCCTCGTTATTCAACCGCGCCTGGACAATATAGATTGTCATTTCAGGCCCCCCGGCAACGAAAAGCGCTGGATCCTCAAGCCCTGCAAGTTCCCGTGTTTTAAGGAACCGCGGCACGACGCCGAAACGGGCTCCGTACACGAGTCGAAGAAGATCCGCGCGGCTCCGGACTTCCATGGCGTAACGGAACAGGAGTTTCTGATACTCGCCGGGCAACGGAGCGGTACCCGTCATCGCCTTGATCCGCAGATGCTTCTTTCTATCTTCGAAATAGAGCGTGTCCTTTTCCTCGCCGGCATAGACACAGCCCTTCGGCGGTGCGAAACCGAATTCCCCCAGGTATTCCCGGTTCAGGGATTCCGGCAGATCCTTGTCCTGCAGCCAGTTCACGGCGTTGGGCTGATGCGCGAGGTTCGGAGATGTTTTGATCATAAAGGCCTGCGCAATCCCGAGAACAAGAGCGGCCAGGAGAAGCGAAACAATGATGGACCATGGAAGAAGCGGCCGTTTCGCGGTGAACACCGCCTGAGGAAGGCGCTCTCTGAGGACGGGCTCGAGCTCGGCCAGAAGTTGTTCATCCGCTGACTGGACAAGTACCATGCCCCGGAACGGCCCGGCGGAAACGACGATATCGAAGAACCGCCCTCTCCGCGTGATCATCACGCGCTTGACCTTGTCATAAGCCATCCCTCCGGAACCGGGCTTCGAAAGCCGGCGTTTCTCGTCATCCAGGGAGAAACGGTTCGTCCAGAGAACCAGCGGCAGATACACCAGGAGGACCGGAAGGGCAAGAATCACGGAGAGAATCAGGAAGCCGGACCATGCGGCGCCCATCAGCCCGACGGCAACAACGATGCCGAAACCAAGGAGCGTCAGCACCGTTTGTTTGATCGCCTGAAATGCGCTGCCTTTGATCATAAGGTTCCCGCCGTTCGTTCCTTGCACAAAAGTACCATGCTTCATTCGGCAAAAGGATGATAACAGCACCGGGACGGAGTGTCAACGAAGCAAAGAGCGCGCCCGCACCGCCCTCCCGATCGCGTTCTGCCGGGCGCACAAACAAAAAAAGCTGCTGAAGCACCGCTTCAGCAGCCGGGAAACCGCAGCACATCGTCTATTGCTTGAAGAGGGCCTTGTCTTCGCTGAACTCGTTCTTGCCGCTGCTCTTCACGCGGTAGGAGCCGGACAGCTTCGATTCGTCGTCGGACAGCGTGACCTCGTAATCCTCGGTCTTCCAGTACGTCGGGATCGAAGCCAGCTTCCAGGATACCTGAATATGGATGCTGTCCCCCGCCACCTCGAAAATGCTGATCGATCCGAGGGCGCCGCTGCTCCTTCGGGGAGCGGTGGCGATCAGTTCGCCCGCCTGATTCATGGTGATCGAGAAGGCCTGGGTCGTTATCTCTTCTCCGCCCCGCGGCGCCACGTCCTTGTAGAACCAATTGCCCACAAAAGCCTTCGGATTGGTCTTCTTTTCCTGAGCCGCGGCCGGCTGCTTCTTGGGAGGCGTTGGCTTCGCCACGGTCGGGGGCGCCGGCGGCGCCGGCGGCGGAACAACGGGCGATGCCTTCAATTTCTGGTTCGCCTCCTCGGCGAAAACCTCAAGCTCATAAACGCGATTGCGCCACTCGCGGGAATTCTTTCCGTTCGGATCGGCGAGGATCGCGAAATTCAGGTTCTGAATCGCCTCGGAGTAGAGCTGCGCCTTCTCCTGCGCTGCGGCCAGGTTCACATAGCCCTCGGCAAGCCACGGCGCCGCGGCAACAGCGGCCTTGAACTCGTCAGCGGCTTTCAGATATCCCGCAGCATCGTTGGCCATCTTGAGGAACGCCGTACCGCGGGACAGCTGCCGCTCGTATTCCTCCGGCACCGCCGGTTTCTGCTTCAACCCCTGGGCATACTTGATCACTTTTTCGCGGAGCTCAACGCTTTCCGGATTCTTCCGTACCTCGGCCAGATGCTGTTTGAAAATCTCCGGAGAGTTAGCCTTCTCCGCTGCGAACACTCCGGACGGGAGCAGGGTTCCACCTGTGAGCGCAATGATCGTGATAAATAGACGGGCCCCGGCTTTGAATCGCATAACCTCTCTCCTTGGTAGCGAGTCCTTTTGTTGCAAAAAACGCTACGACGGTGATTATGCCAGATATTCTTTGCGATTTCAATATAAAATTTGCACCCTGGAAAAACCGGAAAATGGGCAGAATCGGTCAAAAAAACCGGCGGGAAGCTGCCTTCCCGCCGGCCGGTCGCGTTCGCTCCCCTTCATTTATTTCGCTGGGGCATGTGCGGCTGCAGGCGCCGCGGAGGCGGTCTTCACCCCCAGAGCGTCATCAATGATCTTGATGCCTTTCTGCGATTCGTCCACCGAGCGGGTAAGCGATTCGCGGGCCAGTTCCGGATTGTGGAACCCGTCGGAATTCTCGGCAGTCCAATATTCCCAGAGAATGTGGGCGCGGAGATGCTGGTCCTGCGCTTTTTTAATCGTGTCGGCGTCAAGACCCGCCTTTTTCCCTTCCACGATCTTATCGATCAGCGCTGCGAGCCAGAACTCGGCCTTCCGCATCTTTCCCTTGCCGTAGGCCTTGATGGAATCGATGGAGTACTTCGCCTGCTCCTCTGTCCATGTTGCGTGGCATTTTGCCGACAGGCAGGTCTCCTTCAGCTGGACCCGGGGCGATACGGCGAAGTGGGACGTGTACATCTTGCCGCCCTTGCCCTTCAGCTTCGGCGTGTGGCAGTCCGCGCAGCCCACGCCTGCCTTGGCATGTTTGGAATTGTAATACGTCTCCGATTCGGGATGCTGCGCCTTCCAGAGAAGCCCGCCGGTGAGAGTGTGTTTGAAGTCCAGGAAGCTCACCTGGTTCACATAATGGTCATAGAGGCCCAGCACATCCTTATAGGGGAAGTGGTTCGTTCGCTGGTCCGTCATGGTGACCGTATAATGCGACGTATCGGGATTCTTGGGATCATAGCCCGGATTGCAGTTGTATTCCACGTGGCACTGGCCGCAGAGCAGCCGGGTATCGTATTTTTCCAGGATCGCGATCTTCCGGGTGAAGCCCCGGAGTCCCATGTCGATGACCTGGAAATTGGTGTGCTTCGGATCCTTGTGCCAGAGTGTGTCCGCCTGCGGCCTTGTGAGCGCCTGAATGAGCGCGTCGCGAACGATCCTGGGCTTCGCTGCGTGAGGATCGTGGCAGTAGAAGCAGTTCAGCCCGTGCTGCAGATCCTTCGCGAGTGCCGGAACAAAGGAAGTCCTGTCCCACGTCGTCTTTCCCTCCACTTTATCGCCCATATAGGACCATTTGAGGATCTGGTCCTGGGACTTGCACTGCAGGCAAACGGGATTGGCCGCTGCAGCGCTCTGGGGGATGAAGGGCTTGTGCTGCGTCGCCGTGGGCTGGGTGTCGACCAAAAGATCCCAGGCCTTGCCCTTCTCGACGATGTAGTTCCAGCCGTCCTTGCCCTGGAACCGGCCGCCGTAGGCGCGGTCAACCACCAGATGGTCCGGCAGCATGTTCACATGGCTTCGCGTCAGGTTGTGCTCCTTGGTGAAGCCGTGGCCCATCATCAGTTTGTCCCAGAAGGGATTGGGCGACCGGTTCGTGAGCTGTGACTTCTCGTCGCGGGCAGGCCGGTGCATGGCCACCTTCATGAAGCTTTCGATCTCATCCCGGTGACAGGTCCCGCAGGCCTCCCAGGACGTGTCCGTCACCGGCCGGGTATCGGGCCCGGGATTTGCCAGATGCTTTGCCAGGCCGCTATGGCAGCTTGCGCAGTTCACCTTGGCGTGCTTGCCGCCCGTGTGCAGCGACTTGATCGGATCGTGGCACATATAGCAGTCATCGACCTTCACATTTGCCTCTTTCGCAGCAGGCGATTTCCTGGATCCCTCGGCCTTATACTGCGCATCCGCCGAACCGAGCCAGACGCCGGCAAAGATGAGAACAAAAAACAAAAGCGTCATCATTCCCCATTTTCGCATGTTCCCCCTCCTTACGTATCGCTGAATTGGAATTTCCGATTCTGTTTTCCGCAACAGATTGCGTTTCATCGCAACCGCCAAGCCCTCCTCCTCCTCCCGCGTAATTCTTAGTGTAGCAAATTATGAAGCCGCATTCGTCAATATCACCTTCCCTTGTAACTGGCCGTCATTTAACCATACCCGAGGCCCGCGGAATATGATCTGTGTCATAGGTGCAAGAAAAAAGCCGACCGGGAAATGCTTGGACAACGATCCCGGCGAATCCTTATTTTCCGCGCCTTTGCCTTGACAAAACGTGCCGGAGCATCATATTATAGGTGCCTCTGTCCGGAACGATGGAAGGACACCATGGCCAAGACCATTGAACAGATCTCCGTATTCATCGAGAACAAATCGGGCCGCCTGGCCGAGATCACGGACCTCCTCGCGCGGCAGGGGCTGAACATCCGGGCGCTTTCCCTCGCCGATACCGCAGACTTCGGCATCTTCCGGCTGATCATGAACGATCCGGCAAAGGCCCTGGGTGTCCTGAAAGAAGCCGGTTTCACCGTCAACCGAAGTGACGTGGTTGCCGTAGTCGTGCCTGACCGGCCCGGAGGCCTCGCGGAGATTCTGGCGGTCCTCACGAACAGCGCGCTCAATGTCGAATATATGTATGCCTTCGTGCAGAAGAGCGAAGGCAATGCAGTCGTGATCTTCCGTTTCGACGACACCGAAAAAGCTCTGACGGTCCTCGCGGCAGCCGGCATCCGGTCGCTCGGCAGCGGGGAGATGCAGCAGCTCTAGGAACACCCCTGCGCTGCAGGGATTCTATTCTCACAAGGAGGGTACGGAATGAAACGGTTCAGGATTCTTGCAGCGGTTCTCGGCATCATCGCCGTCCTGTCCCTGCCGGCGTTCGCGGCGGAGACGATCAAGATCGGCGCGGTCCTCGCGGTGACGGGGCCGGCGTCGTTCCTCGGCGCGCCCGAAGCAAAGACCCTGGAGATGCTCGTCGACGAAGTGAACGCCAAGGGCGGCATCAACGGCAAGAAGGTGGAGCTCATCGTCAAGGACACCCAGGCGAGCCCGGAGAAGGCCGTGTCCTTCGCCAAGCAGCTGATCGATGAGGACAAGGTCTTCGCCATTATCGGCCCCTCGACCTCCGGCGAGACCATGGCCATCAAGAACATCGCCGAGGAAGGCAAGACCATCCTGCTCTCCTGCGCAGCCGCCGAGGTAATCGTGAACCCCGTGGCCAAGTATGTCTTCAAGGTCGCGCCGAGCGACCGCTACGCCGTGGAAATGATCTTCAGCCAGATGAAGAAGATGGGCATTGCGAAAATCGGCGTGCTGTCGTCGAACACGGGCTTCGGCAAGGCGGGCAAGGAGCAGATCGAGAAGCTGGCACCCGAACACGGCATCCGGATCCTGGTCAACGAGGTCTATGACAAGTCCGCAACAGACCTTACCGCGGAAGCGACCAAGATAAAGGCCGCGAACGTGCAGGCAGTGGTGAACTGGTCCATCGAACCCGCCCAGTCCATCGTGATCAAGAACATCCGCCAGATCGGCCTGACCATCCCGGTCTTCCAGAGCCACGGCTTCGCCAACATCCAGTATGCCAAAGCTGCCGGGGCCGCGGCCGAGGGAGTGCTCTTCCCCGCAAGCCGCCTGGTAGTCGCCGACTCGCTTCCGGCAAAGCACCCGCAGAAGGCAGCGGTGGCTTCTTACAAGAAGGCCTATGAGACCCGATTCAAGGAGGATGTGAGCACCTTCGGCGGCCATGCCTACGACTCCCTCATGATCCTGGCTAAAGCGATCGAGAAAGCGGGCACGGACAAGGAGAAGGTCCGGGAAGCCGTCGAAGCGACGAAAGGTCTGGCAGGCACGGCCGGCGTGTTCACCTTTTCGGCAACGGACCATAACGGCCTGGATATGAACGCCTTTGCCATGCTGACGGTGCGAAACGGCAGGTTCGCTCCGGCGGAGAAATAGCTCTTTGGTGTCGAGAACGGCATGTTCCTAGAATTATTCTTTCAATACCTCGTTGCCGGCCTGACCTACGGCACCATCTACGCCGTCGTCGGCATCGGATTCAACATCATCTACAACACCACCGGCATCATCAATTTCGCCCAAGGCGAGTTCGTCATGCTCGGCGGCATGACCGCGGTCAGCCTCCATGCCTTCCTGCCGCTCCCCCTTGCCATCGCGGGCGCCGTTCTTGTCACCATGGCCGTCGGCGGGCTGATCGAGATGCTGTTCATCCGCTGGCTCGTGAAGCCGTCCGTTCTCCGGATGATCATCATCACGATCGGTGTTTCGATCCTGATCCGGGAAGGCGCTCTGCACCTCTGGGGAGAGGGCATCCGCTCCCTTCCCTACTTCACGGGAAACGAAGTGTCGGCGATCGAAATCGGCGGCGTCCGCGTATCGCCCCAGGTTCTCTGGGCGCTCGGCGTCGCGGCAATCGTCGTGCTTCTTCTGAACGTGTTTTTCCATTACACCATGCTCGGTCGCGAGATGCGCGCCTGCGCTTCGAACCGGGATGCAGCGGCGCTCTGCGGCATCCCGACCAGGAACATGGTGACTCTTTCCTTCGTCGTATCTGCGGGCATCGGCGCACTGGCAGGATGCGTCGTGAGCCCCATCACCCAGACTCAGTACGGCATCGGCGCGGGGCTCGCCATCAAGGGATTTACCGTGGCCATCCTGGGCGGGCTGGGCAACAGCATGGCCGCCGTCGGCGCCGGCTTCATTCTGGGCATTCTGGAGTCCTTCAGCATCTGGGTGATGCCCACGGCGTACAAGGATGCAATCTCCATTACGATCCTGCTTGCCATGCTTTTCGCGCGGCCGAGCGGCCTTTTCGGCAACAGTGAAGCCGCGCGGTTAAAGGAGTTCTGACGGTGTTCCAGCGCTTTCGGCATATAACAGCGCTCGCAGCAGCCATTGCTGCTGTCCAGCTTCTGACCGCGGCGACGGGCAAGGAATTCTTCCTCACCCAGCTCACCATGGCGGGATATTACACGCTGGTGATCATCGGTCTCTGCCTGCTCATGGGCTACGCCGGGCAGATCTCCCTGGGCCACGCCGGCTTCTTCGCAATCGGCGGATACACTTCCGCCGTGCTCACCACCGTCGACCTCTCGGCGTGGAAAGCCGCCCCTGCCATCTCCCTGCTCGCCAAATCCGGCATTCTCACGGGCCGCGCCGATCTCTACGGCGGCCAGATCCTGACCGTGCACCCCTGGGCCGCGTTCCTCTGCGCCCTGTGCATCACGATCGTCGTTGCCTTTCTGATCGGGGTACCGGTCCTGAAGCTCAAAGGCCATTACCTGGCCATGGCGACGCTCGGCTTCGGCACCATCATCTACAGCGTCGTGCTGGCCACCTCGCGCTTCGGCGCGGCAGACGGCATCTCGAGCGTGCCGGCCTTTCCGCTTCTTCCCGGCCTGGCCGTGACCGGCGGCTCGTCGCAGCGCGTCGCCAATTATTACTTCGCCTGGCTGCTGGTCACTGTCGGCATGCTTCTCCTGATCAATCTGATCCATTCCCGTGTCGGCCGGGCCCTGCGCTCGATCCACGGGGCTGAGGACGCTGCCGGCGCCATGGGCGTTGACGCGGCCCGGTACAAGCTGAACACCTTCATCCTCTCCGCCGTCTATGCCGCTGTTGCCGGCGTGTTTCTGACGCACTACAACGGAGGCATCGGGCCGTCGGAAGCATCGATCATGAAATCGGTGCGCTATGTGGCTATTGTCGCTGTGGGCGGCATGGGAAGCCTCTGGGGCACGCTTATTATGAGCGCAGTGCTCAACTTCCTGTCGCTTCGAGGCTATTTCGGCACTTTTGATGACGCCGTGTTCGGGAGCATCCTGATCGCCGTCATGCTCTTTTCTCCGGAAGGCGTCCTGAAACTCGACATCCGGTCGCTCGTCGGGCGATGGATTCGCACGGACCGGAAGGCGGGCGCATGACCCTCCTCGAAGCCCGTTCCATCAGCAAGCGGTTCGGCGGCCTGCAGGCAGTCAAGGATGTGAGCTTCAGCGTGGCGCAGGGCTCGATCAAGGCGGTCATCGGGCCCAACGGGGCCGGCAAAACCACCCTCTTCAACCTGCTCTCCGGCTTCATCGCGCCGGACAGCGGTGAGGTTCTTCTCCGGGGCATGCCGGTCCAGGACCTGCCTTCCCATGCGATCGCCACTCGCGGCCTTTCCCGGACCTTCCAGCATATCAGGCTCTTCGGCGGCATGTCGGCGCTCGAGAATGTCATGGTCGGACGGCACGTCCGGAGCAGGGCGGGATTCATGGCCGGGATGCTGAATCTCGCGTGGACGCGGGCCGAGGAGCGCGACATCCGGGACCGCGCCCTCGACAGCATGGAGTTCCTCGGCATCGGGCAGCTCGCGCACGCGAACGCATCGAGCCTTTCCTACGGCCAGCAACGGGCCGTCGAGCTCGCTCGCTCGCTCACCTCGGAGCCAGAAATTCTGCTGCTCGACGAACCTGCAGCGGGCCTCAACATGCGTGAGACAGCCGATCTTGCCGTGCTCATCACGAAGATCCGCGACCGCGGCATCACCGTGCTCATTGTGGAACATGACATGTCGCTGGTCATGAACATTTCCGATGAGGTTGTCGTCCTCTCCTACGGCGAGAAGATCGCCGACAACAAGCCCCTTGCGGTCCAGAAGGACCCGCAGGTCGTGCGTGTGTATCTGGGGGAAGACGAATGCTGAAGGTCCGCAACCTCGATGTCGCCTACGGAAGCCTTTCCGTGCTGCACCACCTTTCTCTCCATGTGAAACAGGGCGAGATCGTCACGATCATCGGAGCCAACGGAGCGGGCAAGACCACGCTGCTCCGGACGATCACGGGCCTGCTCCGCCCGCGGTCAGGCAGCATTCGGTTCCGGGAAGAGGAGATCGGCTCGCTGCCCACCGAGAACATCGTAAGCCGCGGCTGCTCCCTCGTTCCCGAAGGTCGGCAGGTCTTCGCGGCAATGCCGGTCCGGGAGAATCTCCTGCTCGGCGCCTATGTCCAGTTCAAGCGCGGCCGACGCGAGGAAGTGCACCGGGATCTCGAACGGATCTACGGTCTTTTCCCGGTGCTCAAACAGCGGGAGCACCAGCTGGCAGGCACGCTCTCCGGCGGCGAGCAGCAAATGCTCGCCATCGGCCGGGCGCTGATGGCGGGCCCTTCCCTCATCATGCTCGATGAACCCTCGATGGGACTTGCCCCCCTGATCGTGAAAGACATTTTCGCGATCGTCCGGCAGCTCGGCAAGGAAGGCGGCACCGTTCTGCTTGTGGAGCAGAATGCCCGGAGCGCGCTCCGCATCGCCGACCGCGGCTACGTGCTGGAAAACGGCAGAATCGTCCTCGAGGGTGCCGCGGAGAACCTGCTTGCCAACCGGGAGATCCAGCGGGCATATCTGGGCAAGGATGTGGACGCGGAAAACAAATGAGACAGTGAGGGGTAAAAGGTAAGGGGTGAAGGGTTCTTACCCCTTGCGCCTGACGGCTTTTCACCGGAGGTGAACCATGTACTGGCAGCCCGACGAAGAACGGATGGACCGGAAGGACCTGGAGCAGCTGCAGCTCGAGCGGCTCGAATCAACGCTGAACCGCGTTTACCTGAACGTTCCGTTCTACCGGAAAAAATTCGACGCCATCGGCTTCAATCCCGATGACCTGCGGAGCCTCGATGACCTCCGGAAGCTGCCTTTCACCGTCAAGGACGATCTTCGCGCGAACTATCCCTACGGCCTCTTTGCCGTGCCGCTCCGCGAGGTAGTGCGCGTCCACGCCTCCTCGGGAACGACCGGCATGTCGACGGTGGTGGGCTACACGAAGAACGACATTAAGACCTGGTCTGACCTCGTTGCACGCATTCTGACCGCCGCCGGGGTCACCGCCGACGATGTCATCCAGATCTCCTTCAACTACGGCCTCTTCACGGGAGCCTTCGGCCTGCACTACGGCGCGGAGCGGGTCGGCGCGTCGGTCATTCCCATGTCGGCCGGGAATACCAAGCGCCAGATCAAGATCATGCAGGATTTCAAGACCACCGCGCTGGTCGGCACGCCGAGCTACGCCATGCTGATCGCCGACACGATGATGGAGATGGGCATCAACCGGAACTCCCTGTCGCTCAAGTGGGGGCTGTTCGGCGCCGAGCCCTGGTCCGACGCCATGCGCAAGGAGCTGCAGGAAAAGCTCAAGATCACCGCGACGGACAACTACGGCCTGTCCGAGATCATGGGACCCGGCGTGGCCGGCGAATGCCTGGCCCGGAACGGCCTGCATATCGCGGAGGATCATTTCCTCGTCGAAGTTGTCGATCCCAGGACGCTCCAGCCCGTGGCGCCGGGAGAGGTGGGCGAACTGGTGATCACGACGCTGACCAAGGAGGCCTTTCCCATGATCCGGTACCGGACGCGGGACCTGACGCGCATCATCGAGGAGCCGTGCTCCTGCGGCCGCACGATGCGCCGCATGGTGCGTGTCATGGGCCGTACCGACGACATGCTGATCATCCGCGGCGTGAACGTGTTCCCCCAGCAGATCGAAAGCGTGCTCTTCGAGATCGAAGGCACGGAACCCCACTACCAGATCGTGATCGACCGGAAGGGAGCGCTCGACGACGCGCTCGTGCTTGTCGAGGCATCGGAGAAGATCTTTTTCGATGAGATGAAGAAACAGACGGAACTGATCGAGACGATCAAGAAACGCATGGCATCGGAGCTCGGGATTTCGGTTGAAGTGAAGCTGGTGGAAAAGAAATCGCTGGAACGGTTCGAAGGGAAAGCGAAGCGGGTCATTGACAATAGAAAATTGTAGGAAAGGGTTTCGCACCCTTCCGCGCCGTGCCATGGACATCATCGATTTTCATACCCACATCTTCCCGGACAAGATTGCCAAGCAGGCGGTGGATCGGTTGGCTGAGGAGTCCGGCGAATACCGGCCTCAGACGGACGGCACGCTGTCCGGCCTGCTCGCGTCCATGGACCGCGCAGGAATCAGCGCAAGCGTTGTCGCGAACATCGCAACCAAACCCGCCCAGTCCCGTCCGATCCTTGATTTCTGCCGCCAGATCAAAAGCGAACGGATCATCCCCCTCGTTTCCCTTCATCCCGCGAACCGTCCCGAGGAAGTGGATGCTGTTCTGTCTGCGGCAGCGGCGTTGGGAATCCGCGGCGTCAAGCTCCATCCCATGTACCAGGGGTTTACGATCGACGATCGGATGCAATATTCCCTTTATCAGATGATCGAGCACTACGGCATGTTCGTGATTTTCCATACCGGGCTGGATGTTGCTTTTCCCGGTAATCTGCAGGCGGACATTGCGCGGGTGAGGCGGGTGGCTGAGGATTTCCGCGGTTTGACGATCGTTGCCACCCACGTGGGCGGCTGGCGGCAGTGGGACCGGGCGGCCGTGCTTGCATCCTGCCCCAACGTCTACACGGAAACGTCCATGACCATGCCCGAAATGAGCGATGACGAGTTCATCCGGCTTGTTTCGCTCTTTGATGAGAACCGGATCCTCTTCGGCAGCGACAGTCCCTGGACCGATCAGAAGAATATGCTGGAGCGCACACAGTCGCTCCGGCTTCCCGACCGCATCAAGGCAAAGATGCTCTGGCAGAATGCACAGGCGCTCCTGCGTCACGGCAAGTCAACGTAGCGGTCAGCTAGCAGTGAAGGTGGGAAGCGGGCGGTTATTCGCCGTATTTCTTGGAGAGAAAGTCTGCGATGGCTTCCCGCTCGGCATCATTGAGAACGCAGGAATTGCGCTCCATCCTGCTCAGGATCAGCTCCCAGTCCTTGCGGCTGTTATGCTGGGACTTGAATTTTTCCGGTTTGTGACATTTGAGACATTTCGTTTCGAAGACGGATTTGCCGTCAACCGCCGCCGGTTTCTCGGCGCCCTGCACATTCGGCAGCAGGAGCAGTGATGCAAAAACCGCGGCACCAAGGGACAGGACAGACGCTTTTGCAGTACTGTTCATGTTCATTCCACACCCCCCTGTTCAACACTGATCCTTTCGAACTAGAGAAAAGATTAGCAAGAGAACGAGGAATTGTCAAATGAAGGCGAAAATCATTTACCACAGGCAAGAATCAGTAATCGCCGAATTTGAGTAAGCCCTGCTATTTCAAGTATTCCCGACGGGCTTTTGCTCTGCTCTTCGGATAAGATGCTCAAATAAAATCAAAAAGTCTTTTGGAAACCACTGCTCGCTCACAGGAAAACGAGGTTCCCATGGAAATAATTAGAAAGTTTGTCGATCATGACCGATTTGCACTGCATAATGGCATAACTATCACGGAATATGGTCCCGGCAGAGCGTCAGCGCGAATGAAAATCGGACAGCACCACCTGAACAGCGCGGGAACAGTTCACGGCGGCGCCATCTTCTCTCTCGCCGATGCGGTCTTCTCCGTTGCTTCCAATTCTCATGGCACCCTGGCAATGGCCATCAATGTAAGTATTTCTTTCTTCAAAGCCGCGAAAGAGGGAGCGACACTTTTTGCCGAGGGACGCGAAGTGTCGCTGAATCCCAAACTTGCCACGTATGTGATTGAAGTGAAGGACGAGGCCGGCAATGCAATCGCCCTGTTTCAGGGAACCGTGTACCGTAAGAAGGAGAGCATCGCCGATTTCCTCATATAGAAGGATTTCCTCCCGTCCTTGACAGCTTGCGTGCGCAGGAACCGAAAACACTATGTCCAGACCGAACAACCAGCACACATCCTTTCACTACGCCTGGATCATCGTCGCCACGGGTACGCTAGTGATCTCCGCCTGTTTGGGATTCGGCAGGTTCGCCCTGGGCATGCTGCTTCCGTCCATGGCATCGTCGCTCGCCCTCACCTATTCCCAGATCGGGTTCATCAGCACCGGCAATTTCATCGGCTACCTGATCGCGGTCCTGCTCTGCAGCCCCGTGGCGAAGCAGATCGGCTCGCGCAGGCTGATCGTATCTGCGCTTGCCGTCATCGCAATCTCCATGCTGTCGATCAGCCGCGCTCATTCCTTCGGCATTGTTCTGCTTCTCTATTTTTTCACCGGCATGGGCAGCGGCGCGGCAAATGTGCCCATGATGGGGCTTATCACGGCATGGTTCGACCGGACCATTCGCGGAAGAGCGGCCGGATTTGTCGTCATCGGCAGCGGTTTCGCCATCATCCTGTCGGGTCTGCTGATCCCTGCTGTCAACCTGAGCGTCGGACCCGAAGGCTGGCGCACCAGCTGGATGCTTCTGAGCGGCATCGTCGCAGTCATTGCCGTTATTGCCGTGCTGCTTCTCCGCAACCTGCCGCAGGACAAGGGCCTCGTCGCCCTAGGCAGCGAAGACGTGCCTGATCAGGGAATCGGCGGAAAGTCTTCGCAGAAACACCGAGTGTCAATCTATCGCAACAAGTCGGTGTATCTGCTCGGGGTCATCTATTTCCTCTTCGGTTACACATACGTGATCTATGCGACCTTCATCGTCACCACGCTGGTGCGCGAGCGGGGCTTCTCCGAAACCGTTGCAGGCACGTTCTGGTCCTGGGTGGGATTCCTGAGCCTCTTTTCCGGCCCCATCTTCGGCTCGCTCTCGGATCGACTCGGCAGGAAGACGGGCCTCATGATTGTTTTCCTGCTCCAGACGCTGGCATACTTGCTCGTTGCCCTGCCTCTGCCATCTCTGTTCCTTTACCTGTCCATCTTCTTTTACGGAATCGTTGCCTGGTCAATCCCATCGATCATGGTTGCGGCGGTGAGCGAATACGTGGGCGCCGAACGGGCGCTTGCAGCCTTCGGATTCATAACCTTCATCTTCGGCCTCGGCCAGATCAGCGGTCCCTCCGTCGCGGGCATGCTGGCCGAACGCTCAGGCGCATTCACCTCCAGTTATGCCATGGCCGCCTTGTTCGCCGCGTTTGCCATTGTCCTGACTGCGCTGCTGCGCCGGCCGGTTGATTGACGATACGCTTGGCCGGATTTCCATTTTCTGTCTCCGCGCCAGATCCCGAATGAGTTTCTCCCCTCCCTCGCAACACACGCTTGCAGGATCATATCTGCGATACTCATTCCCACTGTTAGCGGAAAGAACTCATGCAGACCAGACCGCGCTGTCTCTGTCTCAAATATCCACAGGGTTTCTGTCTTTCTTAACAAGTTGCTACCCTAAAAATACCCCTCCACAGGGTATTCCTTTATATATCATATTCTTGTAGACTCTCAGCATATTGCATCGGTTATTTACAACCTGCGTATCAATAAACAGACAGATACAGTAGTGTCCCAACGTTACAGATGTAAAATCAGTTGGTTATCGTCATCGGGTGTCTCAACTTCGTAATCAGTTCCAGATAGCACCTGCAAAATGGGCGTTTTCTCGAACAACGACACACTGAGAAT
>JAKAHZ010000068.1 GCA_021814615.1 Nitrospirota bacterium | reverse complement strand
CTATTTCTTGTGGCAGGTGAGGCAGAGGGCGCTCTGGGTGTCCTCCACCCAGGTGAACTTCACGCCTTCGTTCTTCGTGTTGTGCACGTCATGGCAGGTCGAGCATTCCATATTGCCCTTCCAGAGCAGGTCGCCGATGGTGAGCCCGTAGACGTTCGCGCCGTTCAGCGGCGTGTCAGCCGGGTTGATCTCGTCGTCCGCGGCCGCCACGGCATTGTAATCGAACCCGATGGGATGATGGTTCGACAGGTCCGTGGAGATCAGGAAGCGGCCGGACACGCTCTTGCCGGCGACGGCGGGCTTGGTGAAGCCGGCATAGCCGTAGCTGTTCACCGCAACCGTGCCGTCATGGCAGCTCAGGCAGAGCTTGGACACGCTGCCCGGCTGGCCGAGCGTGGCGTTCAGCATGTGGCTGGGATCGTCCGGGGAGATCCCGTTGGTGTAGGTCTGGAAGGTCGCGACGGTGACTTCATGGTTCCAGAGCGGCAGATAGTCGCCGTTCGGGTTGCCAGCCGGGACCTTGATTGCGAAGTGCGGGGTATGGCAGTAGATGCAGATACGGTCGAGCGTGGGGTCCGCGAGCGTGCCGCCGTCCCACAACATGCCCTTGCCGCCGCTGCTCAGATCGTGAGAGGTCTGTTTGATGCCCGTGCCAGGCGCCGATCCGGCGAATGCGAAGGCGCCAAAGGCCAGGATCAAGCCTATCGTGCAGCATGCCAGAATAGACTTTTTCATAGCTTCTCCTTTTCTTGTCCCAGGCATGGGACAAGCGTGGTTGTACGTAGGGTTGTCACTGAAGACAACTCCTCGATTTCAATTGTCTGGACCTTCGCCCTTGACAGCAATCCCCCGAATGCTGAACAAAGACAGAAATAATTCTGGCAGGCATTGTTGAACAATGCAACTGTCGTGCCGCCTGCTAGGATCTTAAATTTGCGTGAATCCTGAAAAAGATCTTCGGAAAAGCATGGTTAAATAACCAAGGAAAGGGGGTTGGAAGAGGCCATTCAAAATCCAATCCAAAGCATTGAAATATCGTTATTCATTTGTTCGGGCGAAATTCATATCAGTTGCCGTTACAGCAATTGGCATCTTTCCTGTACAAAGATTCGGTCTTCATTTGAGGCAAATCATCCTGCGTTTTTTTTCAAGGCTGGAAAGCAGATGCTGTAATCCGTTATTTTATTTAAGTTAATTATATTCGAAACAATATACGGCATTTGCAGCTGACGAACACCGTTTTAGCATGCGAAGTTAGACGCTCTCTCTTGGTTAAATAACCCAGTACATTGGCAATATAACCACACAAAAACAAGTGTTTATTATGTTTTATCATCCTTTTTTCTGATGCTTCTTTTTGGACAAAAAGATGCATATTCAAGATTCGGAAGCGGAGATGATAATCGGTCCGGTGCTGAGATTCATTACAGAGATTCGACAGAAATGCTATACTATTGCAAAGTTAAACAAATATGATACTCTTAATATTGTCCGGCAGTGTATCAAGGATCAGCTTTACCGGGCAGGTGTGCAACAAATCATTCTCTTTCGATCGCCAAAGCGGTGAAAATATCTCCTGGTATGTTATGTGCATGAGAAATTCAGAGTTAGACTTCGTCGCTAGGAGAATTACCTGGAGAAGCCCAGAACATTTTGTTCGCCATAGAATCCAATGATCCAGTGAGGTGAATATGGGAACCATCGATAACATTCTCCATGCGCTCTCGCCGAAAGGAAATTGTCCGGTCTGCAAGAAGAACGTCAAGCATGTCGGTGATCAGTACACCATATTCAAATCCAAACCTTTGCTCATATACAAGGACCGTATTGAGACGAAATGCCCGAATTGCAGTTCGCTTCTTGTTGATAAATATTAGTCCCCCCAGCGGGGCAAACGGCGAATAAGTCTTCTCTCCTAAAGACAACAAAGCCGGGATCCACGATCGTTGCGCACGGTCGCGGTCCCGGCTTTTTTCGTTTTCCCCCCGTACGAAGCGCAGGCTGAAAGGAGGAGCGGCAGAGGAGCGGTTTACCAGACGAAGGAAACGTTTCACGTTAGTACGACATACCAACCTTTCTTCAGAGAGGAGAGAGCTCCATGAGCAGAAAACGATCTGTCTTTCTGATAGCTTTCCTTTCCGCTATCAGCCTCCTGGCATTGGCGACAGCGGCTTTCGCGCATGTCGATGTGACGCTTCGGGACGGGAACGGGGCGAGCGTGACCGCAACCACCCCCTACAGCCCGAAGAATACCTGCGGCGGCTGTCATTTCAACTGCAGCACCGGCGCCTACAGCACGGATAAGGCAACCTGGTGCGACGGTTCGGCAGGCAAGCAACAGAAACTCTGCACTACCCTGGGGAATTGCCCGGACTATGAATCCCTGGCCACCATTGAGTCTTCCCACATCCAGGGATACGCAAATTCCTCGAAGCTCGTGACGTTCCAGACTTACTCCGTCACCTCCGCGGCCCACGGTGCTTCGGTCGGCCTCCACAGCCGGCAGGGCCAGAACGAGACGCTGACGGCGGCGCAGCGCACCATCTGGGGCGCACCTGCCTTCATCAGTTCGCCCGGCATGTTCGGGAGATACTGACCACCCTCAAACCGCCAGTTGGCGGCCAAGAACATCATTGCAGACGGTGGGGAGTCGATTGCGGCAGCAGCAGGACGGCAAGTGGAAACAAGCCCGACTCAGTTCGCGCGGCAGTGCGGCGTGTGCCACGCGGGCGGCGGTCAGATGGAATACGACAGAGACAACGGCATGTACTCGGCCTCCAGCCCGACCGGCGACCGCTATACGTGGGTCAACGTTTCGGTGGATGGTTCGGGCAACACGGTGAGCGGCAGGATGGTGGATATCTCCGCGACCCCCGATGTGCAGGCGACCTCGCTCTACGGCGACAACCGCGCCGAAGTGGACTGCATGTTGTGCCACATGGCCGATATCCGGCCCGCAGCGGCGTATTACAAGAATACGCTGAACTGCACGGAACATCCCTCAGACAATCCCGATTGCGGCACCACGAGATACACCGCTTTCGGTCCCATGCCGGACAACCGGTTCACCTTCAATGTCGGCGAGATCTACGACTCCTACAACCGGAACATCGCCATCTCGCTCGGCTTCTTCAAATCGGCCGCTTCGGCGGCGATCGGCGCCAAGCTGGACATGGCCACGGGCGCCGTCAGCATGATGCCGTCCATGATCCCGGGCGCGAAGCTCTCCGGCGTGCCGAACAGCGCGAATTGCGCGCAGTGCCATGCACGTGCAGAGTCGGACAGCATCGGTTTGCCGAACGAAGCGCAGTCCTCGGGCGGCATGATCGCGGGCTACGGAAACTTCGTCAGGCTGACGGATCCCGGCAAAGCCTTCGATTTCGACAAGGTGGATGCTTCCGGCGTCTGCACGACCGGTTGCTCCAACGATACAAAGTGGATGGAATTCGGCTGCAAAACCGGCATGGGGAAGCGCTCCCAGAAAACCGGCCAGGGCAGCTCCGACCGGTTCGGGAACGGCTTCTGCCTGATGTGCGACATGCTGGGCAAATGGACGGACCCGAACTCCTATTGTGCGGTGCCGAGCGTGCAGCAGTCGTGCAACGCGAAAGCGGGCGTCGATATCGTGAACGACGGATCTACCATGTCGTTGATCGATATGGCTGTCGGCGCGCCGAAGAAAGTCCCCGGCAAGATGCCCGATGTGGACGTGCATGACGCGAGCGCCAAGAACATGAAGTGCGCATCCTGTCACTATACACTGGCGGGCACCTTCAATCGGGGCACGATCAGCAGCGGCAGCACAGTCTACACCTATCCGGCGCTGACCGTGGAAAAGATGGACCACCAGGTCGCCAAGGGCTGGAGCATGCTCGAGAAGGCCGTCGATCAGGTCGACGGCACGGTCACGTGCCAGGGCTGCCACATCGCCGGCGAGAATGATCATCCCAACGCCGCGGCGCTCGGAGCGCCGATTGCCGGACACGCCGGTTTCCCGGCGCTTCACCTGGCAAAGATCGACTGCCGGACCTGCCACATTCCGGCCGTTTACTCATCACCGGGCAGACTGCTGTTCCGCGACTGGACCGCAGGCGCCTATCGGCAGACCGAAGGCAGCAACGGCAACGCGAACCATTTCGACTTTGCTTTTGATTTCCTTGACGGTTCCATGGCGCCGATGCCGCCGATCCGGGCATGGGTTGCCACACCCGAAGGCACGAAGATCACTCCGATCCTCCCGTCGCTACTCCCGGTCTGGACCGGGTCCGCGATCCGGGCGTCGGATAACTTCGTGATGGGCTGGTCGCCGGCGCGGACGCGGGATATCACCCCCGCGGCAGCAATCGTCTCTGCTGCCAATCCCGGCTTCGGGATCCGGATCAACGGCACGAACGACCATCCGTTGTTCCAGGGTTTCGAACTGACCGATCCCTTGAAGATCGAATCGAAAGCGAAGATCGAAGCCATGGCGGCCGAGCTTGCCACGGCGCGCACCGGCGTGGCTGCTTCTCACGGCACGGTCCGCGATCCGCGGATCAACCTCTTCCCGACCTTCTTCGACGTGTCCCACGGCGTTCTGCCGAAGGAATGGGCGCTCGGGTCGCCGTCGCGGGGAGGCTGCATCATGTGCCATTCCAGCTCCGACCCGGCATCGCCGAACTACAGCGACCTGTCCGTCGGATTCTTCGATTCGGAAAAGGAACTGCTCCAGAACGGCATGATGCAGATGGCCAATGCCGACTGCGAGAACCCCATGATCATCTCCATGTTCGACACTAACGGGGACGGCAAGCTGACCTGCAGCGAGAACGCAGGACCGGGATTCCCGCCCTGCAATACCACGGGCATGGAAGCCTACGACTACTATGCCCAGGGGTACACCTCCACGGGCGCGATCAACGGCGAAGTGGGACAGTGCAAACAGTACATGGCAAGCCAGCTCATGCCGGCCTTCGGCATGACGCCGGACCCGGCATTCGCCATGGATGGCATCGATTTCATGCAGATGATGGCGATCCGGGAAGGGAAGTCGGCGACGTGCAATCCCATGCTGAGGCTCTTCGGCTTCGGCTGGGGCGGCAATCCGAACGTTATGCCGCCCACGGGCACGGGCTGCGATCCGAACGCCGACTTCTTCAGCCGTGACGAGATCCGGAAACATTACCAGAAGAACCTGCAGCAGAGCATGTTCACCCCGGTCGTGGCGGGCAGCAGCTGGACGAATCCGATCACCGGCGCAGCGGGCACGGTGCCCAGCACCATGGGCCGGGTCTTCGGCATCGTTTCGGTCGGCAAGAACCCGTCCAACCCGAGCCATGCCAGCAAGTTCGACATCGGAGCGACCTGTCGCAATCCCATGACCGGCCAGACCTTCGCGTGCAGCGATTCCATGCCGGGTATGACCAACCTCGTCAACACGACAGTACGAGCCAACCAGCTCCTGGGCTATACCGATGTCGGCGCGGCGGACCTCATGACCCCGGCAACATCGGGCTATCTTGCGCCGCAGGCGAACTTCTCCTGGGCCGCTGACACAGTCACGAGCGGCAAGGTCAACTTCAATGCCGCCAGCACGGTCTGCGCGAACGGTCCCTGCACCTACGCGTGGACCTTCACGGATCCGGCCGGCACGGGATCGGGTTCCTCCCTTTCCTATGTCTTTACCGGGGCCTCGGCATCGGCAACGCTCAAGGTGACCGATGCCAACGGCATCCAGGGAAGCATCACCAAAACGGTCACCCCGGTCACGATCAACAATGCGCCGACTGCATCAGCGTCATCCAGCTTCCCGACGGGAACGGTCGGTTATCCGACGATCGTGACGGATTCAACCAACAACCTGTCCTTCACCGATGCATCGACGGATCCCGACGGCCAAGCGGACATCAAGAAGGTCGTGGTGAACTGGGGCGACGGCACGGTGGAGACCAAAGCCGCGGGCAGCAGCTTCTCGCACAACTACACCCGTGCCATGCGGTATGCGGTCACCCTCACCGTCTACGACAACGGCGGCAAGAGCAGCTTCATTCGCGGTTATGTGAAGATTGTTCCGCCAAAGTATGTCATCTCCGGCACGGTAAAGGATGCCGGCGGAAACGCTCTGGTCGGCGCCTATGTGTCGCTCAAGCTCAACGGCCACACGCGGTCCAGCAAGATCACGGGTACGGGCGGATCGTACAGCTTCCCGGCGCAGCTCCCAGGGACTTACACGATCAAGGCCTACAAGAAAGGCGTCACCTTCAGCGATCCGGCGGCGTCTGTGACCCTGACGAATGCCAATCAGACAATTGACATTACAGCAAATCCTTAAGCGGCAGCAACTCTCGTGAAGGGCAGGCGGGTACGTATTCCCGCCCGCCCCTTTTTAGACCAGAAGGGGAGGAATTGACGTCCCATCCTTGGAATGATTGCAGTGCGAGGTGTGTCATGCGCAATCTGTACCGGTGGCACTTCGATGAGAATCGGCAGACGATGATCGACGGCGTTATTGCCCGGGATCTGCTGGTGCAATGTTTTTTCGCTGCGCACGGAGACAACATCGCCATTGTGAAGCAACATCTGGACTTTCCCTCAAATGAGAGCGCGGTGCGGAAATCGATCGCCGATATCGTCCGCTGGTCCTTTGAATCAGCGGGAGCAAATTTCAACAATCCGACGAGACTCGATCTGATCAGGGCCATGGAAGAGCTCAAGACCTATGCAAAGATCTTCCACGCTCCGCCCCAGATGATGTACTACCACGAATATCAGATGCAAAAGGTCCTGCGCCTTCTGTAAGGTGTCCGTGCCGGTTTCGCCGTAACCGGAGACGGTTTCCGGTACGGCCCTAGCCATTTTTACCCGCTTTCCGCGTCCTTTCTCTTGTTTTTCCCGCTACTTCCCACATGGCAATGACGGTATTGACTCCCCTGAGCTACCATGGTATTTTATTAACACTGATTGAGTTTTTTACGGTTTTTCAGGAGGTTGGAAAGACGGATGAATACTCTCAAGACAATTGTTTTACTTACGTTCATGACGGTCCTTCTGGTGTTCGTGGGCGCTGCCATCGGCGGCAGAAGCGGCATGGTCATTGCCTTCGGACTTGCCTTGGTCATGAATTTCGTGTCCTACTGGTGGAGCGACAAGATCGTCCTGTCCATGTACGGGGCCCAGCCCGTGACCGAAGCCCAGGCGCCCGAGCTCTACAGCAGTGTGCGGCGGCTCTCCCAGAAAGCCGGACTGCCGATGCCCAAAGTGTATATTATCCCCGAGGAAACGCCCAATGCTTTTGCCACAGGAAGAAATCCGGAGCATGGCGTCGTAGCGGTGACCCAGGGTATCATGCGTCTTCTGGATCGCGATGAGCTGGAAGGGGTGCTTGCCCATGAACTGGCCCATATCAAGCACCGTGACATCCTGACGGGCACCATCGTCGCCACCATAGCCGGAGCCATCAGCATGCTTGCCCAGATGGCCCAGTGGGCCATGCTCTTCGGCGGCGGAAGCCGCAGGGATGACGATGAGGGCGGAAGCCCGATCGCCGCTCTGGTCATGATGATCGTGGCGCCGATCGCGGCCATGCTCGTCCAGATGGCTATCTCGCGCACTCGGGAATACGAGGCGGACAAGGGCGGCGCCGGCATCGCCGGACATCCCAACGGCCTTGCGAATGCGTTGCTCAAGCTTGAGCGCGGCAATCAGGTGATCCCGATGCAGGATGCAAAACCTGCGACCGCTCACATGTTCATCGTCAACCCGCTTTCGGGCGGAAGTTTCCTCAGGCTCTTCAGCACCCATCCGCCGATCGAGGAGCGGGTGAAGCGGCTCCGCGAACTGGCTCGAGGATAGCGCCGAACAGCGTTCTTCCCGGTCAAAAGGAAAGAAGCCCTGTCGGGATCCGGCAGGGCTTTCTTGTTCTTGCAAAGGGGAACACAGCCGCGGGTACCGGTGCCTTGAATTTGACTGTAGGCTGTGCTAAGGTGTTTTGAACGAGACTTTGCGCTCTGCGCCGAACAGGTAAAGGGGGAACAGCAATGCGGTACCGCTACGTGTCCTACAAGTATTCCCGCAAGGTAAGCCCTGAAACCGCCATGCAGAACATCTGGGAGACCTTCGGCACCTGGGCCGTGCCGGTTACCTCGGTCTGGCGGCCCCCCACGGATGTCTACGAGACCGACAGCCTGATCTACATCGTCATGGAGATCGGCGGCGTGGTCGAGGACAACCTGGCGGTCACCTTGTTCAGCGACCTCCTCGTTGTCGAGGGCCGTCGGGAACAGCCTGCCTTCGTGGAGCAGGGCATGTCCGCCTGCCATCAGCTCGGCATCAAATACGGCGAGTTCCGCTCCGAGGTCTATATCCCCGCGGACGTGGACCATGACAATGTGAGCGCGGAGTACAAGAACGGCATCCTGAAAATCGTTCTCAGAAAACTGTCCTGAGAACCCGCACCAAGAAGGGCGTAGCGTGAAGATACCGCGCATGCTGGACAAGTTGTTCAAGAAATCATCAACGAGGAGCGAACCCATGGAAGACACCCTGCAGACCTCCGACGAAAAGATACCGCCCGTGCCGGCAGAGCTGCCGCTTCTGCCGCTCAAGGACACCGTGGTTTACCCGCTCACCGTCTATCCGCTCGTGATCGGCAAGGAGAAGTCGATCAAACTGATCAACGACGTGACCGTGGGGGACAAGATCCTGGGGCTCACGGCGCAGCGCAAGACGGACATCGAGGTGGCCGACCTCAAGGACATCCATCCGGTCGGCACCATGGCTCGCATTCTCCAGATGGTCAAGGCTCCCGACGGGACGCTGCGCATTCTTGTGCAGGGCCTGGAGCGTATCCAGATCCAGGCGGTCAGCCAGAAGGAGCCCTACCTCAAGGCGCAGGTCAAGGCCTATCCCGACGTCTCGGAGAAGACGGTGGAGATCGAGGCGCTCATGCGTGGCGCGGCGGAGCTCTTCCAGAAGCTCGTCTCGCTGACGCCCAACATGCCCGAGGAGCTTGCCACGGCGGCGCTGAACATCGAGGAGCCGCGGCAGCTTGCCTATCTCATCGGAACGAATGTGCGCGTGGACCTGGTTCAGCGCCAGGAAGTGCTCGAGATCAACCCGGTTACGGAGAAGCTGAACCGGCTGATGCAGCATCTGAACCGGGAGGTCGAGGTGCTGGAGCTGGGCAGGAAGATCCAGGGACAGGCGCGCGACCAGATGCAGAAGGCGGAGCGGGAGTATATCCTGCGGCAGCAACTCTCGGCGATCCGGAAGGAACTGGGCGAGGAAACCGATGAAGGATCGGAAGCAAAGAGCCTGCGCGAGAAGATCGATCAGGCCAAGCTGCCTCCCGAAGCGGAGAAAGAGGCAAAGCGCGAGCTTTCGCGCATGGAGAAGCTCTCTCCCACATCGCCCGAGTTCTCGGTGATCAGGACCTACCTTGAATGGATGACCAGCCTGCCGTGGAACAAGACATCGGCAACGGCCATCGACATCGCGAAGGCGAAGACGACGCTGGACGAAGACCACTACGACCTCGAAAAGGTCAAGAACCGCATTCTGGAATACCTGTCGGTCAAGAAACTCGGCGAGGAGCGGGGACAGCAGGAAGGTGCCAAGGTACGCGAGCCCATTCTCTGTTTTTCCGGCCCTCCCGGCGTGGGCAAGACGTCTCTGGGCCAGTCGATCGCCCGCGCCCTGGACCGCAAGTTCATCCGCCTCTCCCTGGGCGGGTTGCATGACGAGGCGGAGATCCGCGGCCACCGCAGGACCTACATCGGGGCCATGCCCGGCCGCATCATCCAGGTGCTGAAACGCGTCGAAACGCGGGACCCCGTGATCATGCTCGACGAGGTCGATAAAGTGGGCGCTGACTGGCGGGGAGATCCCTCGTCGGCGCTCCTGGAGGTGCTCGATCCGGAGCAGAACAAGGATTTCCGCGACAACTACCTGGACGTGCCGTTCGACCTGTCCAAGGTCATGTTCATCTGCACGGCGAATCAGCTCGAAACCATTCCGCCTCCGCTCCTGGACCGCATGGAGATCCTGCACCTGCCGGGATATACGGAGCACGAGAAGCTGAACATCGCCAAAAAATACCTGATCCCCAAGGAGATCAAGGCGAATGCCCTGAAGATCGAGGAGATCGTCCTCGAGGACGATGCCGTGCGGGGCATCATCAAGGATTACACCCGGGAGGCGGGCGTCAGGAGCCTGGAGCGCGAGATCGCCAATGTGTGCCGCAAGGTGGCCAAGGCGATCGCCGAGGGCAAGCCCACGCCGATCACCGTCCAGGCGGAGCAGCTCCACGACTATGTGGGCAAGCCGCGGTTCTTCGCTGAGACTTCGGTCATGATCGACCGTCCCGGCGTGGTCACCGGCCTTGCCTGGACGCCCGTGGGCGGCGACATTCTTTTTGTCGAGGCGTCGATGATGCCCGGGAACAAACAGCTGACGCTGACCGGCCAACTGGGCGACGTGATGAAGGAATCTGCCCAGGCGGCCCTGTCCTATGTGCGGTCCCACGCGGAAGAGCTGGGGATCAACAGGGACTTCTTCGAGAAAACGGATATCCACATCCATGTGCCGGCAGGCGCGATCCCCAAGGACGGCCCGTCGGCGGGAGTGACCATGACCACGGCCCTCGTCTCCCTGCTCACGGGCAAGAAGGTGAAAAGCGACCTGGCCATGACAGGGGAGATCACGCTCCGCGGCAAGGTGATGCCCATCGGCGGCGTGAAGGAAAAAGTGCTTGCCGCCCGGCGCGCGGGGATCAAGACGGTCCTCCTTCCGGATCGCAACATGAACGATCTCGAGGACGTACCCGAGGACCTGCGGAAGGAGATGACCTTCATCCCCGTGGAGCGGATCGACCAGGTCATCGCAAACGCACTGCAGGACGGGAAGCCCCTGTCATGACCCAGGAAACGAGGAAGGTCCGCATCAAGTCATGACGTCCCCGAGGGCAAGACAACTGCCGCCCTGGTTCCGCACGTCGCTTTCCACGAGCGGCCGCTTCGTCGCCGTACGGAACCGGCTTCGCGAGGGGAGTCTGCGCACGGTCTGCGAAGGAGCCGCCTGCCCCAACCGGAACGAATGCTGGAACGCAGGCACCGCGACCTTTCTGATTCTGGGGGACCGGTGCACAAGGTCCTGCCGGTTCTGCAACATCCCGTCGGGACATCCGATTCCCGTCGATCGCAAAGAAGCGCAGCGGGTCGCACAGGCAGCGAAGTCTCTGTGCCTCGATCATGTCGTCATCACCTCGGTAACGCGCGACGATCTGCCTGACGGCGGGGCGGGCCTGTTCGCCGAAACGATCCATGCAGTGCGCTCGATCATGCCTGCCTGCACGATCGAGGTCCTGGTGCCCGATTTCCAGGGATCGCGCGAGGCGCTCGACACCGTTCTCGCCGCAGCGCCGGATATTCTGAATCACAATATCGAAACCGTTCCTTCACTCTATCCGTCTGTCCGTCCCCAGGCGGATTTCCGGCGATCCCTCGGTGTGCTCGCGCAGGCCGTTCAACGGGGATGCACAGCCAAATCCGGCATGATGGCGGGGCTCGGCGAAGATCGGGAAAAAATCCATGAGACCATGCAGGAGCTTCGGAAAACCGGATGTGAGCTGCTGACCATAGGCCAGTATCTCCAGCCCCGGCGCGACCTTTGGCCCGTAGCGCGGTTCTATCATCCCGATGAGTTCCGGGATATGGAACAGGAGGGCGTTGTGCTCGGTTTCACGGCCGTTCAGGCCGGCCCGCTCGTGAGGAGTTCCTACCACGCAGCGACCATGAACCATCACCGCCACCTGCAGAGGATGTCGTGAGCGGGAATCGACGCTGCAGGATCTGCGGACAGGAGGGCGAACCATATTCCCGCGCCCAGCGTGCTGAATGGCGAAAACGGGCCGTTTCGCTGAATCGAGAAGAAAGGGGAGACCAGGCGCGTTTTATCTTGAAAAAAGCGATCTAAACGCTCCTGGAACCATCGAGATATGAATATTTCGGTCATTGTCCCAACATACAACCGGCCGAAGGCCTTGGAGCTCTGCCTGCTGAGCCTGTCACGCCAGAGCGTGCTGCCCCATGAGGTTCTTATCGCGGATGACGGCAGCGGCCAGGAAACGCGCGATACCGTGGCCCGGCTGACGAGGGATCTGCAGCATGTTTTCCCGGTCAAGCATATCTGGCAGGATGACATCGGTTTCCGCAAACCGCGTATCCTGAATGAAACCGTCAGAAATGCCTCGGGCGATTACCTCATCTTTCTCGACGGCGACTGCATGGCGCACAGGCATTTTGTCCGTGCCCATGTTGCTGCAAGCTCGCCTGACACGATTCTGAGCGGAAAGCGGGTCGAGATCGGCAGGAACCTGACGGAAAAACTGCTCCGCAACGCAAAGGTCATCAATTCCTTCCATCCGTTGCTGCTCTGGGATGCAATCTTCGGCGGCGAGGGAAAATCTCGCAGGGTCGAGGAAGCAATCGAGATACGGAACCGCATGGTGCGGAAATTGCTCAACCGGGATTTCATCACCGACGACGGCGTTTGGGGATGCAATTTCAGCCTCTCGAAAGAGCTCTTTTACTCAATCAACGGTTGTGATGAGGATTTCGTGGATGGCTCGATAGAAGATAATGATCTCGGTATCCGGGTGCTGAACCAGGGGAAAAAGCTCCGCACCGTCCGTTCTTTGGCTATCATTTTTCATCTCTGGCACGGATCGACGTGGGCGTTCAAGAACGACAAGTACCTGCACAACAAAGCTATTTTACAGCGACGGATTGACAAGAAAGAGACGTACTGCAGAAATGGGATCATCAGGAGGGCGTAGGGAGAGGTTTGGAAAGAGAAAAGGTTCCGGTTGGGATAGCAAGTCGAATAATCTTCTATTTGACATAATATACATTATCAGACATTTTCTGAGCAGGAGTTTTTGTTAAAAAGTATAGCTGACCAGTCCTGCAATTCGGTTTGAGTTACTGTAACCCTCCTGATTCCGATGCAGAAATTGCGTTCCAAAGGACATGTTGAATTTCTGACTCACCAGCCGAAGTCCGTACGTTGTGCCGTGATAGTTCGCGCCTTCCACGGTTACTACATCCTTGCTTCTGATCTCGCTGTATTCCACGAACATCTGCAGGTTCCGGAACTTGCTGATCGGAAATACCACGCCTGCATTCATCGTATAGAACCGGTCTCTAACCGTGGTATCGGAAAGATCCTGAACCGTCATTTCAGCGTCGCCGTAGACGCCGACGACATGCTCTGCCCAGTTGATCTCGCTGCCCACGGAAAGACCCACCGACGCGCCCCAGTGTTGAACGCTGTTCATCGCCGCGGTCCGGTCAGCCGTCGGGATGATCAGCGTCGACAGCACCGCGACGGCCGGCAATCTCGAATTTTCGGGTTGTGGAATGATCTGGCGCTTGTAGGAAAGCTGCGTGTCGCCGACGCCGCGGGATTTCTCGACCGACGACATGTTGCGGTACCAGTAGACCGGACGCACGGCCATCTCGGAATGTTCGTCGATGCCGTAAGCGATCAGGATCGCATACTCGGTGAGTGAGTAATTCGGTGTGAGGCTGTTTTCATTGATGCCGGTCAGGCCGATTTCGACCGACCGCGCCGGCATCGTAAAGGGCGATGTGGTGTACAGGAGTCCGGTAAGACCGGAAGTATTGACGGGACGGTTGATCAGATCGAGGTCTTCAGCATACGCAAAAGAGGCGGAGCATAACCATAACAAGAAGAAAGCAGCGATGGTCCCTGAAAAACGGCCCATGCCTCAGGATCTCGCTTTTTGTATAAGTTCTACAAGGAAAATGGCAAGGATGCCGAAGAAGAATGATGCAATGCCTGCAATCATCATGTTGACTCTGATGATGGGACGGGATTTTGTATCAGCGGGAACTGCACGATCTATCGTCTGAATTGTCACCGTCATCGCCTTGTCCTTCAGGAATTCGGTCAGAGCATAGACGTAATAGTTTGCAATATCGGCAGCCAGCTTCGGGTCCGTCCATTCCACACGAATTGTAATCGCTCCGTCCTTGGTCTTGAAAAAGCGTGTGATATTGTTCAGCGTGAGGATCGTTTCGCTCATTTTAGGAGCGTTCTGCGGATCCTTCCACTCCTGTTTGTTCTCATCCCATCTTTTTTCATTAAAAATCCGGTCGAGCTTGAAACGACTGATCACCGCATCGGCGATGGTTCTGCTTTTTAGAATAATAAGGATCTTGTCGGCCGATGTCTGCACGCCAGAACCACCCAGAAGCCCAGCAATCGGAAGCGATGACAAGGTGGGTCCTAAACCGCCCGATTCCGACGATGAGGAAATGATGACGGTCTCGGAAAGATAGTACTTCGGCATCATCGTGCTTATTACCATGGCAGCGACGACCGCCACGATGAACAACGCAAGAAGAACATACTTGCGACGCCAGAGGACATTCCAGTAGTCCAGGATATTAATTTCTTGGGTTTTATCAGACTGCTGCATGTTCTATTCAAATTTGCTGACTAGAAAATGATCGAGATTGTCGCCATGGTTACTGCGGTCTTGAAAATAATATCAATGATATCCTTGGTAAACCGCATTGCGGCATACCGCTCCGTTTTCTGAGGAACGAAGATAGCATCTCCCGCTTTCAGTTGTACTTTCTCTACATTGCCGACATCCGGCGAATCGCTGCTGTAGGCAAAACCATTTGCTTGAAGAACGTATATCTGCTTGCGGTCAGAGTAATTGGTCTCTCCACCAGCCTGACTAATATAATCACCAACTTTGAGACCGGGTACAAATACTTGGGCCCCGGGGCTGTGGATTTCTCCTAATACGAGCACTTCCTGTGGCGTGTTGGGGATAGTGATAGTATCGCCATCCTGAAGGATCAGATCATCCTTTGTTCCGGCCCAGGCATCTAATGTGGTTGTGATGTTGATCGCCACGCGGCCTTCCATCTGTTCCTGCATTCCTTTCAGGTTGTCGAGCAAACCCTGGTTCAGTTGCAATTCGCTCTTGGCAAATTGTGCTTCTTCCGTTGACACGGCAGTGGCAGCGCTGCCGGCAGCCTGCTGCAGGACCTGTGACTGCATTTTTGCGATGAATTGCTGCATGTTCTTCGATTGCGCTGTCTTAACATCTTTTCGTTTATAGACCGCTCCATAGGGATAAGCTCCCGGGGTAAAGCCTCCGACCCTGCGGATAAGGTCGCTCAGACGTTCACCGCGATAAATGTCGTACTCGCCGGGTCGGAGAACCTCCCCTTTGATAATGACCTTTTCGACATCACGATATGATGTGTACACCCGGATCTGATCCTTCGGCAGAAGCGCGATATTCTGGGATTCATCGCCCTGAAGCAGTGCCTTCAGATCGATATGAATGACCTTTCTGTCCAGCATGTCCGGTGAAAGACGAACGATCTCGGCGCTTTGTGGGTCGGAAGTGGGCAGCAACTGCGCTTCCAAGATGATTTCCTTGAACTTGAGATCCGGCCTCCACTGGTAGTCACCCGGTTGTCTTACCTCGCCCTTGACATTCACCGTTTCCCACACGCTGTCGTTGATCGGCAGGATGTTGATCACGTCCATGTTGTTGACCTTCGCGTCGAGCGCCGGGTCGTGTGCAGTATCATTCCCGTTCGGTTTGGACAGCTTTACGTCAACAACGATTTTTTTCTGATTGTTGGAATAGCGCAGCACCTGGAGCCGGTTCGAAAAACCAATAGGGAGGATCCCGCCCGCCATGTTCAAGGCATCTCCAATCGTCTCATTGCCCTTCAGCTCATAAATCCCCTTCCGGTACACGGCGCCTGCAACACCTACAAGCGGGCCGATAATCGGGACGAAGACCGTATCCTCATGCTGCAACCGAATATCCTGGCTTCGATCGCCCTTGAGCAGGAAATTGTACAAATCGATGGTCTTTATCACCTTGCCACCGCGCACGACCTGCACCGACCGAAGGCTGCCCAGTTTGGTAGGACCTCCGGCAATAACGAGAGCACCATAGACCGTCGTCAACGAGCTGACCGAGTAGCTCCCTGGTACGACCACTTCTCCGACGATGTACACCGAGATGGATTTCAGTTTTCCGATCGAAACACTGAGGTTGAAGTTCGCATAATACTTGGACAGGTGCCTGCGGAGGGTGTGCTCAATATCGCCGAACCGCACGCCTGATATCGGCACAACGCCGACTTTTGGAAGGGTAACGTTGCCTTCTTTTGAAACGGTAACCGTGAAAATGCCTTCCGCGGTCCCCCATAACGTCAGCACAAGCTGGTCGCCTGGGCCGATAATATAATCGGGACCGACGGGGGTAGAAACCGACGGAGTGAATTGAGAAGAATTCTTCTGGAAAAGATCGTATCCGAACTGTTTCAGCTCATCTTTCAGGATGTCTGAGGGAAATTCGCCGGAAAGCGTCCGTTCAAAGAACGATGACTCCCCCATCAGATCCAGGTCCTCCAGCGTGATGAATCCCGTCGGTTTCCGTTTCCTCGCCTTCTCAAACTGTTCGAGCAATTTCTTCGCCGACTTGAAATTGCCGAGTTTTATGTCGCGGTTGATCTCCTCTGCCAATTTCGGATCCATGCCGGTCATGTCGATGCCGATAAAATCCTTGTAATTCCGGCGAAATTCATCATAGATCTTCTTTGCCGTATCAAAATCTCCCTTGTTGATTGCATCGGAAAACGCCTGTGCGCTTTGGGGATCGAGCTTCTGCATTTCCTGCACTACATCGGGAGCTAGACCGACAGGAACGCCCTGCTGCATAGACTGCGGCATTTGTCCCTGCTGCGATGATTGCGATGGTTGTTGATATGAATTGGGAATCGGCGCCGTAAGAGATTGGCTCATGGCTCTTCCGGTCAGCATGATTAGTATAACTAAAACGCCTATGACATGACCATATCGTTTCACTTCTGCAATCCTCTGAATCTTCGATTTTGCACGGGGATGCGCCAAGAGATGAGAATACGCTTTGCGCTTAATTATCAACATGTTATAAGCGCAGACCGGTTAAATATAGCATCTGCATACAAGGAATGCAACAATATTTTCCCTGTTTGTGGTCTGATTGTTGCGATGTGCAGATGCGGAGTGTTTCACAAAGAATTGCTCTCAGGCGAACTCAGATTGGACTGACGGCGAGGAAGTTCACTATCGATGCCGAAGTCGCTGCTGTCGCAGAGATTCGAACCGGGTCCGCCTTTTTCCGGCTGAAAGTCTGGGACGATCTTCTTGATCTTCGCAACGGTATCTTCCGAAAATTCACCATGCAGAGCTTCGAGCAGCTCTTCGATATTTTGCAGAAGGACGGACCACACGATCTTTTGCGCGCCGGCGACCTTGATCTTTTCGTGGAGGGATGCCTTGATCTCCTCGCCGTCCGTAAGCAGCTCCTCGTACAGTTTTTCTCCGGGACGCAGGCCGGTAAACACGATCTTGATATCCTTGTCCGGCTCGAGACCCGACAGCGTGATCATGTCGCGCGCCAGATTCACGATCTTCACCGGCTCTCCCATGTCAAGGATGAAAATCTCCCCCCCCTGCCCCATAGCGCCAGCCTGCATGATGAGCTGGACGGCCTCCGGGATGGTCATAAAATAGCGGTAGATTTCCGGATGCGTAACCGTGACCGGTCCGCCTTTGGCGATCTGCTGCTTGAAGAGCGGGATGACGCTGCCGACGCTGTTCAGCACATTTCCGAATCGGACCGTTACGAACTTCGTCT
>JAKAHZ010000067.1 GCA_021814615.1 Nitrospirota bacterium | reverse complement strand
GAACGACCGGTTCGCCGACACCACGGTAAGATCGCGGTCCAGGACGAGGAACGGATCGCGCACCGTGTCCACGATGCTCTGCAGGTACGCTGCGAGGTTCTCCTCGATAAACTGTGCCCGCTTCTGCTGGGTGATCTCGACAAAGGTGAGGACGGCGCCGTCGATCACGTTGTCCACGGTCCGGTAGGGCACGATGCGCACGAGGAACCACCGCCCGTCCTGCCGCCGCACGTTCCGTTCCTTCTGGGCGAGCGTTCTGAGCACTTCTTCGGCGTCGGCCGCGAGCTCGGGATATTCGATCTTGAGCGAGATGTCGCTGATGGGCCTGCCGATGTCTCCCTGGATGATGTTGATCACGTCCACCGCGGAGGGCGTAAACCGCCGTATTCGGAGGCCGTTGGTCAAAAAGAAGCGTCGCGATCTGCGTGCTGGTCAGGAGGTTCACGATGTCGCTGTTCGCGTCCGAAAGTTCGTCGATCTTGTGCTGGAGCTCGCTGTTCACGGTCAGGAGCTCCTCGTTCGCGGACTGCAGCTCCTCGCGCGACGTCTCCAGCTCCTCGTTCGTGCTCTGGAGCTCCTCGTTCGCGGACTGCAGCTCCTCGTTCGTGCTCTTGAGCTCCTCGTTCGACGTCTCCAGCTCCTCGATGGTCGTCTGGAGATGCTCTTTCGTGGACTTGAGCTCGTACTCCATGGCCGAAATGCGTTCGGTCGTTTTCTCGCGGGTACTGGCCTTCTCCCGGCTCAGCTTCTCCGGCTGGATCGCGGCGGTCTCGTTGAACACCACGGTCATGAGGCCTTCGAGCCGTTCAGGCTTGGTGATGTACCGGATCTCGAGGTTGATATGCTTGTATCCGCCGTTCGATTTCACCTGGAGGCCTTCGTAGATCACGTCCTTCTTCTGCGCCGAGGCCTTCCGAAGGCCAGTCCGTATCTCGATCCGGATGCCTTCGCGCGCCATCTCGACGATGTTGAGCGTGGCCTTGCCGGATGCGGGCTCCAGGTACTTGCCGGTCTTGCCGTGGATGTACAGGATGTCGCCCTTTTCGTTCACCACGCAGCAGGGCGGCGAGTAGCGCTCGAGCAAGAGCCGCTCGGTGAAGTCGCCGACGTTCACCGCCTGCGCCGCGGGAACCGCCGGCGCGCCCAGCCTCCCGCGCTCCATCGGGACCATGGGCTGGCGCAGCTCGATGGCCGCCATCGGAAGCGTCTCTACGCGCCGGGCGCGGAAGATCTTCCGTTTCTTGTCGAGCACGGCGAACATGTCCGTGGCATCGCCCACCGTTTCCGACGATCCCAGGAACATGCTGCCGTTCGGGTTCAGGGCGTAGTGAAACAGGGCGAGCACCCGCTTCTGGAGCGCCGCGCCCATGTAGATCAGCACGTTCCTGCACGAGATGATATCGAGCTTGGAGAAGGGCGGATCCTTGATCAGGTCCTGGACCGCGAAGACCACCATCTCCCGGATATCGTCCTTGATCTTGAATGCCCCGCCCCGTTTCACGAAATAGCGCGTAAGGCGCTCGGGGCTGACATCCACGGTGATGGTCTCGGGGTAGATGCCCGCCCGGGCGATCTCGATGGCGCCCGTGTCGATGTCGGTGGCGAAGACCTGGACCTTGCGGTGCGGGCCCTTGTGCTCGCGCTGATACTCTTGGCAGAGCATGGCGAGGGAGTACGCTTCCTCGCCCGTGGAACAGCCGGGCACCCAAATGCGGACGCCGCTGTCGTCGTGCTTGTTCCCGAAGATCTGCGGCAGCACCTTCTCGGCGAGCGAATGGAAGGCGTCGGGGTCGCGAAAGAAGCCGGTGACCCGGATCAGGAGTTCGTTGAACAGGATCTCGATCTCGTGCGGATTGCTCCGGAGATAGACGATATAGTCGTCCAGCGCCTCGATCTGGTGAATGGCCATGCGCTTGTGAATGCGGCGCATCACCGTGTTCTGTTTGTAGAGCGTGAAGTCGTGGCCCGTCTGGGCGCGGATGAGCGTGTAGATGCGGTGGAGCGCCTCGACGGGCCGATCCTCGGCCTTGACGAGCGGACGCACCGTCCTGGCGGCGGTGACCTTGGTGTAGCGAAGCAGGATCTCCGGCAACCTGGTCGCCGCGAGCACGTGATCCACGAGGCCGGTCGCGACGGCCGAGGACGGCATGCCGTCGTACTTGGCGTCCTTCGGGTCCTGGGCGAGCACGAGCCCGCCCTCGCCCTTCACGGCCCGGAGGCCGACGGTGCCTTCCGTGCCCGTGCCGGAGAGGATGATGCAGATGGACCGGTCGCCCTGGTCCTGAGCGAGCGAACGGAAAAAGTAGTCGATGGGATGACGAATGCCCTGCTGTTCCGTGGGTTCCTGCAGCAGCAGCAGATTGTTCGCCACGGCAAGGTCCTTGTTCGGCGGAATGATGTAAACGTGATTCGGATTGATCTCCATACCGTCCCGGACCTCGTGAACGTCCATCTCCGTGTATCGTTTCAGGAGATCGCCCATCATGCTCTTGTGTTCCGGCGAGAGATGGGGCACCAGCACGAAGGCCATGCCGCTGTTCGATGGCATGTTGCGGAAGAACTGCTCGAATGCCTCGAGTCCGCCGGCGGACGCGCCGATGCCGACCACGTAGAAATCGGCCATGCCCGGCCGTAAGGGGCGATGGCGTTCCTGCTGCGGAACGGATGCATCCGGCGCGATCCCCCGGTCGGTCGATTTGCTCTTATCCCCTTTCGGCGGCTTGGTGCTCCTGCGCACATCGGCGCGGCGGGTACTTTTCGCCTTCTTCGCGGGCATGATCCCCTCTCGAATGGAATATTGCGCGTTCGCGGCTGCAAAAATAGTTTACTACTTTTGGCCGCTCATTTCCTGCGATTTGCTAAATTTTACCGTCAGTTCAGCGGAATGGAGCAGTGGTGTGAGCGAGGACGTTCTCGGGTGAACCGGGATGCGGAAAGAAATGCTCTTTGCGATTCCACGGAACAAGACATTGTATCTTCGCTGCAGATAGAGGGAGGATTATTTAAAAAACGACTGGATGGCGTTCAGGTTTATCTCGAAGGCAGCCGCGGGCATGGCGATCTGGCGCCGTTCCAGGACCTCGGGGCGAAGTTCGCCGATGAAGCCGAGCAGGACGGAGCCGGCCATGATCCTGCCGCTTCTGCCGGTCATGAAGAGCGGGTGTTCTGCGGGTTCGAGCTTGTACTCGATGCCCAGGTAATAGAGCAGTACATCGAGGGTGGAGTGCATCTCCGAGAAGTTCGCCGAGGGATGGGAGATCAGGGCCGCCAGGTTCAGGTCCGTTCGCGTGCCCATGTTCGTAGTACGATCGACGGCCGCCACCTCGCCGACCTCGAAGGTCCGGTGGGGATAGAAGGCCTTGGAGCTGGCGGACTCCACGTTCAGGAGCGAAGGCAGCACGCGGTTCCTGAGGACCGAGTAGGCCAGGGACATGACATTGGCGACTTCCACGAGCTGTTCAGCCGGCAGGAGCGCGTCGGCCAGCTCCTCGCGGGAGCAGAGGATGTTCGAAACGAACTCCTGGAACCCGGCGCCGACCATGTGCATGCGCACCGTATCGGAAAGCATCTCGATGGACGAAAGGCCGCCCACGGTGGACTGGCTTGGCATCACGGGCGCGAAGTCGTCGTAGCCGCGGCTCACTGCGTAATCCTCTATCACGTCCATGGGATGCATGATGTCGTCGCGGTAAGGCGGCGGCGTGATCTTGATCCTGCCCTTTGCCCCTGCCGTCACCTGGTGGCCGTAGGCGGTCAGCCGCTTCTTCAAGTCCGGCAGGGCGATCCCCTCCCCTAACGCATGGGAGAACTGGTCCAGCGACAGCGAGACGGACGACGAACCATCCACGGGGAAGGTGACGTTCTTGCCCATGTCCGTGGCATAGGGATAAACCACGAGTACAGGATCGACCTCCGCGCCGCGGTCATAGAGGTCCGACGCGAGGATATTGAGCGTCAGCGAGACCATACGCTGGTCCGTGCCGGTCACCTCGACCAGCACATTCCGCGTGCTCGGCTTCACCTCGCCGATCTCGGTGCTGTTGATCACCGGCGGGAAGGACAAGACATGGCCCAGGCTGTCCAGGAGCACGGGATACTTTGCAAAGGTTTTCACGATACCGCCGTACTGGATGCCCTTGGGATGGCGCTCCAGTATCTGTCCCAGGGTGAGCTTCTCGGTCATACCCAGGGGCGTGAAGGACACTTCATCTGAGCCCGCCAGACGGTAGTCCACGGGAAAGGCGATCTTGTCCAGCTCATAGATGCCGATCGAAACGGTGGAGCGCTTCCTGCCGAAGATCTCGGCGAGCTTGTCCTGGCTCTGGATCATCTGGGCCAGCACGTCGTCGTTCATCCTGAGGCTCTGGCAGGTGCAGGCGGCAATGTAGGGACGCACCTTCTGCATCTCCTTGGCCACGCGGATGATGCGCGTCGCCTTCCTGCCCGGTTTGAAGAAGGGATAGACCTCGGACTTGCCCGTCAGGCTGATGCGGATCTGGCGCGCCACGCCCTCGGCGCTCCAGAGGTCCGGCCGGTTACTGTCCGACAGCTCGACCTTGAGATCGTCCGTGGCTGCGACGTACTCCTTGAGCTCCGCCTTGGCCAGCATCAGTTTCTTCTCAAGCTCTTCGACGGAGAGCTTCTTGCCGATGAGCGAGTCCAGGTCGCGCTTTTTAATATCTATTGTTGGCATAATGAGACCACGTCAAAGACAAATCTTTTCACCACGAAGGACACGAAGATCACGAAGAAATCCTGAATAAAGGCCCTCGCCGTTCCTCCGCGGGCTCGGCGTTCTCAGCGGTAAAATTCGTTACAGCATCTAATCCCGAAGTTGTAAAAGCTCTTCGCCCTTATTTTCCCAATCGTATCTTCTTCGTCCGGATGAAATCGAGATCCCGCGAGAACAGATCCCGGATGTCCGAGATGCCGAGCGCGATCATGGCCATGCGGTCGAGGCCCAGGCCCCAGGCGATGACCGGCACGTCCACACCCAGGGGCAAGGTCACCTCGGGCCGGAAAATGCCCGCGCCGCCAAGCTCCATCCAGCCCAGCACCGGATGCTTCACATGGAGCTCCACCGACGGCTCGGTGAAGGGGAAATAGGCGGGACGGAACTGGAACTCCTCGGCGCCGGCGATCTCCTTGCCGAAGAGCGTGAGCAGCCCCAGCAGGGTCTTGAAGTTGATGTCCTGGCCGAGCACGATGCCTTCCACCTGGTTAAAGTCGGGCGCGTGGGTCGCATCAACGGCGTCGTACCGGAAGCAGCGCGCGATGGAGAAGAACTTGCCCGGCACCTTGGGTCCCGAGGCCAGCGTGCGCGCGGAGACCGCCGTGCCCTGGCTCCGGAGGATCAGCCGCCGGGTCCGCTCAAAATCGAAGGCGTAGCGCCAGCCCGCGGAGCCGGTCTTGCCGCCGTCCTTGTGCGCTGCAGCAACCTGCTTGCCGAAGGGCGCCTCGATCTCCTTCGCATGGGAGGGTTCCTCCACGAAGTAGACGTCATGGATGTTCCGCGCAGGATGGAACTGCGGCATGAACAGGGCGTCCATGTCCCAGAACTCGTTCTCCACCAGCGGCCCGCGCATCTCCTCGAAACCCATGCTCACGAACTGGTACTTCACGTAGTCGAGGAATTCTCGGTAAGGATGCTTCCTGCCGATGCTGGTCCGGGGGGGGTTCAGAGCAATGTTGTAGGCGCGGAAGCGGACATTCTTCCACGTACCGGCCTTCAGCATCTCCGGGGTAAGAGCCGAGGCCTCCTCGGTAACGGCCCCGCGCTCGGCGAGGAGCTTCACGAGGCCCGCGCCCGGTTCGGTGAGATGGAAGGTGCGGTTCCTCTTTTCGGTGATGCGGAAGATGCCCTTGCCCTTGCCGCGTTTGTGGAAATTGGCCTGGATCAGTTCCTGCTGTTCCCGGGAGAAGGAAGCGAGGTCAGCCGAGCTCCGCTCGCCGGCGTTCTTAATGACCGAAAGCAGGAAATCGTAGGAAGCAGTGTCTGCGGAGGGATTGAGCTCCAGCACGCCGCCGGCGACGATCCTGATCGCGCCGCTCGCCTTGAGCGCTCCCGTGGCTGAGCTGACTTCCGATGGGTCCATGCCCCAGGACTGGAGCACGTCCTTGACCGTGAACTGCTTGCCCTCGCGAAGCGCGGCGATGATGCGCGTTTCCGGCGTCCCTTGCCTCAGGTAGTCGGCGCCCGTCTCGGTGAGCGAAACGAAGGAGGTCACGGTCTCGCCGGTGATCTCGATCAGGCCCTTGGCGGTAAGCCAGCCGGTGGCCATGTCGAACCGCGATTCGTCCAGTCCCGTCGCCGCAAGGATGTCCGATCCGGCAAGGACATCAGCCGCTTTGAAGGCGAGAAGGAACTTGTTCTCCAGGGGATGGAGGCTCTCGAAAAGCGTGTTAAGGTCGGAAGATGCCATGGAATGCCGATAAGATTACGGCGGAGAGGCCTGTTTGTCAAGCGAAAAGCCGTTGACGGTGCGGGGATTCTGTGCTACTGTGCGCCATGGCAAACGAAAAGATCCAGCCCCGGCTGTCCCTTTCCATCCTCTGCGACGACGTGCGGCAGGAGCTCGGCGGCAAGGTCAGCCTCATGGGCCTCTTCGAGACCATCTCGGCCCACACCTTCCCGGTGCTCCACCCGCGCTTCGCCATCATGAACGAATGGATCGCGGGCAAGGGTGAATTCACGGCCCGCATCAAGCTCCTGGCGCCGGACCGCTCAACGGTCCTTTCCGAATCGGAATCCCGCTTCTCCCTGTTCAATGAAACGCAGCGCCACCGCGACATTTCCATCCGCTACAACACGACCTTCGCCGTGCCCGGGACCTACTGGATCGAGATGCAGATCGACGGCGCACAGGTCGCCGTCCTTCCCCTCCCGGTGCAGCAGATCCGCCAGCAGAACGTGCATTAGAACCGCAGACCCAAATCCGCCACAAAGACCCGAAGACGCGAAGAAGCCATCCGTAAGGATCGTTCCTTTCTGTGGTTTCCTTCGTGCCTTGGCGCCTTCGTGGCGATAAATTCTACTCCGTGGTGATGAACGCGGAGATCCCTTCCTTGCTCTTCAGCTCCTGAGCCAGTTTTTCCGCCGGCGGCCTGCTGGCAAAACTCCCGACGCGAACGCGGTACCAGATTCCCTTGCCGGCAATGTTCGTTGCCGCGAGAACAGCGGCATATCCCCGTCGTTTCATGCCCCGGACCTCTTCTTCCGCCTGAGCCCGGTCGGGATAGGAACCGACCTGGATGGTATAGCGCAGCTTCGATGATGCCCCCTTCGGCGCAGGCTCGGCTTTTGCCGTCTGTGCTGCTGGCTGCGGTTTGGAGGGCTTTGCAGGAGCAGCCTTGGGTTCTTCCTTCTTGCTGGGCTTCTCCGCAACCGGTTTCATTTCCTTCTTCTCTTCCGGGTTCGTTCCCGCCGCGGGCGCCGGATCGTCCTTCGGCTTCGGCTTCAGGTCCACGGAAACGCTCTTCTCCCCTTTTTCGGTCAGGGTCTTGTAGAACGTGAGATCATCCTTCTTGGGCAGGTATTCCGACATGACATCGGGCAGTGCGGACGGTTTTTCCGTGGGCGCCGGCCTTTCCTGGCGCTTGCCCATGTAGAATCCGAGCAGAAACACGCCGATGATCACCACGACCCCTGCGGGGATGATGAAGACCTTGGACAGGATGCTTCCCTTCTCATTTTCCATCATGGTACCCCATACCCTCCGAAATGACCGTTACGAGAATTCTGAATTGACGGACGTAAAAATGCAAAACCAACCACAAAGGCGCGGAGACACAGAGAAAAGCAATTTACCATACGAGGATTCTCTCAGTGTCCTCAGTGTCTCCGTGGTAATAATCGACTTTTTGCGACTTTATCTGAATTGAATTGCCCCAAAGACTACAAAGATCCGTCAAAAACGAATTCTTTCTTACTCGGCGTCTTTGCGTCTTCGTGGCAATGTGCATTACAGCAGCAGCATGGCGTCGCCGTAACTGTAGAACCGATAGCGCTCGGCCACGGCGATGCGATAGGCCTCCCGCATGCGGTCCAGGCCGGCAAAAGCCGCGACCAGCATCAACAGCGTGGATTTGGGCAGATGAAAGTTCGTGATGATCCCGTCCACGATACGGAAGGCATAACCCGGGAAAATGAAAAGCGACGACTCTCCGCTCCCGGCGCGCACGTTCCCGTCGGTTCCCGCTGCGGATTCGAGAGTCCGCACGCTCGTCGTGCCCACGGCAATGACGCGTCGCCCTTCTGCCTTTGCCCGGTTGATCGCTTCCGCCGAGGCCTCCGACACCTGATAGCGTTCCGGATGCATGCGGTGATCGGTGAGGGCTTCTGTGCGCACGGGCTGAAAGGTCCCCGGACCCACATGCAGCGTCACCGGCACGGTCTCGATCCCTTTCTCCCGGATCTCCGCCAGCAAAGGTCCGGTGAAATGGAGCCCGGCCGTTGGCGCAGCGACAGCGCCGTCATGCGCGGCATAGACAGTCTGGTAACGCTCCCGGTCCGCGTCGCCGGGTTCGCGCCGGATATAGGGCGGCAGCGGCACCTTGCCGATCTCAGGCAGGGACGCCCGGATATCAGCGGTGCCGAGGAATTGCAATTCCCGCGTGCCGTCCTCCTGAACAGAGAGTACCCGGGCTTCGATGCCGGGCGCAACCTGCACGACCATGCCGGCCCCGATGCCCCCGCGGATCATGGCGCGCCAGCGGTTCAGCCCCAGTTCCTCGAGCAGGAAGAGCTCGGCTTTACCTCCGCCCTGTTTCCTAACCGGCAGCCTGCAGGGAAAAACGCGGGTATCGTTCACCACCAGCAGGTCCCCGGCACGGAGCAGACCCGTAATTTCCCGGAAGATTCGATGCCGCACATCGCCGGTCCTGCGGTCCAGGACCATGAGCCGGGACTGATCGCGCTCGGAAACAGGGGTCTGCGCGATGAGATCCTCGGGCAGCTCGAAGTCGAAATCGGCGAGCTTGAGTTCTGTCACATTCTGCATCACCGCAATAGTACCACTTGCCTGGGGCCGGTAAAAGGGAAAAGGGAGAGAACAAAATTACGGCAACATCATTCTTGATGAAATCCTAAAGTCGAGATCTGCCACAGAGCGCACGGAGAGCGCAGAGGTAAACCTTTACATGATTAAAATAATACCTCTGAGTCCTCTGTGACCTCTTGTGGCTAAATAGATTTTATGTGAGTCTATCGGTCTTGCGATTTGATGCCGGGGATTTACAGGGGGAGTGTCACTATTACTCCAGCGACCGTTTCCATCCGCTCTCGAACTCATCATAGGAAACGAGGAGCGACGTTTCCACCGCCTGCTGGATATTCCCTTTCGACGCCAGTTCGTCCAGAATCATCCTGATACGGTACACGCCGTACTGATCGCTCATGTAGCGGACAGCAGAGAGGCTGATCAGATAGGCCATTTGTGCCTGTCCGCCGGCCAGGCCGAGGAAGGAGCCTTCCATGGTGCGGAGCGACGGCAGCGCTCCGTTCTTCTGGAGCACCTGGAGCGCGGCGCGTTCTTTGCCGTCGATCGCTCTGCCCTCGAAAAACTGCGCCAGCCCCTCGTTCAGCCATGTGGGCACGCGCGGTGTGATGGAGCGTACAACAGCATGGGTATACTCGTGATACAGCAGCCGCCTGAGCGCCGGTGTTTCTGCATCGATGCCGCCGATGGGCAGGCGGATCTTGCCGTCGAAGATGCCGCCGCTCCATCCCGGCGCGTCGGTCACCTCCCGGAACTGCTCGCCCGAGTAGAGGATCACGGCGATCTCCCGGTCGGGGTAGTAGGAAAGCTGCCGTCCGATCTCGCCGTAGGCGTCTTCGAGGATGCGCAGAACGATCTTGCCCGCCTCGATCCGCTCCCTGCCCTCGAACTTGACCGAGAAATGGCCGGTCACATCGCGGTTGAAATCCTTCTCCGTCCCGTGCTCCCGTTTCACCCGCTCCAGGCGGGCCTTGAGCTGGCTGTCGGCGGGATCGAGATCCAGGGCCTGCTGCCATGCGGCAACCGCGCTTTCCAGGTCGTCCTGCCGGTAGGCCAGTTCGCCGAGCACGACATATGCTTGCTTCTCCTTCGGATTCCGATCCAGGGCCTGCCTGAGCGCTCGTTCTGAAGCGCGGTCGTCGCGCAGGTGAAAGTAGGCGGCGCCGAGGCCCAGATAGGCTGATGCATCCTCATCGTAATACCGGAGAGCGCTCTCGAAGGAATCGCGCGCTCCCGCGTAATCGCCCTTATGCAGGAGCTCCGACCCCTCGCGAACCTGGCGTTTGTAGGTGTTGATCTCGGCGGTCTGGGCGGAAAGCGTCTGCGGCAGAGCAAGAAGGATAGCGACGATCAGAATCAGCATGCGATGGTTCATTGAATTTCCGTTCTTGGGGAACATAACGTGTGAGTACTGTTGGATACGTTACCGGGACAATGTAAACGTTTTTCTCAGCACCTTCGCGTCTTCGTGGTTAGGATACGTAATGATACACCAGGCACTTCATTTTCAGAAAAGGATCATTGTCTCACAAAGCCACGAAGGCACGAAGAAGATATTAAGTCAAATGATCTTATTGCAACACTCGCTTAATCCTTCATGACCTTGACCATGACCCGCCGTTCCCGGGGGCCGTCGAACTCGCAGAAGAAGATGGCCTGCCACGTGCCGAGTGCGAGCCGCCCCTCCTCCACCAGGATTGATTTCGACATGCCCACAAGCGTGGACTTGATATGGGCTGCGGAGTTGCCTTCGTTATGGCCGTAGTTGTCATCGAAGGGAATGACCTTGTTCAGCTCCTTCAGGATGTCCCTGCCCACATTCGGGTCCGTGTTCTCGTTGATCGTCACGCCCGCGGTGGTATGGGGGACAAAGACATAGCAGACGCCCGAGCGGATGCCGCTCTCGGCAACCATGCGCTGCACCGCCTGCGTGATGTCGACGAGCTCTGTTCTGGTATTGGTCTTGACCCTGAACTGTTTGATCATGATTGGCCCCCGAACCGATACTGACGTCCCTGTCCGTTATGTGCAAACGCCGAGAAATCTGTTTATCGCAAAGATCACGAAGAAATGAAACCTATCTCATAATTGAATTTGCCGTAATAGTTCGTCATGCCCGCCCCCGATTTCACGAGGGCAGGCTCCAGCGGGCATCCAGGAAATATCAGAAAACCCCTGGATTCCCGTTTACACGGGAATGACGACGGCTTGGCGTTACAGGACAAGAGGATGATCTTGAGATAGGTACTAGAGAAATACTTCAAAGAATTACCTCTTCCCTTCGTGTACTTCGTGCTCTTCGTGGTGGATCGTCTCCTTTACCCGCCGATCACGAAATGGTCTTCCCGCGCCCTGCTCCGCGCGTCTTCGAAGACCGGGTAGACGATATGGGTGATCAGCGAATTAATGCGCGCAAGCTGGCCGATGGTGTCCAGGTGGATATGGCTGGTTTCCATGGACTCCCGCAGCCCTTTCCGGAGACGATCAAGATGCGCCTGGATAAGCTCGCGCTCCAGGGTTTCCAGTTCCTCCTTGTTCCGGAGCACGCGCCTCCCCAGGTCGCGGTCGGAAGCGGAGAAGGTGGAGATGGCAAGGTCGAAATTGTCCACCAGCTTCTTGTGATAGAGGATGATCTCGTTCATGCCCTCTTCGGAGAACATGAGCCCCTTGGTGATGCGTTTTATCGCAAGCTCCATCAGGTTCCGGTCGATGACGTCTCCGATGTTCTCCAGATCGCGGCTCGCCTCCAGGAGCGCCACTTCCCTGCGGGAATGAGCTTCCGTGAGCTGCGAGGACGACAGCCGCGTGAGGTACAGCCGGATCTGGCGGTCCAGCATGTCCACCTGGTTGTCCTTCAGCCGGATATCGGCGATCAACGTCTGGTCGCTCGTCTGGAAGGCCTTGATCGAGTCGATCAGCATTTCCCGCACAATGTCGGATTCCCGGAGGGCCTCGCGTGTCGCCTGGCTCAGGGCGAGCGACGGCGTGGCAAGCACATGCTCGTCAAGGTATTTGGGGCCGAAAGCCTTTTCCTCCGAGGAATCGGGCACGATACGGGCAACAACCTTTGCAAAGAGGCCGAGGAAAGGCAGGAAGCAGACCGCCATGAGCGCGTTGAAAAGCGTATGGGCGTTGGCGATCTGGCGGACCAGTTCGCCGCCCGTGGACGTAACGGCCCTTTCGAAGAGCAGCAGGGCCGGCAGAATGAGCAGTACGCCTGTCAGCTTGAAGAGCAGGTGCGCCCAGGCGACGCGCCGGGCCTCCGAAGGCGCCCGCAGGCTCGCCATGAGCGCAGTGGAACAGGTCCCAAGGTTCGCCCCGAGAACGATGTGGATCGCGCCCTCAAGCGGTATCAGGCCGTTCGCTCCCAGGGCAATTGCGATGCCGATGGTCGCCGCGCTGCTGTGGACCATGGCCGTGAAGAGCGCGGACAGCACGATCCCGGTGAAGGGCGATCCGACAAGCGCGACCATAACGTCGCGAAACAGCGCGCTCTGCTGGAGCGGCGCCATGGCGCCGGTCATGATCTTGATGGACAGAAAAACGAAACCGAATCCCAGGAGGCCGTCGCCGATGGTGCGGAGCTGATGGCGCTTCGCGAAGAGGACGATGGCCAAGCCGAGGCCGATCAGGGCGATGGCGTAGTCGGTGACGTGGAAGGCGATGAGCTGCACCGTGAGCGTGGCGCCGATGTCGGCACCCAGGATCACGGCAAGCGTCTGGCGGAAGGTCATGAGGCCGGCGCTCACGAACCCCACCAGCATGACCGACGTGGCGCTGCTCGACTGGATCAATCCCGTGATGAAGGCGCCTGTGCCCACGGCGGCAAGCTGGTTGCTGGTCAGGGAGCGGAGCAGCGATCGAATGCGGGGACCGGCGGCGCTCTGGAGGCCGTCGTTCACCAACTTGATGCCGTAGAGGAGGAGCAGCACGCCTCCGCAAAGATTTATATAGATCATGGGCAAACGGTCACCTGCGGTTCACCAAACTGTGCCATGGACGGAATAGAGCCGTTCTTCAACGGCATGATACTACGTTGTGTTTTCGCGCCTTCGCGGCAGGAACGTGCCGCTGTTCATGCCACTATGCCTGAATCAGCGGGGCCAGTCAATGAGAAACTGCCGGGTCACCTCGCCGCGGCGTTCTTCAGGAATGCGATCTCTTCCTCTTCGTTCCTCACCTCCCCGTCCAGCCGGGCATCGAGAAGCTCGGCAAGGATCTGCTTGTATCGCGGGCCGGGAGGAACGCCGAGCTTCAGGAGATCGTCGCCCGTGGCGGTCACTTTCACGCTCTGGAGGCGGGTAAGATAGAGGGAGATATATTTCTTCGCCGGTTCCTTCCTGGCCTTGGCCATCATAAGCAGCATCTGTTCGATCGTGAGCGGGTGAAGCAGATCGTAGACCCTGCTGGCCGGGATCCGCGGGTCTCGGTAGAACTCGGTCAAGACGTCCCTGCAGTGCTGCCGGGACGACATCACGCGTTTCCGGACGCGCTGCGGCACGGCGATACGGCCGAGCAGTTCACCGGCCGCTTCGTCCTTCAGGCCGTCCAGGAGGCCAAGGAAATAGAGGAACCAGCGTTCCACGGGCTCCTCCAGGTAGAGAAGCCGGTACCAGGTAAGGGTTTCGCCGATGCTTGCGAAGAGCCGCTCCGGCTCAGCGCCGAGACGCAGACTGGGGTGGAGGAACTGGAGGAGGTCGAAATCCTGCATGCGCCGGAGCACCTTGAGCGGATCGAGCTCCGAGAACATCAACATGATCTCGTCATAGATGCGCTCGCCCGTGAGCCGCGTAAAGAGGCGCATCGTCACCGCCGTCCTGATGAGATGCTCCGTGTGTTTGCTGATCTGGAAAGCGTAGCGCTGCTCGAACCGGATGGCGCGGAACACGCGCGTGGGATCCTCGACAAAGGAGAGGTTGTGCAGGACGCGGACGATCTTGTCCTTGATGTCCCGCAGGCCTCCGAAAAAATCAATGAGTTCGCCGAAGCGCTTCCGGTTCAGCCTGACGGCCAGAGCATTGATCGTGAAATCCCGGCGATAGAGGTCTTTCTTGATGGAAGAGAGCTCCACGGTAGGCAGCGCTGCAGGCGACTCGTAAAACTCCAGACGCGCCGTGGCGATATCCAGCTTGATGCCGCCGGGCAGCGTGATCACGGCGGTGCCGAACTTCTGGTGGGTCTTCATCCGGCCGCCGAGCCGTTGCACCAGGATGCCGGCAAAGGTGATGCCGTCCCCCTCCACGACGATATCCACGTCCATGTTTGCGACGCGGAGGAAGAGATCGCGCACAATGCCGCCGACGAGATACACCGCGAATCCCGTTTCATCCGCCACTTCTCCCACGGCCTTGAGCGTTTCGCGCACCTCGCGGGGGACCCGGTCCTCGATGAAACCGCGCACATTCCGGACCGAATAGGGTTCTCCCTCGGGGACGCCGGCGCTGCTGAGCCGCTCCTCATGCAGCGATCGGAGCAGATCGGTCCGCGTTATGGCTCCGACGAGATCGCCCCCGGCCTCGATGACGGGGATGAAGCGCTGCCGCTCCTCGAGCATCACCCGTTCCACTTCGGCCATGGGTGTTGCCGGCGATACCGCCGTGATGCCCGTGGACATGAGTTCGTCGACGGTCTGTTCGCCGAGGCCGTGGAACAGCGCCTTTTGGACCACCTCGCGCGTGATGATCCCCCGAAAAACGCCGCCCTGCAGCACCGGCAGGACGTTCACGCTGTACCGCGTCATGTCCCCGCCGGCCTGCGCGATCGTGCTGCCCGACGCGATGGTCTTGACCGGCGCGGTCATGATGTCCGCCGCCGATCTCCCGGGCTTGATGTGCCGCTTCAGTTCGTCGATCAGGCGTTCCCTCGCCTGGAGATAGGTGAGATCGCGCACAGCGGCCGCAGCCGCGGTCACGTGCCCTCCGCCGCCGAAGGCCTCGAGCACCCTGCCCACGTTGACCTGGTTGGTGCGCGTCCTGCCGATGATATGCGTTTTGGATCCCATCTGTACGACAAGGAAGAGCACGTCGAGGTTTTCGCGGTCGATGATGCGATGGGCGAGCGCTGCCACGTCGGGGAGAAAATGCTGCGTTGCCAGCGCGGCAATCACGACGCGCACGCCGTTGATATCGTAGCTTGTGGCAGCGTTGACCAGGTCGTTCAGGACCGCCGTTTGCTCCGGCGTCAGGTCGCGGGTGATGAAATCCGAAACCACATGAAGGTTCGCACCGCAGGAGATGAGAAAGGCCGCAGCTTCCGCGTCGCGCGCCGTGGTGGATACATAGGTGAGGGACCCTGTCTCCTCGTAGATGCCCAGGGCGAAGATGGTCGCCTCATGGGCGGTCACGGGCAGCCCTTTCCGGCGCAGAAGCTCGACCATAAGCGTGGTTGTTGCGCCCACCTCTTCGATGATCTCCACCTCTCCATGAACATCCCCTTCCGCTGACTGGTGATGATCATAGATATGCACCGGGACGCCGGGACGCTCCAGCACGTCCGCCAGTTTTCCCAGGCGGGCCGGATTCCGGTTATCCACGATGATCAGCCGGGTCACTGCGGCAACATCGATGCTCCGGAGGCGGGTGAACTCGACGGTATAGGCCGTGGATTCGAGGAAGAAATCGCGCATGCTCTTTTCCTGCGAGCCGGCGAAGACGAGCACCGCCTCGGGGTAGAGCTTCTTCGCCGCCACCATGGATGCCAGGGCGTCGAAATCGGCATTGGTATGACCGGTGATGATTTCCATAGGATCGGAACGGAACCGCTTTGTCAGCTCCGTGGATGATATTTCTCGTGGATTTTCCTGAGCCGTTCCCGGGACACCTGCGTATAGATCTGCGTCGTCGAGATATCGGCGTGGCCCAGCATGGCCTGGACCGCACGGAGATCCGCGCCGTTGTCCAGGAGATGGGTCGCAAAGGAATGGCGCAGCGTATGCGGCGAGACCGCTTTCCTGATGCCGGCTTTCGCGACATAGTGCCTGATCCGCTCCCAGAACATCTGGCGGGTCATCTGGCGCCGACGCAGGCTCACGAAGAGCGCGTCGGCGTCGTTCCCCTTGAGAAGCAGCGGCCGGGATCGTTCCAGATACGAGCGCACCCAGGTCAGGGAGACATCTCCCAGCGGGACGACCCGTTCCTTCGAACCCTTGCCGATCACCACGACAAAGCCGCGTTCCAGGTTGATGTTCGCCAGCCGGAGCCCCACCAGTTCGGACACCCGCAGCCCGCTCGAATAGAGCACTTCGAGCATCGCCTTATCCCTCAGACCCAGCATGGTCGCCGGTTCCGGCTGATCAAGCAGCGATGACACTTCCTCGCTGCTCAGGCTCTTGGGCAGGCGCTTCCATCCCCGGGGCGTCTCGATAGTCGCGGTAGGATCGGCTGAAGCCAGGTTGTCGGTCAGGAGGAACTTGTGAAAGCCGCGGACAGCGGCAAGACAGCGGGCGATCGAGGGCTGGGCCATGCCTCCCTCGGCAAGCCCGGCCAGGAAGCGCTGCACATCCCGGACAGTGATGCTGCGCTGGTCTTGGTGCTCCAGGTCGGCAAAATACTTTCGCAGGTCCCTCGCATAGGATTCGAGCGTATTCCTCGCGAGACCCTTTTCCACGGACAGATAATTCAGATAGCGGTCGAGCAGGGTTGCGTCCATGCGTGTATTTGGTCCGGCGCGGACAAAACGCCCTCCTTTTCGTATTGTAGGAAATAGTTGCGGGAATTGCAAGCCGACCGCGCTTTCCCGCATGAACTGAGGGGGGACAGCGAGTCGAGCGAGGCGGGAACGAGAAGCATTCGGACGCGGCCCGCTGCGGCTGCACCGGACCCGGGAAAACGCAACGGCAGCCCGGAAAATTCCCGGGCTGCCGGAAGGGCATCAATGGGAGAAGAGCGCGATGGCTTTCGCCCTGCTTTTGACATTCAGTTTCCGGTACACGCGGTAGAGATGCGTCTTCACGGTCCGTTCACTGATATGGCTCATCTCGGCGATCTCGCGGTTCGTGGCGCCCTTCAGGACGAGCGACAGCATGTCGAGTTCCCTGCTGGTCAGGGACTGCATATCCACGGCATCGCCCTGGAAGGTCTCCGGTATGAGGGTATGACGGACAATCGTCTTCTCCAGGATCCGCCGCTCGGCCCAGATCTCGCCCGACGTGACGGCGGTTATCGCCTTGACTACGCGGTCAGGCCGTTCGTTGTGCAGAATATAACCCCGGGAACCGAGCCGGATCTCCTCAATCAGCTCTTCGTCAGGCGGCAGTTCGCGGTGCATGACGATAACCTTCGTTGCCGGAGACTTGATATGGGTGGTCCTCAGAAATCGTCCGAGTGTCTGACGCTTCAGTACATCGGCGTCCAGCAGCATGACCAGCGGCTGCAGGGAGAGCTGCTTGATTGCCGATTCTCTCCGGGAGACCGCTGAGACGACATCCAGCGAGGATTGCCCTTTGAGCGACGTCGCCATGCTTTCCGGCAGGTTTGCGTCAGAATCCACGATCATCAGACTGATGGTTTCCATTTTTTGGACTCCTTGATCGCAATATAATAAGATAATGCAGATCAGACTTCAGTATGATGTTATTGTAGATGGTGTAGGGAATGTTTGTCAAGGTGGGTTCTGAAAGTAATAATAAGGTACGCTGTCCTACCAAACTCTGACCCCAAAACTCCTGAGCAAAAAACCGAGCCTCGCAAGTGGCAGGCCGACGACATTTGAATAGCATCCGTCGATCTTTTCGACAAAAAGGGCGCCCTTTTCCTGGATCCCGTACGCCCCTGCTTTGTCAAGGGGCTCGCCGGTCGCCACATAAGCG
>JAKAHZ010000004.1 GCA_021814615.1 Nitrospirota bacterium | reverse complement strand
ATCTATGATGCAGGCGATCTGCTCGCCTTCCTTGGCGCATACCTCGCGGACCGCGGCCAGATCGTTGAACGCCACGGTGAGCGTGTGCTTCGCCAGGTCCTTGGGAACGCCCGGGCTGTCGGGCAGGCCGAAGGTGGCCACGCCGCTCCCGGCCTTGACCAGGAGGCTGTCGCCGTGGCCGTGGTAGCAGCCGTCGAACTTGAGGATCTTGTCCCTGCCCGTGAACCCGCGGGCCGCGCGGATTGCGCTCATCGTCGCTTCGGTGCCCGAAGAAACCATGCGCACCATCTCAATGGACGGCACCGCCTTCTTGACCATTTTGGCAAGCGTGATTTCGAGCTCCGTGGGAGCGCCGAAACTCGTTCCGTCGGCAATCGCCTTCTTGAGCGCTCTCGTCACCTGCGGATGGCCGTGGCCCACGATCATGGGGCCCCAGGAAAGGACGTAGTCGATGTAGCCCTTGCCGTCGGCATCGTATATCTTGGAGCCCTTCGCCTTCTTGATGAACAGCGGATCCCCGCCCACAGAACGGAAGGCCCGCACCGGGCTGTTCACTCCTCCGGGAATATGCTTCTTCGCTTCCTCGAACAATTTCTTCGACTTCGCACCAGCCATGTCAGCCCCTTTCGTCCGGCGCGCTCTCACGCGGCGGAACTGCATAAGGTTATAAAGGATATGCGCAGATCAAGTCAACGAAAAACGCGATTTCCCGCATTCAATCGTCGTTTCACATCATGTTACAATTGCAATTTGCTCGCGATAAATGCGGCGACTCCCGCTGCATCGTTCAGGTCGAGCCACGGAATGCCGAGATCGAACCTCCGATCGCTGGCGATGGCGAGTATCGACGCGTCGCTGCTCGCGAGCGGCCTTTCGCCGGACACTCCCTCGCGGAAGACCTCGATCCGGTTCTTCGCTTCGGCTTTGAATCCTTCCGTGATGATGACGTCCGCGTTCCCCGCCATGCGCTCCAGATCGGCAAGGGCCGGCCGGCTGTCCAGCCGCTGCTGCAGCGCGAGCCCCCCGGGCCCCACGAGCAGGACCGTATCTGCGCCCGCTTCACGGAACCGCCAGGAGTCCTTTCCCTGCCGGTCCAGGTCGAATCCCTTCGACGCGTGCTTGATCACCGCCACCCGGAGGCCCCGGGCCTTCAAGAGCGGCACGATCTTCTCGATCAAGGTGGTCTTGCCGCTGCCCGACTTCGCCGCGATGAAGGAAACGGTTTTCATGGGAACCTTTTCAAGAAACCATACCAAGCGTCAATCGCCGAGACGCCTAGCGCGCGAGGGGAAGACGAACACCAATGAAACGCTGAAAAAGCTATGAGAAAACCAATGAATTACGCTGATAAAGCAGTATCAGGACTCTTCATATTCTCTCAGCGTCAATCAGCGTTGAAGCTATTTCGTAATTGGAATTCTTCGCGTCCGCAGCCTGCCCTCGAATGATTAACTCGGGGGCGGCTTCGCGGTTCATATGCGTCAGTGTTTATTACCTATGTCTCTGTCGACGATGTTTCGTCAGAGCCCTGCTTCGGCCTGCCGAGGATGCGGACGCCGAGGATGCCCAGCTCGTACAGCAGATAGATGGGGATGGACATGATGGTCATGTTGAAGGGATCGGGCGTGGGCGTCACGATGCCGCCGATGATGAACGCGATCAGGAAGGCATACTTGCGGAACTTGGTCAGGCTTTCCGTCTGGATGATGCCCATGCGTCCGAGCAGGATCATGAGGAGCGGCAGCTCGAACACGGCGCCCGTGGCGAGCATGAAGGTGAGCGTGAAGCTGATATAATCGCCGATCTTGATGATGGGCGTCAGGTGTTCGGTCTTGTAGGAGATAAGGAACGGCACCGCGCTGGGCAGCAGAAGGAGGAAGCAGAACGCCACGCCGGCCGCGAAGAAGAGCGTGGAGAAAAAGACGAACTGTCCGGCATACCGCCGCTCCCGCGGCAGAAGCCCCGGCGCGATGAAGAGCCAGACCTGGCGGAGAAGGAACGGGACAACGAGGATGATGCCGGCGACCAAGCCGATCTTGAGATGGGCCATGAAGGGTTCGGTCAGCGTGGTAAAGTGAAGTGTCTGGACGGTCTTGTTGGGCGTGAAGGTGATAAAGGGGAATGTCAGCCCGTAATTCACCGTGGCATTCATCGGCAGCAGCAACAGCCCGAGAATTTCTTCGGAATAGGAAAAGCAGAGGATAAAGCCGATACCGATGGCAATGGCCATGTTGACCAGTCGTTTCCGGAGTTCTTCAAGATGGGACCAGAACGACATCTTGCCTTCTTCAGGATTTGCCATAGGGATCGACGGATTTCTCCTTGTTGGTTTCAGCGCTCGCTTCACCGGAGGACGCGGTCTGTGCCGGTTGGGTTCCTTCCGGGGCTGGCTGTTCCGCCGCAGCAGGCGCGGGCTTTACAGCCTCGGCCAGTTCCTTCTTGATATCCGTCTGGATGCCCTCCACGTCGTCCTTCAATTTCTTCAAATCGATGGAGTGTTCAGCGTTCCGCACCTCGGTCTCGATCGTATCCTTCATCTCCTGCGAAGCGCGCTTGAACTCGGCGATGCCCTTGCCCAGGGCCTTGCCCAGTTCCGGCAGCTTCTTCGGCCCAAAAACGATCAGGGCAATAACGAAAATGACGATCAGCTCAGGGACTCCCAATCCGAACATACCCGCTCCTTCACAACAACTCGCGTTGATCTCTCCCGTGCAATGCCATTATACCTCATCCGCCGACCCGAAAGCTCCGGCCGAAGTTCCCGTGCCACTCCGGATGATCGGGTAATTCGTTCCTGTGGATGCGCGTCAGAGCGCGACACGGATGACGGTCTTCACATTGCCGCGGACGTTGAAGTCGCCGGTTACCTCGAGCTCGCGGGGCTGCAGGGTCCGGTTCAGCTCGTCGAAGATCAGGTTCGTCACGGCCTCATGGGAGATGGAGCGGTCGCGGAACCCGTTCAGCCAGAGTTTCAGCGCCTTGAGCTCCACGATCTTCTTGTCCGGCACGTAGGAGATGGCGATCTCGGCGAAGTCCGGGTACCCCGAACGCGGGCAGAGACAGGTGAACTCGGGATAGCTGATCTCGATCACATAGTCCCGGTCCGGCGACGGATTGTCCCAGGTCTCCAGTTTCGCCTGCTTCACGGCCTTGGTTCCATATTTAACTTTCATGGCAGGATATTACCGGGTCCGGCACGTGGTGTAAAGTTTTTTTGCTTCCTCCATCGGGGAAAACGGTCTGGCTCGCGCTTCAGCATGAATCCGTCAAGATTAAGTTGTATTTTACCGGAGCGGCTTATATAATAAAAAACAGAGCGAGAAAGGACGCCGTAATGACCACCGAGTTCAACTGTCTTGCCACCGGCATCGGAAGCCTGCCTGTCGCAGATCCTGACCAGGCCGCAGCGCTCTCGATCCGCTATCTGCCCGAAGCGCCCATCTGGCCGCAGCTCCCGAAGCTCGGCTTCCGGGAGCACATGGACGGCCAGTACAGCGAGTCCCTGCCCGGCCTCGTGATCGACGAAACAAAGCAGCGGTTCTCTTTCGACACTTCGGGAGATCTCACGCCGGCGCTCGAGAAGTTCTTCGAGCGCTACATCCAGAAGGACTACGGCTATTTCCGGATCACCGAAACCTATGCCGCGGGGTTCTACGGCTTTTTGCGGACAATCAAAAAAGGGCTGCCGAAGGGCGCGCGGTTCCTGAAAGGCCACATCACCGGCCCCCTGACCGCGGGCATCTCCTTCAAGGACGAGACGGGCAAGGACATCATCCATAACGACGTGGTCTTCGACGCCGTGGTCAAGGGCCTTGCCATGAAGGCCGCCTGGCAGATCGAGACCTTCAAGCCCTTCGGCCTGCCGGTGATCATCTTCATCGACGAACCCGCCATGGAATCGCTGGGATCGGCGTTTTCCGCCGCATCGCCGGAGATGGTGGCGGAAAAACTGAACGAGATCATCGGGCTCATCCACGAGCTGGGCGGCATCGCGGGCATTCACTGCTGCGGCAACGCTGACTGGCCGATGATCTTCGGGACGAACGTCGATATCGTCAATTTCGACGCCTTCGGATACGCCGAACGCGTGCTGCTCTATCCCGCGGCGATCAAGGCATTCCTGGAGCGGGGCGGCAGCCTTGCCTGGGGCATCGTTCCCACCGGCGCCTTCACCGGAAACGAGACCGCCGAAAGCCTCATCACCCTGCTCGAAGGGAGCATGCGGAAGCTGGAAGCAGCAGGCGTCAGCCGGGCGACGATCCTGCGTCAGGCCCTGATCACGCCGTCGTGCGGCATGGGCAGCCTGACTCCCGAAAAGGCCGAAGCGATCCTTCGGCTCACGCGGGAAGTATCAGACCAAATGCAGAAGAAGCTTTAGATACGGCGAAGAAACAAACCCTTCTCCTGGACGCGGATGGGGAAAATTCGGAAAAAACCGGACTCCCCTTAGCGTCCTTCGCGACTTCGCGGTATAGTTTGGTGTAGTTGTTGATATTGTACGATGATTGATCGGGCCTATCCCCGTTCCCCCAGAACCCATGTTCCGCTCCCCACACTTCAGCCGATTCATCGCCGCCTCGGTCGGCCTGCACCTCCTCTTCTTCGCATCGATCCTCTTCCTGGCCGGGCGCATGACGAAGCCGCTCGAGATCTTGCCGGTGGACATCGTCGATCTGCCGAAGGACGTGATCCGCAAGCTCCCCCCCCTCCAGCCTCCCAAGGTGCAGCCCGTGCCGAAGGCGGTCCCCCTGCCGCCGGTGCCTCCGCAGCCGGTCCAACCGGAGCAGATCCTTCCGCCCCGGAACATTCCGGCGCCCAAGCAGTTCGGCGATGCGCCCGACGTGTCGGTGCCGAAGACCAAGCCGGCGCTCGGCAGGCCGGAAGGAAGCGAACAGGGCAAATCCGAGACCGGCAAAGGCAGGAAAGGAACGGAAGGCGTAACGCCTTACGAGAAAGGAGGGCCGCTTCCCTTCCTTTCCCAGACGGACATCGACGAGTTGGCGAAAAAGGGCATGCCCGACAGCAAGCCCGGCGAGAATTCGGTGACCCTGGACACGAACGAGTTCAAGTTCATGTCCTACAACCGGTGGCTCAAGATCAAGGTCGAGAGCGTGCTCAAATACCCCGAACTAGCCGCCATGTCGGGCCTCCAGGGGACGCTGTACATAAAATTCGACATCATGAAAGACGGGTCCCTCGGCGACCTGGAGCTGCTCAAATCGTCGGGCTACAAGATCCTGGACGACGAAGCCCTGCGCGCCATCAGGAATGCAGCTCCCTTCCAGCCCCTTCCCGACGATTGGAAAATGGAAAGGTATTCCATCCGCGCCGCCGTTCTCTTCTACCTGAGCGAGGCCTACGTCCGGTGATCGACCTCGTCAAGATCGTCCTGTCCTTCATCCTCATCGTAAGCCTGCTCCGGTTCCGCTGGAACCTCGGCTGGGTCATGCTCGCGGCATCCGTCTTCCTGGGAGCGCTCTACAGCATCGGCCCGATGGATCAGCTGGCCGTGTTCGCCGGATCAAGCGTCGATCCCGTGACCCTGAACCTCGTCGGCGGACTGGTGTTGATCATGGTGGTCGAGAACATCATCCGGAAACGGGGCCTGCTCAGGCAGATGACGGAGTCCCTGTCCGCAATCGCACGTGACCGACGGGTCTCCATGGCGGTCCTTCCCGGGATCATCGGCCTCCTGCCTTCGGCCGGCGGCGCAGCCTTCTCCGCGCCCCTGGTCCAGGAGGCCGCCGGAACGAGCACCGTCTCGCCCGAGCGGCGAGCCTTGATCAACTACTGGTTCCGCCATCCCTGGGAATATTTCTCGCCCCTCTACCCCGGCGTGATCCTTGCCGCCGCGATCACGCACATTCCCGTGAACCGGTTCATGCTGTCGCAGTCGCCCCTGCCCCTTGCGCTCGTCCTGGTCGGGGCGTTCCTCTGTTTCCGAGGCGTGGAGGGGCATCGCGTGGAAGGAACAAGGAGCAGAAAGGACGTCCTCGACCTGGCACTCGCCCTCCTGCCTATCGCGGGAGCCGTGGTGCTCGTGGCCTTTGCCGGACTCGGCCTGTCCCCGGCGATGACGGTGATCGTTATCGCGCTCTTCGCGGTCTACCGGTATTCCTGGAAGGAGATGGGCACGGCGCTCAAGGAAAGCATCTCGCTGAACATCATCGTCATGGTGCTGGGCGTCATGGCCTACAAGGGCATGCTCGACGCATCGGGCGCCATCGATTCCCTGCCCCGTTTCTTCCGCGAAAGCGGCATGCCGCCTGCCGCCGTGTTCTTCGCCCTGCCTTTCATCGTGGGGCTGTTGACCGGCGTGACCGTGGCCTTCGTGGGATCCACCTTCCCGCTCGTGGTCGCCATGACCGGCGGCCATCCCGATCCGTCCACGGTCACCTTCGCCTTCGCCAGCGGCTTTGCCGGGATCATGCTCTCGCCCACGCACCTCTGTCTCCTGCTCACAGCCCGCTACTTCAAAGCCGACCTTGCCGGCACCTACCGGCTGCTCTACCTTCCCGTGCTGCTCGTCTTCCTCGTGGGACTCGCACAATATGCAATGCGGTGAACGTCTCTTGCCATTTCACGCTGTTTATAGTAAGGTTTGAAGGTCGAGCGAATCTATGGACTTCCGAACGGTCATTTCGAACCTGATCAGCCGGTTTCAAGATCAGTCTGTCGCCTACGGACTGATGGGCGGTTTCGCTCTGGGCCTCTGGGGCGTCGGCAGGGCCACTATCGATATTGATTTTCTCGTGGCGCGGCAGGATCTGGCCAGGATCGACACAATCATGGAAGAGCTGGGCTACCGCCTCGAGTACAGAACGGAGAACGTCTCCCAGTACCGGTCACCCATCGCCGCCTTCGGAGAAGTCGATATGATTCACGCATTCCGCGAAGTGAGCATGGCCATGCTGTCGAGGGCGGTGGAACGGGACATTTACGGAGGAACGGCCAAAATACGCGTATTGCTACCTGAAGATATCATCGGTCTGAAGATCCAGGCCATCAAGAACAATCCGAAGCGCAAGGACACGGACCTGGCGGGTCTGTCTCCGGCGGCTGAACGGGAATTTCAGGAGCTTGCTCTTTCCGATGCTTTGCGCCGGGACTTGGACCACGTCCGGTCAAACCGTCGCCATCCTTTCATCAAGGACGGGTGCATCGATAGCGATGCATTCCTTGCCTTTGTGCAGGAGTTCAATGAATTCACGGGCCATTGCGCCCGTCCTTTCCAGCCGATCAGCGACCGAGATATGAGGCTCTGAACATTCCGCCCTCGCGCCCTTTTCTGCTCGTCTTCCTCGTGGGACTCGCGCAATACCTGTTGTTCTGCTAGCGCTCCTCGCCAGAATAAAAAAGGGGCCCGAAGGCCCCTCAGGGAGACGAATTGACCCACCGATCAGGGCACGTGCGCATACTTGAGCGAACCGGTCGTATTGTCCCAGTATCCGATATGCACGGTCCCGTCGCTCGTGACGGTCAGGGCATTGTCTCCGCCGACGAATCCGGCCGTGTCAACCGGGGCGACGCCCCATTTCCCTCCATACGCATTGGTCGCATAATAGAGGTCCTGGTTCGTCGCATTATAGAAGGTCACATGGATCGCTGATGTGACGGGATCGAAGAACACCGCGCTGGTCGTTCCCGGAGTCCCCAGGGTCACCGGCGAACCCCAGACTGACGACGGGTCGGCTATGTACTGCACCGAGCCGCTCGTCGTATTGTCATAGGTGAGGTGCAGCGTCCCTGTTGTCTTGTCGATCGCCAGCGACGGCTTCTGGCCCACGTCGGTCGTGGTTTTCGCGGACACGATCGCCGTATAGGTCCAGGAGCTATAGACACCCTTGGCATACTTCAGCCGCATGTTCGTCGTATCGTAGTAACCGATATGCACCGTATTGGAATTGTCGGTGACGATCGATGAATCCACGCCCACGCGGTTCGAGGTCGATCCTTCGATGGCCTGGGTCTGCCAGCTGCCGCTCTTGTTCGTCGCGTATTTCAACGCTCCGTTGATAATGTCCGCATAGCTGATATGAGCGAAGCCGGAGCCGTCCACTACGATCGATCCGTATCCCATGTTCATGGAGCTGTTGTCCACAAGCACCGGCGCCTGCCAGACGCCCGAGGCATTCGTGGCCAGGTACCATAGCTCGCCGCCGATGCCGGTACTCCTCGTGCAGCTCAGATGCACTTTTCCTCCGCTTTCCACGGCCAGTGATTCGCATTTGATGGTCGTCGTTGGGGCAGACGAGACGATCGACCAGGTCGTTCCCGAGACGAGCTTGGCGTATTTCATCCGCTGGTTGGTTGAATCATAGTAGCTCATCTGCACGGTGCCGTTCGCCGACGACATCCTGACATTCGATCCGACGTTCGAGCCGGCCCCGCCGTCGACCGTGCTGATCACGAAGTTCAGCATCTGAATGGTTCCTGTTCTTGGTCCACCCACATTGCCCGCATTGTCCTTGTACCACACATAGAGAGTCTTAAGCCCGCCGGAAGCGCTCATGGTGTACTGCGACGTTCCGCCGCTCCAGGTCGATTTGGGCGTCGCGATGGCGATCCAGCCCGATGCAGCCGGGTCGGGGGCAACGTTCGTTTCCGAGATGTACCATCCGTCGATCTTGGGCCCCGGCATGTCCATCACGGTTCCTGCCACGGTCACCGTCACGTTGGTCGATGATGTGATAGGATTCCCGCTGTTGATCGTGACCGTCGGCGATCCGCCCGGGACGTACGTGGAAATATTCATGACCCAGGTGCTCGACGGGGTCCCGGGGACGCCGTAGGCATCCACGGGCGTTACGTTCCATGAGTAGCCGCTTCCATTTGCAAGGGGCGTGGGCTGGGTATAGGAGGTCGCCGTTATGCCGGAGACGTTAGCCACTATATTGCTGTTTTTGTCTTTCAACAGGAAGCTGTACGACGCGGCCTTCGCATTCGCCTGCCAGGTGAATGTGGGCGTAGTATCGTTGATCCAGCTCACGCTGCCCGTACCGTCGGCCGGTGACAAGAGTGACACGGTCCCGAGATCGACCGTGAACTGCCACGGTCCGGCCCAGCCCCATTCATGGCCCGATGCGTCGATCATCGACACCCGCCAGTAATAGGGCGTGAGGTTTGCGAGCGGCGTGGTCTTGGCATAGGTATACTGCGCCGTATTCGCCGTGGTCGTCTGATCATCCACGATGTTCGCAAATGCCGCATCTGACGCAATCTGGATGTGATACTGGGGATTGGGCATGGCAAGTCCATAGGTCCAGGTCAACGTCGGCTTGGAGCTGCCGATGACCGTACCGGTCGTCGAGGTCACGAGAGGCTTGGTGTCGATCACGATGGAAGCCGAGACAGGGGTGCTTTCCAGACCGCTCGCTTCGGCGAACCGCGCGTAGACCGTGCACGTGCCGCCGCCGTCGAAATTGCCGATGCAGTTCATGGGCTTCGACGCGGCGACCGGCTCCCAGGTGACTCCAGCGAAGGTGTTGTCCTGGGAGGTCATCATCAGGACCGCGTTGTCGCTGGAAGCGATCGACAGCTGCACGCTTGTGGATGTCGTATATGCGGCTCCGCCGTTTATCAGGACGGCGCCGTTGGGTCCGGCCGAAAGGTGCAGCAGCATATCGGGCAGGACCGTATTGGCGTTCGTCGTAACCGTCACCTTCGAGGTGATCGCATAATGGTAGGTGCTGCCCAGCTTCTCCGCACGGACGAAATCGTAGGTTCCCGACGGGACATTCGTGATCCTGTAGGAACCGTCGGCCGCCGTCATAGCGATAAAGGACGTCCCGGGGATGTAGACGGTGATCCCCGTATGATCGGTCGCTCCCTGCAGGAAGGCTTTTCCGCTGATGGAGCCTACGGTATTGATATAGATCGTGGACAGCGTGTTGACCTGTCCGTCGACCACATCGACCTCGGTCTTGTGACCATGCCCCAGGGCATTGCTGATGACCACGAGACCGTACTGTTTGGTCGCTGCGGAAGCGCCGAAGATCGACGCCCAGAACGACTTGGCTTTGAGGATCGTGCCGGACAGGGTCGTATCCATGGTCAACGTGAAATTGCCGTTTGCGTCGGTCGTGACCGCCTTGTCCTGCTGGCCGACCACGTACACGGTGGCATTCGCATTCTGTCCGTTCGCGGTTGCATCGGCCGGATCAGGCTGGACCGTGCCGGTGATCTGCGCCTGGCCAGTGGTCAGCGACTGCCCCCCGTTGCCGCCGGTTCCCGTGCCGGAGCTGTTCGTGCCGTCTCCGCCCGAACCCGTCGCGCCTCCTCCTCCCCCGCCGCCGCAGGCGGAAAGAACAGAGCCGACGATCAGCACAAGAAGCAGCGTTAACAGTGTCGAGGGTATTTTCATCCGGTTCATGGTCCCTCCCCAAGACAGGGTACATTAGAGATGGCTGCTATTATTGAACAAGTCGCCCGGAAGGTCAAGTGATAATTCCCGGTGAAAAGGACCTGAAACAAGAAAAGCCCGGGAGATATTCTCCCGGGCTTTTCATTCAGCTATTGCGATGCCATATCCGACGACGTCGGGTTAATAAATATTTCTCTTGACGCTACTTTGGCTACGGCAACTGCGTGTAGGAATGCATCGCTTTCTTGTTAAAGCTATCATAGTAACCAATATGTACATAGTTGTGTTTGAACCCATACATTATATCTGTCGACATATCGATCACAATTGACGGCGACTCGAAAGTTGACGTTGCCGACGATGGATTGATCAGGACAGGGGTCCATGAACCGTATCTATTCGTGGCATACATCAGATCCCCGTTGAATGACGAGACATACACAATGTGTACATAGCCGAGGTCATCGATGAAAATACCCGTCTTCTCGGCGCCGGCTGTAGTTGTTCCGTCAACGACGGTCGTGACCCAGGAACCGGATGCATTGGTGGCATATTTGATACCTCCCGTCCCCGAATAGCTGATATGAACCTTGGGAGGTGTTGTTGCCTCGACCGCGATTGCCGATTTATATCCCTTCGAGTCCAGCTGATTTACCGTCCACGTACCGGACGAGTTTGTGGCGTATTTCAGCGCCCAGATCCCCCCGCCGGTGTAACTGATATGCGCCTTATTGTTTACGTCGAGGGCTATCGACGTAGGATCATTCACACTGGCAGTCGTAGCATTGGTGGTGCTATCAAGGGTTGTAACAGTCCAGGAACTATTCAAGCCGGCGGCATATTTCAAATTGGTATTCGGTCCACCGCCATTATAGTCGAGATAGCTGATATGTGCGGTATAGGTCGCTCCGGACTGAATTGCCAGGGAAGAGTATCTTCCGAGGTTCCTGAATGAACCGGAGTCAACCGTGTAGGTCGTGCACGACAAGACGCAACTGGCGAATTTCAGTTTGGTGTTCGTAACGTCATGGTAGCTGAAGAACGCATAGTTCGGGACCACAACCATCGACGACCATCTCCCGATGTCTGTATTCGCCTGGCTGTCGACGACATTCGGAGTATTCCAGCTCATATTAGGGAAGTTGCTTATGCTCGTGACAAGCGTATACGAAAGCCTGCCGAACCCTGTCGCGGTATCCAAATCGTAATAGCCAAGATAGGGCCGGCCACCGCTGTCGATCTTCATGGTTGGATACTTGCCGACATCCCTGGCGGCGTTCGAGTACGCGGTCATTGCAGAAAAGGCAATCTGCTTGGTTGTGTCCGAAACCGGCGAAGCCGAGACGTTGCCTGCCTGGTCTTTGAACCACACATAAGCGTATTTCACACCACTCCCCGCAGAAAGTGTGAACGAAACATTCGGTGCGGAATAGTTCGTGGGAGCGTTCGTGATAGAGACCCAACCCGGATCATCCGCAAGCGGCGGTGTGCCGATATACCCCCGGGTAAAGTACGCCGCAACGCCGTAGGTGTCGGTTGCCGAGAGCTGGAGCGTGACCGTCGCACCCATGGTCGAGCTCGTGCTGCTGACCAGCGGTTTCTCATTGATCACGACGCTGCCCGCCGGCGCCGTCGTGTCGATCACCAGGCTCCATACCGTGGAACGGGTTCCCTGGATGCTGAAGATATCTACCGGCGTGACTGCCCAATAATACGTTCCGTCTGCCTGCGCGGGAAGCGTGTAACTGGTCTGCGCGGTCGTAAACGTCGTGCTGCCGGTAAGCGCCGAGTTTGTCGCCAGGCTCACGATGTAGGAGGCTGCATTCGGGTTGGCGCTCCAGGTCAGCGTGGGCGTCGTAACCATGGTGAAGCTGCCGTTCGCAGGAGCGTTCTGGGTAACCGAGCTCAGGTTGATCGTGAAGGACCAGGGTCCCGCCCAGTTCCATTGCGTACCGGCGCTATCGATGATTGCTACCCGCCAGTAATAGGTCCCCTGCTGAATCGCCGATGAGAGCGTGTACTGCGCCTGGGTCAAGTTTGTCTGATCCTGGCCGGCCACAATCGACGCAAAAGCAGCATCGGTAGCCACCTGCACGTGGTATTTGGGGCTCGGCATGGGCGGTGTATAGGACCAGGAAAGCTGGGGCTTCGTGTTTGCGATGGTGCCCGCATTCACCGGCGCAGTAACCGTCGCCTTCGGATCGGTGTCAATATAGATGGAAGCGGAAGCAGACCCCGCGGTAGGAAGACCGCTCATGTCGGCGAATTTCACATAGATGTTCGCAGTTTTCCCCGGGGAATAAGAACCGGAGAAGGTATAGTTCTTCGTCGGCGTCACGGGCTCCCAGGTCAGCGTGCCGGTAAAAGATGCGTCTTCGGACACCGCCATCAGCACTGCACTATCCGTTGGCGCAATGGAGAGCTTCACTGCGGCTGAAGTCGTGTATGCGGCTCCATTATTGATCAACACGCTGCCGCTTGCACCCACATTGGTCTGCAGGAGCATATCGGGCAGCGTCGTTGTTGCGTTCGTGCTGACCGTAACTTTCGCGACCACGGCATAGTGATACACAGTCCCCGGATAGTCCGCGCGAACCAGGTCGTAGCTGCCCGACGGTACGTTGCTCATCACATAGTTGCCCGCAGCGTCGGTCGTTGCCTGGAAGGAGGTGCCGGGGATGTAGACGCGGATGCCTGTGTGGTCCGCCTGGCCCTGGAGGAATGCCTTGCCCGAGATCTGGCCCACCGTGTTGATGTAGATCGTGTTGAGCGTATTAACCTGGCCTTCGGTCACCTGTACCTCGGTCTTCTTGCCGTGGCCTTTTGCCGAGCTCAGCACCACGAGGCCGAACTGCTTGGCCGTCGCCGTTGCGCCGAAGATCTTGGCCCAGAACGACGGGGCCTGCAGGATCGTGCCGGTGAGCGTAGCGTCGACGGTGAGGGTGAAATTGCCGTTCGCGTCAGCGGTCGCAGCATTGTTCTGCTGACCGATGACATAGACCGATGCGCCGGCCTGCTGGCCGTTGGCCGAGGTGTCCGCCGGATCGGGCTGGATGGTGCCGGTGATCTTGGCCTGGCCCGCGGGAATGACATCGGGATTCGTTCCCGTGGGACCCGTCGACGTGGTTGTGTTGGTCGAGCCCGACGTCGTGCCGTCAGTGCTTCCGCCGCCGCCCCCTCCGCCTCCGCATGCGGTGAGAATAAGGGATAGTGCGATGATAAGGGCAGTCAACGTCCAGAGTGATACGTGTTTCCGACGATCCATAATACGGTTCCTCCTAGTGCTTCGCCGACTGATCGGCAACGACGAACTGGAATAGCTCTACAGTGGGCCGTATTATTCATTATCCTGCATTTCCGGTCAAGGGATAATTCACAGAATGCCGGGGTATTTTTCGGCGATATCAATCTGTGGTTTGAGACCATTCCCAAAAATGAACCAAATAAAAAAAGGGGCCCGAAGGCCCCTCGAATGTATTCCTGTCTTCCTGATACACAGCACGTGATCACTGCCCGACCTTTACCAATGCTTGATTATGCGATGTGCCCGTGCTGGCATTCGTTTCAGCCCACGTTATATAGGGTTTATTGTTATAGATCGTAATCTGAGGCGCATAGGCCATTTTCGTAGAATCAAGATTCAGCCCCGTTACTGCTCCGCCATCCACGAATGCCCATGACCCATTGCCGAATGCCGCAACTCGAATTTCATCTCCATTCGGATCATATATGCACATTCCTTCCGCCCAGGTTGCATAGAGCACTCCGCTCAAGACAGCAAGCTTAGGATTGCACGCTTGATTCGTCGGACTCTTGTTTATGCCACCGTTATCGATAAACGACCAGGTCCCGCTCGAATATGCAGCGACCCGAATCTGATTTACAGACGCACCCTGCTCGGCCCATGAAGCATAAAGCGTATTGCCCATGAAAGCCAGCGAAGGATACGCTGCGTTTTTCGTCCCGTCAGCATTCACTCCGTTCGCGCCGCCGCCATCAATGAACGACCACGTCGCAGTACTGTCGTTGTACACCTTTATCCTGATCTGATCGATTCCTGAGACATTCCTTTCCGTCCATGCAATATACAGCTTGTCATTCATCGCGACAGCCGCAGGCGAACCGCTGGTAATACGAGTAGGATCATAATTAATCCCATTCGCGCCTCCGCCGTCAATGAACGAGAACGTTCCCGCAGTATACACTTTCGCCCGAATCTGCAAAATACTCGAATTGTTATTTTCGCTCCATATCGCATAGAGTTTGTTGGCAGCTGCAATGGCATTTCCACTGGACGTTTTCATATAATCATAATTGAATCCCATTGCACCGCCTGAAACAGAAGTCCAGGAACCGTTTGCATCGTATTTCTTCATGTTGACGGTTCCACCGGATATCCACAACAAGTACAACTCATTGCCGTACACGGCAGGCCGGGGATATCCGCCGGCGCTTGATATGGTACTTGTCGCTCCGCCACCATCGATGAACGACCAGGTACTTCCGCTATAAACCGAGCCGCGAATATTTCCTGCTTCCGACCAGAAGGCGAACAAACCATTGCCGAGAACAGCCATTTGCGGCGTATCCGCTTCGTTGGCAGTACTGTAGTTCAAACTTGACGATCCGCCATCGGCAGCAAACGTCCACTGTTCAGGAACGTTCTTCGTGGAAAAGGTCCATGTCTGTCCGGAGAAGAGAGCGTTTCCTGCCGGGTCCTTTATCGCTGTCGTAACGGTGGCCGCATAGGTCACTCCGAAGCCCAGCGTGCTTGCCGGGGTGAATGTCGCGGTATTTGCGGATACTGAATAGCTTACGGTTCCCGGAACGGCTCCGCTGTTCAGCGTGAAATTCGTCGCGGGGCTGATGATCGTAGAGCCGTCTAAAGCGTCGTCAAACTGCACGGTGATCGGGGACAGTTTTGATACGTTCTGCGCGCCACCCGATGGACTGACAAGAACGATTCCCGGAACGGTCTTGTCAAGATCGAATTGCCACACATCGGATCGCTTACCCCTGACTCCGTTTGCGTCGATCGGCGTTACAGCCCAATTATATAAACCATCACCTGTACTGATCGGCAATATCTGCTTGCTGATGCCGGGCGCAGTTACCGTATATGCCGTTCCGCAGGACAGACTTGCATCGTTTCGACACAACGCAAGCTCATAGGTGGAGGCATTCGCATTCGCCTGCCACATGAAGGTGATGCCTGTGTCGTTCGCAGCCTTATTGACATATGAGCCAAAATCCGGTTTCAACAGCGTGACCGTGCTCAGATCGATCGAAAAAGACCATGGTCCTGCCCAGCTCCATTGTTTCCCTGCCTCGTCAACCATCGCCACGCGCCAGATATAGCCGCTCAGATTATTCAGCGCCGCTCCGGCATAGGCATATTGCGTAACATTAGCAGCTGTCGTCGCGTCTGCCAGCGGTGAGGAAAAACCCGTATCAGCCACCGTGGTCAGTTGGATGTGATACCGGGCGTTCGGCATCTGGACGGCCGGTGCATATTTCCAGTTGAAGGCCGGTTTGGTATCGGAGATGACGCCTGAATTCACCGGGGATGTGATCGTGGCAAGCGGATTCGTATCGATGAAGATGTCATCAGAGACCGGCGTGCTCTCCAGGGCGCTGCTATCCGAGAACCGCGCATAAATCCTTGCGGTGCTCCCGCCGTCGTATGAACCTGCAAAGGTGTATTGTTTCGCAGCGGATACCGGCTCCCAGCTAATTCCCTGGAAATTGATATCTTCCGAAACCATCATCAGCACGGCGTTGGCGCTCGGCGCGATGGACACAGTGACGGTCTTGGACGTGGTGTAGGCATCCCCCTTGTTGATCAGGATGCTGCCATTCGGTCCGGTGGACAGTTGCAGCAGCATGTCGGGAAGCGCGGTCGCCTGATTCGATGCTACCGTGACCTTCGCCACCGCGGCATAGTGATAGACCGTGCCGGGGTAGTCCGCCCGCACGATGTCATAGGTGCCGGAGGGCACACCGGTCATGTTGTAGTTCCCGTTCGCATCCGTCGTGGCCTGGAAAGAGGTGCCGGGGATGTAGACCCGGATACCCGTGTGGTCCGTCTGGCCCTGGAGGTATGCCTTGCCCGTGATCGAGCCGACCGTGTTGATATAGATCGTATCGAGGCTGTTCGCCTGCCCCTCGGTGACCTGCACTTCCGTCTTTCTTCCGTGGCTGTTCTGGGAGCTGATAACAACGAGGCCGTACTGCTTCACGTCCCCCGCTGCCTTGAAGAGCGAAGCGAAGAAGCCCTTGGGGCTGGACAGGACCGTGCCCGTGAGCGTGGCGTCCACGGTGAGCGTGAAGTTGCCGTTGGCATCGGTCGTCGCAGCCTTGTCCTGCTGGCCGACGACATATACCGTGGCGCCTGAGTTCTGGCCTGCTGCCGACGTGGGGCTGTTGGGATCCGGCTGGACCGTGCCGGTGATCTTGGCCTGACCCGTGGCGATCGTGTCGCCGGGATTGGTCGTGGTGCCGCCGGTGTTCAAGCCATCGTTCGCGCTGCCGCCGCCCCCTCCCCCTCCGCCGCAAGCAAAGAGCGAGAAAAGAAGAACGAACAATGCCATGAAATACGGGACATGGTTTTTCCGATAGAAATGCCTGTGCATCGAACCCTCCGGATAAAAAGATCATCAACGCTCAAAAAAGTAGCGCTATTATGCTGAAAAATGCAGCTACGGTCAAGTAATTACTCGCAGAATACAGGGTATTTTTAGGGGATAGCGCGACTCAGGATCGAATGGCGGCTGAGGCTCAGCAGCGACATTCAAATTTCTGAAACTCCTGCGGAAGAAGACAGCTCCTGCTCCCATAATCCCGAAATTTTCCTTGCATTTCTCCCCCTGTCATGCTATTTTTCTAGCTCCTTAAAACGAGTAAGGTCGATTCTCCCGCGATCCGGGAGATTACTCCTTGCTCCCGATACGAGCCTCACCCCTGCCCTCTCCCCGGAGGGGAGCGGAAGCGTGAAGGAAATGCTCTACGGGGGCTATAACCCACGAGGAGGTAGTACAGATGCCGATCTACGAGTCAATCTTCATCGTCAACCCCAACATCACCGACGACGAGACCAACGCCGTGATCAAGAAGATGCAGGACGTGGTCGCCAAGCAGGGCGGCGAAATGGTCAAGTTCGAGGACTGGGGCAAGAAGAAGCTTTCCTATGAAGTGAAGAAGCAGAAGCGCGGCCACTACGTGTTCTTCCAGTTCAAGGGCACGCCGGCCGTGATCAACGAGCTCGAGCGCACCTACAAGCTCACCGACGCGGTCATCAAGTTCCTCTCCATCAAGCTGGAGAAGGAGCTGCGCGTCAAGGCTCCGCCGAAGCCGAAAAAGGAAAAGCCGGCAGCAGCAGCGGCGGCACCGGGCAGCAGGCCTTCGGTCGAGCGTCGTTAGTCCCGCGCATCACCGTCCGTTCAGCATCCAGGAAGGAGCAGCATGGTCAGTTTCAACAAAGTGATCCTCCTCGGCAACCTCACCCGGGATCCCGAGGTCCGGTACACGCCCAACGGCACCGCCGTGGCGAGCTTCGCCATCGCCGTGAACCGCCGGTACAAGCAGGGCGACGAGACCAAGGACGAGGTGAGCTACATCGACATCGTCGTGTTCGGGAAGCAGGCGGAAAACTGCGGCCAGTACCTGAACAAGGGCGATGGCATCCTGGTGGACGGCAGATTGCAGCAGCGCAGATGGGACGACAAGGAGACCGGCCAGAAGCGCAGCAAGGTCGAAGTGGTTGCGCAGGCCGTCAATTTCATGCCGAAACGTTCCGGCCAGGCTGCCCCCGGCAGCAGGAGCGGAAGCGATTCGGAACCGATGCCCGAGCCCCCGGCAGGAGACGAGGATATCCCCTTCTAGGTGAATCCCGGCAGCCGAAGGCAGAGGCGGAAGCACATTTAAGAGGAGCCTACCATGGCAGAGAATACCGAGAGCAGGCCGGCAGCAGCGCCGGCAGCACGGCCCGCAGGCGGACCGCGCGAAGGCGGCAGCAGGCCTCCCCGCGAAGGCCGCCCCGGCGACCGCAAGAAGCGGTTCCAGGTGCGCCGCAAAGTCTGCAGATTCTGCGTCGACAAGACGCCGTTCATCGACTACAAGGACCTGAAGACCCTGAAGTTCTTCGTTACCGAGCGCGGGAAGATCCTTCCCCGCCGCATCTCCGGCAATTGCGCCCGCCATCAGCGCGAGATCACGGTGGCGATCCAGCGGTGCCGGAACATCGCGCTCCTGCCCTTCTCGGGCGACAGGAACGCGTAAATCACGACAGCAACCGCACCGAACCATCCGGGAAATCCCGCCGCAGTCACAGCGGGGTTTCCCTTTTTTTTGTAGTCCTCGCTTTTCCTCTGAAGCAGTTGCAGGGAATGCAATCAACGCAGAATGACGCAAGTCTGCATATGATGTCTTGCACTCCGGTCATATTCAGCGAGGTTCATAGGCCATCATGATTCTTCAGCGTTGAATGCGGTTGCTTTGGTTGTGAATGCATTTCATATCGAATCCGGAGACCCCATGCCTTTCCGCCCCGTCATTATCGCAGCGCTCCAGTCGGCGGGCCTCTGCGCCCTGGGCCTGTTCCCCATCCCGATCATCAGCCAGATCGCGCTCCTGTTCTCGCCGGTGCCGCTCATCCTGGTGCACCTTCGGGAAGGCAGGCGGGCAGCGGTTCTTGCGATCATCCTGGCGTCGCTCCTCATGGCGGCCCTGGGGGGATGGCATGTGGCGCTCCTGGTCTTTTTCCTCAGCCTGGGGACCATGGCCCTGGCGATCGCTGAATCCATGGCGCGGGGGCATCGGCCCGAGCAGGCCGTGATCCTGGGCGGCGCGCTCCCGGTGTTTCTCATCGGCTCACTCCTTGCCCTGCTCTTCCTGAAGGCGGGAAAGGACCCCCTGTCTGCGGCCGAGGCGTTCCTCAGGAACAGCCTGACCGAAGCGAAGGAGACCTATGCGAAGATCGGCCTCGGCGACGTAGCCCAGGCGCTGTCCTTCGTTTCCGACAGCGTGATCCATTATTTCGTCCGGCTCATCCCCGGCATCATCCTCGCCACGAGCTTGATCCAATCCGCCGCCTGTTACGGCATGGCGCGCTCCCTCATCATCCGTCGCACGCCCGGATCCCCGCTGGCGCAGGCAACGCCGCTCGCGCTCTGGCAGGCTCCGGACCAGTGGGTCTGGGGGCTCATCGTGACGCTCATCCTCGTCGCCTGGGGCACCATCGATCCTGCCCAGACCACGGCGTTCTTCGTGGGCCTCAACCTGGTGCTGCTCTATCTCCTCGTCTATCTCGCGCAGGGCGTCGCCCTCGTGGAATATCTTCTTCGCAAGGTCCGGGTCCCCGCGGTCTGGCGCGGCTTCCTCCACACGATCATCCTCGCCCTCCCCAGCATTGTTGCGGTCATCGCCCTGGGCGTCGTGGACATCTGGGCGGATTTCCGGAAGGTGCGACGGTCCACGGCGTCATGAGGCCCCGCCGCCGTCCGCCCCCGACGTTCTCGGAAGCACCCCCCGGGAGAAGATCCTGACGATCTCCCGGACATCCTTCTTTTTCACGCCCCCATTGTTCATAATCACTTCGGTCCGGAAATAGGAAAAAAGCACCCACAAAAACATGCGGGACGCGATGATTGCCGACATGTCGTGGTTCAGGATGCCCTGCTTCTGTAACGACTGAATGTAGGCCGATAGCGTACCCTGCATCTCACGCATGAAATTGTTATAGACGGTCCTGATGCTCTCCGGATAGGTGTGCACCTCTGCATGCAATATCTTGATGAGCGGTTTCCTCTCGAGCAGTGTTTCGAGATACCGCGAAGCGATCAGTTCGATGGCGTCCTCCGCGGAAAGACCTGCCAGTTCAGGCATGAGATTCTTGAACCGCGGAATGAACGTATAGTTCTTCAAGACTTCCTCGAACATCCTCTCCTTCGACCCGAAATGCCTGAAGAGGGTCAATTCTGTCACGCCCGCTTCCGCAGCAACATCACGCGTTTTGGCGCCGGCATAGCCCCTCTCTGAGACAAGTTTCAACATCGCGTCAAGCAGAAATCGCCTCGTGTCGTCTTTTCTCAATTCGCACTCCTCCCGGATTGTTTTGGACGGGATATTTTATCACGCTTGTCCACCCATTTCGGAGGACAAGTGGCACCATATATCCAAAAAAACATCCATGGCTGCTTCATTAATACACTGAGTATTTTTGCTCAGTCGGATCTATTCGCTCAGTAAAAGGCATCTGCTATGCTGAAATTGAGTTTTCTTTTACGCACTTTGCTTGAACATAATTCAACAAAACAATTACTTGATTTACTTACATATAAATAATTGTAAATATTACCATATAAATTTCAAATAAAATTAATAAGCCATGTTTACGCATATTATACATGTAACATCAATGAGTTAGCATCTGGAAGCGATTAACAATGTATGTCCATTTCAACACTTGACATAACCTTGCACACTTTTTGCAATTATAATCAGGAATTCATGACATGTTCTGAAATCGTATTGTAAATCCTAGTATCAGTAACCGCTGAACTATGACCGACAGGATCCTTCGATTCCTTACAGTTTCCTTCCTGATCATCGCTGTATTCTTCGGGATCTCTATCGATGCGATCTCGGATGAGACCCCTCTCGCCTACGCTTTCAATGAATACCTCGACGACAATGACGACGATGAAAGGCTGAATGAACATCAATCATTCAGCCTTTCGGTTCTCCTTGCATCGGCCCCTCACTACTTATGCGGCATCGATAATGACACCCGCTTCCACGGTGCCAGCAGGACAGTATCAAAAGCCAAAGCACAATTTGCCGCCGCAATCCCCATAGAACGGCCGCTGCCAGCGCCGTTATTGATCCATTATTCTCGCCTCGATGACGCGAGATTCTCCTGTCTCCAACGAACGCGACTTCCCTACTCAGGTCTCTCCCCCCCATTCCCGTCCTAAGTTTTTCCCGTAACCGTCCCGGTCTCGCTCAGGTTCATTTCCAAGTGTTCGGTGGAATCCTCTGATGTTACGTCTGAGTTCCCTGCACACGTTTTCGAGTCTTGCATGAGCGAGCATTTTGAGGGTTTTTGTACGTTCGGAAAAAACAAGGAGGAACTCTCATGAACAGATCCTCGCGAAGGACCAGTCTGAGTTTGAGTAATTGGCAACATCGGCCGACGAGCCGTTTCGCCATGACGATCACCCTGCTTCTCGGCGTTTTTGCACATCAGGCGTATAGCCCCTCCGCGGCCTCAGCTGCGGCGCGGGTGGGCACGGGGGGAACGAATTCCTGCGTCTCCTGTACCAGCCTAGCGGTCACGATCCCGTCGACGGCCGCCGGAGATACTCTTATCCTCGTAGCGGGAACCAATGACGCGGCTGCCGGCGGCGTCACGGCCGTGAGCGGCGGCGGATGCACCTGGGCCAAAGCGACGGCCGCATCAGGCGTGAACGGAGGCGGGCCTTCAGACCACGCGATATGGTATTGCCCGAACACTACTGCGGGCCAGACCACGGTGACGCTGACCATCGGCACCTGGGACACCTCTGCCGTGGTGCAGGAGTATTCCGGCGTGTTGACGGCATCGCCCCTTGACAAAACAGCCATCAACAATACCGCCGCGCAGGGCACGGCACTATCGTCAGGCACCACTGCAGCCACAGCGCAGGCGAACGAACTGCTGATCGGCGGCTTCACCGTGGGCGGCAATGCGACGTTCAATACGCCCGGCGGGACCAACGGCGCCTGGACGCTGAACCTTTCACGGTCCGCAACCAACGTCTCAACTGCCATGACTGACAACACCGCGAATTCGGCGGCAACGTCATCAGCCACCTTGACCTCTTCAGCCAGCAATTGGTGGGTGGGCTCAATCGCGACGTTCCTGCCCGCGGTCGCATCCGGCAACCTCTCTGTGGGGAACGGCGCGACGGTGGCGAACGCGAATGCGCAGCAGGGCTCGGCCAACAACGCGATCGACAGCTTCACGGCGTACCTGTCGTCGGGCACCGGCCAGATCAACACCCTGGTCCTGACCACGAGCGCGCAATTTACCGCGGCCAACGTCGCGAACATCAGCGTCTATAACGACGCCGGCACGCTCGGCGCGTACAATGCGGGCGTCGACACGCTGGTTTCGGGCGTCACCTACACGGTCGGAACAAACTCGGCGACGCTGACGTTCAGCACGCCCCTGAGCGTCACGACGACCACCGCGAACTACCTCATCACGTTGGACATTCAGGCGACGGCAACGACGACCAACACCCTGACCGCCCGGGTAACGGGCGGCACGGGATCGGGCCTCGGCACCCCCACGTACAACGACTCCGCCTCGGCGACCCTGACCATCACGGCCCCGGTCTGCACGCGGGCCAATCCGACGGTCACGTTAACCCCTGCATCGCAGAATGTCGCCCCCGGAGGATCCATAAACTATACGATCCAGGTAACGAACAATGACAGCTCCCAGCTTGCGTGCGGATCCACCACATTCTCTCTGTCGAGTACCGACCTGCCGGCCACTCCCAACGCGAACTTCAACGCCTCGACGCTGCCGGCGTCGATAGGGCCGATCAACGCGGGTGGATCGTTCCTGACGGCGACCCTGACCGTAAGCGCGCCCGCCGGAGCGACCAACGGCCAGTCGGAGACCACGAGCGTCACAACCGCCGCCGACGCGAACCACACGGCTGTCACGAGTAACTCGGTGACATCGACCGTGGCGACGGGGCCGGTAATGACGACCGCCACGCCTGCCGGCAACCGCATCCTGTATTCGGTGCTCGCGGCCGCCATGGTCCTGGCGGCCGTCATGAACGGCAGGAGAGGCAGGAAGAACCGATCAGCATAGCCGGGAAGCACAACCCAGAAGACACGGACGGGCCGGGGTCCTGAACGATCCCGGCCCGTGCGAATTCAGACGACCGCCGCCCCGGCAGAGACGTTTGCAACCATGCAGAATCAGAACGACACACCGCGCCTCTTCAGCATCGACCGCAGGTTCATCCTTACCTTTCTTTTTTTCCTGACGGCATTTTTCTGCCTTTCGCAGTCTCCTTGGGGAATATTCGACTGGGTAAAGCCCTTTACTGCCTATCTTGCTTACCGGTTCTGGAGCCTGTTCTCTATTCCCGCCGCGCTCTCGGGAACGATCCTGACCCTCTACGACTTTCCCATGGAGATAACCCATGAATGCACCGCCCTTCAGTATTTCGCCATCTACTGCGCAGGCGTGCTGCCGTTCCGTTCGCACACCCGCGCCTACCGCCTTGCAGGGATTCTGACCGGATTTTTCGTCATCATGGCCCTGAACATATTGCGGATCGGCGTACTCGGCATGGTAGGCCATTATGCAAACAACCTGTTCGACCTCGTGCATGTCTACCTGTTGCAGGGCGCATTTGCCGTCATCGTCTTCGCGACCTGGTTCCTCTGGGTCAACAAGAGCATCCCGCTTACCAGCGCGGCGGCGCGAACGGTCTTCTCCTGCATCCTCGCGAGCATCGCCGCGTTCGGGGCCATTCATCTGCTGATCGAACGCTACGCGGTACTCATCGCCGCAACGGCAAACGCCCTCATCGGCGCCGTCCCGAGCAGCCTCACGGTTTCCGCCGAGGGAAGGATCATCCTGTTCCGAACGGCGGCAGGCACCCTGCACAGCGACCTTACCTACGATATCCTGAATGCCGTGCTCTTGTCGGTGCTCTTCGCGGCGAATGCCCGCTCGGTCCGACGAGCGACGCAGGCCAAACGTGTCGCGACAGGCTTCTTGCTGCTCTCGCTGCAGCACCTTCTGACCGTCCTTTGTTCCGGCATCGTCTTTGCGTGGCGGGGGCCGGACCCGGCTTTCCTCACAAAGATTCTCTGGTCCGCACGCATCTTCGGTATGGTCGCGCCCCTCCTGATTTGGATGGCTGCGGCCCGGCTCTTCCCCTCCAAGGGATCACCGCATTGCCAACCCGCATAGAGATGGCCGCTTACCGGGCCTGCGGTTCCTTCCCGCATTCGCTTCCTTCAGAGAGCGACTGCGCCTTTCCCTTTTCCCTTTTCGGTTCTCCGTGCATCCCTTTTCTGGTATAATGCGCAGCGGAAGGAGTTTCCATGCGTCTCTCCAAGGAACTGATCGCCCATATCGCCGAAGCCATGGCCGTAAGCCTCGAATCGAAGAAGCTCGTAAAGCCCGCAGGCACGCGCCGGGAGCTCACCCTGAAGATCGCCGAGATCATCACCGCCGATCTCCTCGCCGAGGACCGTCTGAACAAGGAAGTGGAAAAGAAGCTGGCCGCCTTCGAATCGGAGATCGCCAAGGGGAACATGGACTACCGCAAGGTCTTCGAACTAACCAAGCAGAAAATCGCCAAGGAACGGGGGATGGTGCTCTGATGCGACTGTCCGAAGACCGCATATCGCACGTTTCGCACCTGATCGCCGACGGCATTTTGAAGGGCCGCGCAGCAGAACCCCTGGTCGCGGACGAGCGGGTGCTCCGAGAGATCAAGCGGGTCTTCACCGAGGAGCTCAAGTTCGACGACGAGGCGGACAGCGCCGCGCGGAAAACGATCCAGTCCCTTTCCCGCAAGGTGCCCGAGGGCAGCCCCGAATGGGACGTGCTCTACCGCAAGTACCGGGAAGAGGAACTGCTGAGGAGACGCAAACAGTGAGAAGACTGGTGACTGCCGGTCTGATCGTCTACACCTTTCTCGCCGCTGCCGGGCTCTTCCTCGAATCGGGAATCTCCAGTTCCTGGTTCTTCCCCTGGGTCGCCGGCTACCTCTTTCTCCTCCTCTGGTGCACCTACGACTTCGTCTTCACCGGGACGCCGCTCTATCCCCTGCCGTTCAGTTTCATCGTACTGGGCGTCGTGCTCCTGAACTTCGTGATCCAGCTCGCTGGCGAGACTCACGCGTCGCTCTGGCCGGCCTATTTCGTCCTCGCCGTCGTGTTCTCCTCCCTCTCCCGCCTTCCCCAGGCGCTCTCCATGGTGCTCCTGGTCATCGCCATCGAGTCAGCGAACCTGTATGTGGGCCGCCAGTTCGATCCTGCACAGTGGGACAAGTACGCAGGCTATCCCGTGGCCCTTGCCGGCGTCTCCATGGCCACCAGCTCCATCATCCGTCAGCGCCTGCGCGAGGAGGACAGGGTCCGGGACGCGCACGAGCGGCTGATCAAGGGCGCCGATGCTGTCGATCCCTTCGCTGTCACCGGCGAACTGCAATCTCTCTCCACGGACCACCGGCGGGCCGTCCATCTCCAGTCGGTGCAGCAGCGCGAGATCACCTTCAACGGCCTCATCGACATGATCTACGGCTTCGTGCCGGCCCATACCTACGCGCTCTTTCTCCGCGAATTCCGGGATGAGACGGACGTGTACACGCTTCGCGCGATCAGGACCGAGAGCCCCGATGCCGTTCTTCCGCTGGGCGCGCTCCCGGACGAAAGCGGCAGGAAGCTCATCGTCATCTGCGCGGACCAGCGCCAGACGCAGAACATCTCGGACCTCACCGCGCTGGGCACCCCCCTCGACAACCTCGGCTACTATCGGGGAGACGCCCGGTTGCCGGCGGTCCGGTCGTTGCTGATGCTGCCGATCGTCAATAACGATCAGGCCATTGCGGTCCTCGCCGTGGACAGCCTGGAACCGGGCGCGTTCTCCGATGAGAACCAGGACATGCTGAACAATTTCGCGCCCTTCTTCGTGCAGATCATCGAGAACACCTCGCTAACCCTCAAGCTCAAGGCACGCGCCGATCACTTCAGCGCGCTCCACGAGATCAGCACGGACCTCAACAACAGCCTCAAGTTCGGAGAGATCATGAGCACCGTGATCCCGAAAATTCAGAGCGTCGTGCCATTTGATTTCGGCGCCTGCGTGCTGGCGACCGAGGCCGAAGGCGGGCAGAACCTGCAGTTCGTCGGGCTCCATGGCTACGACAAAAGCTTCCTCGGCAAGACATTCCCCCTGGAAGCGAGCGCCATCATGGTCCACATGCACAAGCATTGGACCGAACAGCGGATCGGCAAATACTATACGTCCGATTTCGGCAGCCGTGGCAGGGACATCGGGCTGTTCCCCTTCAAGGAGCTGCAGCGCCCTCTCCGATCCATGTATGGCAGGCTCCTGGTCACGAACAATAATTTTCTCGGGGCGGTCTTCCTCTCGTCGCTCAAGCCCGCTGCGTTCTCCGAATACCAGCGGGACAGCCTGCTCGATACGCTCCTGAACCAGATATCGCTTGTCGCGGCCAATGCCAAGCTCTTCGAACAGATCGAGAACATGGCGCGCTGCGACGGCCTGACGGGTCTCCTGAACCACCGGACCTTCATGGAGAAGCTCGCCGAGCGGTACAAGGAGTTGGAACGCACACCCCGCCCCTTCTCCATCCTGCTCATGGACATCGACAAGTTCAAGGGCGTGAACGACAAGTACGGCCATCCCGTGGGCGACCTTGCCATCAAGGCCGTCGCCAAGGTACTGCGGGAGACGGTCCGCGCCACGGACTTCGTCGCCCGCTACGGCGGCGAAGAGTTCGCCGTGGGCATGATCGAGACGGACGCGAAAGGCGCCGGGCTCATCGCCGAGCGCATCCGCGCGGTCATGGAGCAGACCGTCGCCGCGCGGGTCTTCGACGGCGAACTCAAAATCACGCTGAGCATCGGCGTCGCCGCCTTCCCCGAGGATACGGAGAATCGCGACATCCTGGTTGCCTGCGCAGACGAGGCGCTCTACCACGCCAAGCGGAACGGCAGGAACCGCGTCTGCTTCCACCGCGAGGCTGCCGCTGCCGCAGCCCCGCCCGCGGCGAAGGTCTGATCCGGCAGCATTCAACCTTTTGCACACGACCGTGTCTCACCCATCAAACAACGGGGTACCTATGGATGAGGACAGCGCGCTCCTGGACCGCCATGCTGCCGGCGACCGCGAAGCCTTCGATGAACTGGTCAGAAAGCACCAGAAGCCGCTCTACGCCATGCTCTACCGGATGGTGAGCGATCAGGACGACGCGGCGGACCTGCTGCAGAAGACCTTCGTCAAGGCCTTCACCGGCGTCGGCGGGTTCGAACGGCGGTCCAGCTTCAAAACCTGGCTGTACCAGATCGCCATCAACCTGGCGAAGAACGTCTACCGGGACCGGAAGGTCATCCAGCGCTGTTCCCTGGACGACGTGGTCATCCGGAGAGACCCGAAGATCGTCGAGTCCCTGATCGGCAAGGAAACGCGGCTCCGCCTGCGGCGGTCCGTCGTCTCCTTGCCGGAAAAGCAGCGGCTTACGGTCATGCTCCGCATCCAGGAGCAGAAGAGCTTCGATGAGATCGCCGGCATCCTGGGTTGCACCATCGGCACGGCAAAGGCGAATTTCCATCACGGCGTGCAGAAGCTGAAGGTCCTGATGCAGGAACAGGAGAGCAGCAAGCCCGCAGAAAACAAGGAACCGGCTTCCGCTGATACGAGGTCGCAATGAACTGCGCAAAACCCGAATACAAGGAACTCCTGCCCGCCTATCTGGAGAACGGTCTCGGCCAGGCAGACCGGTTACGGATCGAGGAGCACTGCCGTTCCTGCGAAGACTGCTCCGCGGAACTGGAACTCCTGCGCATGCTTGCCGAGGAAGCGGTCCCCGATCCCGGCGAGGCATTCTGGGCCGTCCTGCCCGGAAGGGTCAGGCGGGATGCGGAGACAAAGCGCACCCCCACCCCGTCATTATTCGACCGGGTGTTCGGCCAATGGTCTCTCCCGCGCCTGTCCTGGGCCGCTGCCGCCCTGCTCGTGGTGGCCTCCCTCTCCTGGGTGCTGGTCAAATCCCGGACGGAGACCACGGGTCCTCTTCCGACAACCGGTCTGGTCGCCTCGATCGACGAAACAGAAACGGTCGATACGGGGCAACTCGCGGAACTGTCCTCGCAGGAGTTCCAGGCAGTCTCCCGGTGGGCGGAGAATGCTTTCGTTCCGGTGAAGGAAGCGGTCGCGGAGAATCTCCGCGAAACCTCGGAACGCGATCTGTCCGAAGACCTCGCCGATCTCAGCAGCAGCGAACTGGACCGGCTGGACCACATGCTGAAACAGGAAAAGAAATCAGGCGCGAAATACCCGCGCACGAGTACGCTTGGTGACTATTCAGGTTAGTTGAGCATAGAATCGACGGAACGACCCTCGCATTCAGGAGGCATACCATGAAGCTGACACGAGTTCTCATCGCTGCATCGCTCTTGATCTTCTCCGGGCTTCCCGCCGCTGCGCAGCAGCGGCAGGCTCCCCCTCCCGGCGAATTCGCCGATCCCGGGGCCGACAGCCAGCCTTCGCCGGAGCGGCGCGAGGAGATCAGGAAGAAGATCGAGGCGGTGAGGATGTGGCGGATGATGGAGGAGCTCAGGCTGGACGATGCAACGAGTTCGAAACTCTCGTCCATCCTGAGCAGCCAGGACCAGAGGCGGCGGGAGATCATGAAGGGCCAGATGGAGCTCATGCAGGAGCTTCGCGCGCTGCTCAGGCCGCAGAAACCCGACGACAACCGGCTCAAGAGCGCCCTGGACAGGATCGAGCAGAATCACCGGGACATGCAGGAGCTCAGGAACCGCGAGTTGAAGGATATCAGAACGCTGCTCACGGTGGAACAGCAGGCCCGGTTCCTGATCTTCCAGCAGGAGTTCCAGCGCGAGATGCGCGACCTGATCACGGGAGCGCGCGGCGGCGGACAGGGTCGCGGCATGGGCCAGGGCATGGGACCCGGCAGGGGGCCGAACCCCGACGGCCAGAGACGGCGATCACCCCAGGATTGATCCCCTCAGGCCGGGCTGATGCATTCCCGTCACGCCCGGCCGTTTTTCTTCCCGCCAGCTTCTCCACGGCCTGCCGCACACCCTGCCGTTGCCCGGACGAACAAGCCGCTCCCCCCCGTTCCCGCTTCGATCTAGTTCCGGTACGCAGCCTGAAGATCCCTGCCCATCGCATGGATCAGGCGCGCCCTTGCGCGCTCGTAGGAATACAGCGCGCGCCACGAGTTGTCTGGTCCGTGGACAGGAGCGTGACCGAGTCCAGAACTTCCGTAGCGGTCGCCACGCCTTCCTGGTACCGCAGCTGCTGCAGCCGTGCGTTCTCCTCCGCCCGGGCAACGGCTGCCTTCGCAACCTCGATTTTCTTGGCGGAACTTTCAAAGTCGAGATAGGCGGACTCCACGTCGAGCCGGACCGCATCGACGATCTTGTCCCTCGTTAGCTTGAGCGCCAGGAGCTCGCTCCGCTCGACTGCGGCAGCCAGGCTGACCGCGCCGCGTCCTCCTGGGACCGCGCGATGCGCGCGTCACGGCCGGCCTCATCCACGATCTTCAGGCCTTCCTCCAGCGTCAGCGCCGGGGCAGCTGCGGGGAAAAGCAGGCTGACGACAAGAACTGCTCGGGAAAAACCTTTCATAGCAACCTCAGCGTTGCTTCGCCTCATGCACGAGGTTGACGATCATATCCGCCGCAGCTTCAAATCTCAGTATCGACGCATCCAGACAGAGATGATAGTTCCGCGCATCGTGCCACTCCTTGCCCGTGCGCGAACGGAGGTATTTCTCCCGCCGTTGATCCGATTCGTCGATCTCCGCGAGAGCCGCTTCCCGGTTCAGGGAGTGAAACGCCGAAAGGCGGCTGACGCGGAATTCCTTCGGCGCATGGATATACAGGTGAAACGCATGCGGCTGGCCGGCCAGCACGCTGAATCCCGCGTGGCCCACGAGGACGATATCGCTGCGCTCGGCGATCTTTCGGATGATGCGGCACTCGGCCTCATAGAGCTCCTCGTCATACACCGGCCGCCGGGCCGGGGGGATGTAGACCGCTTCCGGCGTCCCGAAGACGAAGCTCTTCATCAGGCTCTCGACGAACCCGCTCTTCTTCTCGTCCTGGCCGGCGACGTCCCGGATGTCCACACCGAGTTCCCGCGCCGCCCTGTGCAGGACCTCCCGCTCCACATAACGGTACCCGGTCTTTTGGGCGATCAGATGGCCGATATAAGCGCCTCCGCTCGCCAGTTGCCGGGAAATGGTGATCACCTTTTTTTGAGCAGTTGACATGACTTCCTCACAGCCTCCGGCATTCCGCATTCGGACCTCACTCTGCGATCATTTCCTCCGCCCCTTCCTGTTTCTTTGCGGACTTCAGAAAAAAGATCAGGGGAAAGGAAATAAGAAACAGGAACGTGACGAGCACGTACAGGTGATTGAACGCCAGCATGCTCGCCTGGCGGGACACTTCGCCGTCCAGGAGCGTCAGAGCCATCTGCCGGGCGGCGGCGGGATCTGCACCCTGCCCTTGCATGGCGCCGGCAACCGTTCCGACCCACCGGATGCCGGTTTCCCCGTATTCCGTTACCTTCTCCGCGAGGACTGCGTGATACTCCGTCATCGCCTTGGTCAGCTGGGATGCCGACAGGGCGATGCCGATGCTCCCGAAGACCTGGCGAACCACATTGTACAATCCCGCTGCGGCAGTCATGTTCTGCCGCTCGATGGTGGCAAGCGAAGCGGTGCTGAGTGCCACGAAGATCAGGCCGAACCCGATGCCCTGCAGGAACTGGGGGAAGAAGATGTCCAGATACCCCACGTTGAGCGACAGGAGCGAGAGCTGATAGAACGAAAGCGCCGTTACGACGAGGCCCGCCCCGATCAGAATCCGCGGCCCCAGCCGGTTGTAAAACCTGCCGGCCACCGGCATGGCCACGGCCATGGCAAGGCTCCGGGGCATGAGGGCGACGCCGGAATCCAGGGCCGGGTACCCCAGGAGCTGCTGCAGGAAGAGGGGCAGCAAAAACAGGCTGCCGAAGAGGCCCATCCCGATCACGCCCCCGATCAGGGAGCCTGATGTGAAATTGAGGTCCTTCAGGATTCTGAGGTCCACGGCTGGCTTGTCACAGGTCAGCTCGCGCCACACAAAGAACGCGAGGCTGGCGACCGAGAGAACCAGGAGCAGCCGGATCGTATCCGACTCGAACCAGGCCTCCCGCTCCCCCCGTTCGAGCATGATCTGGAGCGCTCCCAGGCCGACGGTCATGAACGCCAGGCCCAGGCCGTCGATCTTCGTCTTTTCGCGCACCAGGTACGGAGGGTCCTTGATGTAGCGCATGACCATCAGAATGTTGATGATCCCGATCGGCACGTTGATATAGAAGATCCAAGGCCAGGAGAAATGGTCCGTGAGCCAGCCGCCCAGGGTGGGCCCGAAGGCGGGCCCCAGAACCACGCCGAAGCCGTAGAGCCCCATGGCCTTGCCCTGCTCTTCCGGCGGAAAGGTCTCCCGCAGGATCGCCTGGGCGACGGGGATCAGGACGCCGCCGCCCACGCCCTGGATCACGCGAAACAGGACCATGGAGGGCAGGTCCCAGGCAAGGCCGCAGAGCATCGAACTGACGGTGAAGCTCACGATGCTGAAGAGGTAGAAGTTCTTCCTGCCGTACCGGCTGCTCAGCATGCCCACGATGGGCATGACAATGACCGTGGCGAGGATGTAGGCCGTCGCCACCCAGGTGATCTCCTCGACCGAGGTCCCCAGGGTCCCGCGCATGTACGGCAAGGCCACGTTCACGATGCTCGAATCGAGGGCGGCCATGATGGTTCCCAGCATGACCGTGAGCGTAATGATGCCCTTATCTGATGTCGCCATGCCCCACACTCGCTGCCTGATCGTTCCCGGCCGGTTCCTTGATCGCCACCGAGGGATAAACCGAAAGCCCCGGCCGGAGGGGACGGTCCGGGTCGGGTTTCCCGTCGATGAGGATCTTGACGGGAACGCGCTGCACCACCTTCACGAAGTTGCCCGAGGCGTTCTGCGGCGGCAGGAGGCTGAATACCGCCCCGGTGCCGGGCTGCATGCTCTGCACGTGTCCCGCGAAGGTGACGCCCGGATAGGCGTCCACGGCAATATCCACGCGCTGGCCCGGTTTCATGCGGCCGATCTGGGTTTCCTTGAAGTTCGCCACAACCCAGAGGCTGCTGTCGTCCACGATCGCGAGCAGCGGCTGGCCCGGCTGCACGTACTTGCCCTCGTCAACGTTCTTCTTCGCGATCCTTCCGGCGGCCGGCGCCGTAATCGTCGTCCTGCCGAGATCCAGCCGGGCGAGGTCGAGCGCCGTTGCCGCTTCCCTGATCCTGAAGCTTTGCGTCGCGAGCTGCGCGTTCAGCGCTTCGACCGCCGCTTCCGTCTCCGAAACCGCCGCCTGCGCCGAGGCCAGGCGGGCAGCGGCGTCCTTCTGGCGCAGTTCCGCCTGATCGTACTGGCTCGGCGAGATGACCTCCTTCTTCCGGAGTTCGGAGCTCCGGTTCAGGTCCTTTTCCGCGAGCGCGGCCCCTGATTCGGCCGCGCCCAGGTCCGCGCGCGCCCGTGCAAGCGCCATGGTCTTCGCCTTGATCAACGCGCGGGTCTCCTGCTGCTCGGCGTTCAGGCGGGAAACGGCGTCCCTGCGCGCCTGTACCACGGCGGCGTAATCGTCCGCCGCGATCTCCACGAGCGGGTCCCCGGCCCTGACCAGTTGGTTGTCCGCGACGAGCACCCTGGTGACCCTGCCCTTCACCTCGGAGCTGATGGGCACCACCGTCCCTTCGATGAAGGCGTCGTCCGTGCTTTCATGGGCAAAGGCATAGGCTGCCTTCTTCACCGAATAGGCTAGGCCGGCAACCAGGCAAAGAGCGATAACCATCCTGAAGCCCCATTGTCTGGCGGTGGCTCCTTTCGCCGTCGCCGTTCCCTCGTCGGCCATCTTCTGCATAAACATCCTTCCGTACCTCCTGCGCTCCAATATCCTACCGGCAGCCCTTCGCCGGCAACTCCGCGCACTCCCGTCGTTCCTGCATCGCCGGTCACGCCGCCAGAATGCCGCCGCAGAACAGCCGGATCGTCTGGCGAATCCATTGATTGCGGCATCGCTCCGACACGGGCGTCTGGCCGAAGAATTCCCGTTTCGCCCGATCCTTCCGTGTCCCCTGCGCGATCTGGGCCATGAGAAAGGCCGCGGCGAATTCGGGATCCACATCTGCCGCGAGCAATCCGATTGTCCGCGCATGTTCCAGAAACGCGTTCAACGCCGCGCGGTGCTGGAGAATGGTTTTCTTGAAAATCTCGGCGCTCCGCACTCCTTCGCGCTGGATAATCGTCGTGACATCGGGCTGGCGGATGATCGCCTCGATCGTCTGGCGTACGAATATCTCGAGACGGACCTTCATATCCTCCGCATTCTGCGGCGGCGTCAGGGTCTTCCGGGACGAGACGAAGAGATCGGACAGGAACTGCTCGATGATGCGGCGGAACAGGTTTTCCTTCGACGCGAAATGGTAGTTCACCGCCGCGATATTGACGCCCGCCTGCTCGCTGATCTGCTTGATCGACGTGCCGTCATAACCGTTTTCGGCGAAGAGCCGTGTCGCCATGGAGATGATGCGGCCGGCGGTATCCTGGCCCCCGGCGTCCGTCTTCTGCCCGCCATGCACACGTGGTTTCATCGACCCTCCCGCGCCGGAGCGGACCTTTCGGGACCCCGGACGCTCGAGGGGCCACTATACCGCAGCGGGATGGACAAGTCAAATATGTATTTTTTATTTTCAAATAGACATTTGATCGCAACCCGCCGCATTGCCGCTTCTGCGCGGACTGAGCCGCGGAACTCGGACATGCAAGAGCTCAGGAATTCCAGCGCGAAATGCGCGATATGATTTCGGGAGCGCGCGGCGGCGGACAGGGCCGCGGCATGGGTCAGCCTCCCCGGCCATGAACAGAGAGGGGATCATGAGCCTGAAGGATACATCCTTCGGGCTCTTTTCTTTCCCCGTTGCTCGAACTGCCGTAGAATGTCTTCGACGTTTTGCGAAAGATTAGATTAATTCGGCTATTCTACAAATCAGAAGGCAGGAGACCCGTCTGCTTCGCAATGCGAGCAAGCATACGCGGTCCTATTTCTGTACCGTCATGAAAGGCGAAGACAAAATCAGGCCATCCAGGCCGTGAAAGGATGCGGTGGGAACTCTCTCGCGGTGTACGAAAAAACCGCGCCCAACAAAAAAGCCCCGCTGAATGTTCGACAGGGCTTTGCAAGGGGCGATAAGGTCGCCTACGGCTATTCCTTTATCTCAAGCTCACCTATCTTAAAAACTAGCAAATAATCAGCCTTTGTGTGAGTGCTAATTACCCTCGGTCATCATTCAACCTTTTTCTCTTCCCACTGTCTCATTCATCAACACGCGGCCGAACGTGCACACCATACGGAGGAGGATTCTGATGAAGACCATCCGCAATCTCTGGATCAGTGCATTTCTCATCCTGTTGCTGCAGGCATGCTCAAACGGGTCCGGAAGCGCATCGACCACATCGGGCACTTCCGGCGCAGCAATGGGCGCAGTAGCGGTAAGTATTACCGACGCGCCTGCCGACGGCATGGACCATGCCTGGATCACCGTCAAGGACCTCTGGTTCAGCCAATCGAAGCAGTCGGGGCCGGACCAGACCGGCTGGGAGAAGTTCCCGCTTGCGGCCCCGGTCACCCTGGATCTCCTGGATCTTTCCAACGGCGCGATCAGCGTTCCGGTCTGGGACAACATCGAGCTTCCCGAAGGGACTTATGAGCAGATCCGGATCATCCTCGCCGCCACGGAAGCGCCGCTCGCCGCCTCGGCCACCGATGCGGGACTCGCCTACAACAACCAGGTGAACCTGACCGGCGATGCGGCGGCCTATCCCCTCCGCATACCGGGAGCGCAGAAGGGCATCAGGCTGGAAGGAACCTTCGAGGTCAAGAAGAACGGCAAGCTCAAGCTCGCCCTGGATTTCGACGCAGGCCACGACATTGTGAAGATCGACCACGACGGCCAGACCGAATATATCCTCAAGCCGAACCTTGCATCCTTCGATCTGGACAATGCCGGCGCCATCACCGGCCACATCGACACGATCGCATCGGCGAATACGGCGACCGCCCGGTTCGTGATCAAAGCCGAACAGCTTTCCGCCGACGGCGCGGTACACGTGCTCAGAAGGGCCACCTTCATTGCGGACCCGGCCACCGGCCGGTTCATCCTCTATCCGCTCGTTCCCGGCTCCTACGATATCGTGATCCGCGGCATCGGCTACCGGACGGCGATCATCAGGAACGTTCCCGCGGTACAGGGGACGACCCCGACTGCATCGCCTACGGAAATTCCCCCGGTCACGCTCACTTCTGCTGCCGCCCCGGATTATCCGGTGAGCGCCACGATCGCCTCGCCGACAGGCGCTTGGGCGAAGTTCTACCAGACCCTTCCCGGAGCGAATGAAGCGCCCTACCTGATCAGGATCCGACACTTCGGTCCCCTGACCGGCGCCTTCGCGGGTTTTCCGCTCTCCGCAGAACCGATCGATGTGGGCGTCTACGATCCCGCGGCCGTCAACCTGACCACAGTCGTTCCCGTGGAGGGTGCGGGAGGATTCCGGGCTGTCGCGGACGCGGTACTCTACGAGCACAGCGATCCCCTTCCCGTGGACCCGCAGCATGCGGACCTGATATTCGGTCCCCTGAACGTAAAGGCGCCGGCAACGGCACGGACCGTGTCCGGCAGTATCCAGATTCCCGCGGACAAGACCGGCGTCCTGGATCGCGGTGTGGTCTTCGCGGTGCATGGCGGGATGATCGTGAATGCGCTCCGGATCAACAGCGAGGTCGTTTCCGGCGGCAGCTATACCCTGTCGAACCTCCCGGGCGGCACCGCGGATCAGCCCCTCCCCGGAGCGTTCTACAGCATCGAGGCGTTGGGCTGGTCCTCGATAGCGCCGAAGGTGAAAGCCCATGCCGGACCGATGCCTGCCGATCTGCGCACTGATAATGCCGCCGGTATCGATATGAGCATGACCTTCTTGCCCTAAAAACCTTCTCGTGTCCGGGACTCCCCCTGTCCCGGCCTCCTCTCCCCCCGGTCCTTTTCAAGGACCGGGGGACTTTTTCCTCTCGCTGCAGAAGAACGTCCTATCGTCGAGATGCGCAACTGTCCGACGCCCTCGCATTCTGTCGGGAATCCAGGACTCTCTGCACAAGACCATTGCATGGAAGAGGAAAATGGGCTACAATTCAGCCTGTTGTCTCCGGCCTCTTATCATCCCCATCAACAGGAGTTGTGATAGATGCGCAGATTTCTCAGCTGTGCCCTGAGTGCGGCAATCGTTTCCCTGTTCTTCGTCCTTCCCTCATCAGCTGCAGAAGCGCCGGCAAAGAAGGAGGTCGACTGTTCCAAGTGCCATGCCGGCCTCACGGCCAAGAAGAAGGTCGTGCATGCTGCGGTCTCCATGGGCTGCCCGGCTTGCCACAGCGGCATCGATGACGCGCTCAAGGTGCCGCACAAGAAAACCACCTCCTTCGCCAAAGGCCTTTCCGCGGACCAGCCCGAGCTCTGCTATGGATGCCACGACAAGGCGAAGTTTACCCACACGGTCGTTCATGCTGCCATCGGCATGGGCTGCACTGCATGCCACAATCCCCATGCATCGGACAACGAGAAGCTCCTGATCGCTCCGGTGCCCGACCTGTGCATGAACTGCCACGACAAAGCGGAATTCACGAAGAAGAACGTCCATCCGCCCGTCGCGGATAAAATGTGCCTGGTCTGCCACGATCCCCACTCCTCGGATAATTATGCCCTGCTTCAGAAGGCTCCGTCCGTGATCTGCCTCGACTGCCATGAGGAAGTCGCCAAGAGACCCCATGCCCTCGCGGGGTTCGGCGGCAACGGGCATTCCCTGGGCCTGCCCAAGGCCGAAAAGAAGGAGAAAAAAGAACCGGAAGGAAAAAAGAAGGAGAAGATGGATCCCGCCCGTCAGGGCAAACCCTTTTCCTGTACGAGCTGCCACAATCCCCACAGTTCCGACTCTGTCAGGCTGTTCCGGTATCCCGCCCGCACGCCGATGGAGTTGTGCAAGAACTGCCATAAATACTGATCGATATCCCTGTTCACGGAGGATTTCGTCGTCATGGCTACAGCACATCATTTCGAAATGAATCCAGCCCGCAGGCGCCCGTTCTCCGCAGTGCTCCGGCGTATGGCGGCTCTGGCGGTACTGGCTGCGTTCCTGCTGCTCCTTCCGCCGCCTGCCGCAGAAGCCGAGGAAGTGGACTGCTTGATGTGCCATTCCCGCCTGGCGAAACAGAAGGTCGTCCATGCGGCGCTGGACATGGGGTGCCGCACCTGCCACACCGGACTGGGCGCCATGATCCCCGTTCCGCACAAGATCACGAACAATATCAAGCGGGGCCTCTCCGCCGAGCAGCCCGAGCTCTGCTATCAATGCCATGACAAGGCCTCCTTTACGAACAAGACGGTCCATGCGGCCGTCAGCATGGGCTGCACCGGCTGCCACAATCCCCATTCTTCGGACAACGCCAAGCTCCTGAACGAGGAGCAGCCGGCGCTCTGCTTCACCTGCCACGACAAGTCGAAGTTCACCCAGAAGACGGTCCACGCCGCAATCAGCATGGGCTGCACCGCCTGCCATGCCCCCCATGCCACGCCGACGCCCAAGCTCCTGAAGGCCGAGCCGCCGGAGCTCTGCTATCAGTGCCACGACAAGTCCAAGTTCACGCAGAAGACGGTCCATGCGGCCATCGGCATGGGATGCACCGCCTGCCATGATCCCCATTCCACGTCATCGGAGAAACTGCTGAAAAACGGAGGCGCCGAGCTCTGCTACCAGTGTCACGACAAATCCAAGTTCACGCAGAAGACCGTCCACGGCGCCATCGGCATGGGCTGCACATCCTGCCACAATCCCCATTCAACCGCCACGCCCAAGCTCCTGAAAGCCGAGGCGCCGGAGCTCTGCTACCAGTGCCATGACAAGGCGCAGTTCACGCACAAGACGGTCCATGCCGCTCTGGGCAAGGGATGCACCGCCTGCCACAGCCCTCATTCGACCAAGGCCGACAAGCTCCTGAAAGCTGACGGCGCCGACCTCTGCTACACCTGCCATGACAAGGCCAAGTTCACCGAGAAAGTCGTGCATGCGGCAATCGGCATGGGATGCACCGCCTGCCACAGCCCCCACTCGACCGATACCGGCAAGCTGCTGAAGGCCGAAGGAACCGAGCTCTGCTACCAGTGCCACGACAAGACCAAGTTCACCGAGAAAGTGGTGCATGCCGCGCTCGGCATGGGATGCACCGCCTGCCATACCCCCCATTCGTCAAAGAACGAACGGCTGCTTCTCTCAGCGCAGCCCGACCTCTGTTACACCTGCCACGACAAGGCCAAATTCACGAAACAGGTCGTTCACGCCGCGGTCGGGATGGGATGCACGGGCTGCCACACCCCCCATTCAACGAAGAACGAACGGCTCCTCCTTTCGGCGGTCCCCGATCTCTGCTATACCTGCCACGACAAGGCGGAATTCACGAAGAAGAACGTGCATCCGCCCGTCGCCGACGGCATGTGCCTCTCCTGCCACACGCCGCATTCGTCGGATTTCTATGCCATCCTGCTCAAGGCGCCCTCGCTCGTCTGCCTCGACTGCCACGACGACGTAGCCAAGAAGCCACACGCCATCTCCGGATTCGGCACCGGCGGCCATCCGCTCGGCATCCCGAAGCATGCCGACGGCGGAAAACCGCACAAACTGAGCAAGAAAGAACGGGACCCCGCTCGCGAAGGGAAGCCTTTCTCCTGCGCCAGCTGCCACAATCCGCACAGCTCCGATTCGATGAAGCTCTTCCGGTATCCGGCGAACGCGCCCAAGGATATCTGCAAGAACTGTCATAAGTATTGATAAAGTCACAGTAAGTCGATTATTACCACGGAGACACTGAGGACACTGAGAAAATCCTCGTATTTTCAACTTGCTTTTCTCTGTGTCTCCGTGACTCTGTGGTGGGTTCTTACGAATCTGTCAAGTATTGACGCGGGGAGCGGTTCATGGCCACGGACAAACAGGAACGGGTCGGGATCATCCTTAAGCGGCTGAAAAAGGAATACTCGGGAAAGCCGAAAACAGCCCTTGCCTTCCAGACCCCCTTCGAACTGCTTGTCGCGACGATCCTGTCCGCCCAGACCACGGACGTGCAGGTAAACAAGGTCACGCCTGCGCTGTTCAAAAAATACCGGACCATCCGGTCCTTTGCCGATACTCCGGCGGAAAAGCTGGCACAGGACGTCCGGTCCGTCAATTTCTTCAACAACAAGGCGAAGAACATCCGGAAAACCGCCGCCATGATCATGGACGCCTTCGGCGGCGCGGTCCCCCAAACCATGGAGGAACTCGTCACCCTTCCCGGCGTGGCGCGCAAGACCGCCAATATCGTGCTGCACAGCGCCTTCGGCATCGAATCCGGCATCGCCGTGGATACCCACGTGAAACGGGTGGCATACCTGCTGGGGTTCACGAAACACACCGATCCCGTCAAGATCGAGCAGGACCTCATGGCGATCACGCCGAAGAAGGAATGGGGGAACCTCTCGCATCTGCTCATCTACCATGGACGCGCGGTCTGCCAGGCGCGAAAACAGCTGCACGACGCGTGTGTGCTGCGCGATATCTGCCCTTCCCGCAATAAGTGATCTTTCCTTACCGTGGAACATCTTTCAGCCATCCCTGATGCACCCGGACTCCAGCCGACGTTCCTTTCCGTCGTCATCCCGGTCCTGCACGAGGAGAACCGGATCAACGGAACAGTCCGGCGCGTCACCGCTGTCTGCGACCGTTTGCCGGTCGAGATCATCGTCGTGGACGGAGATCCGCAGGGAAGCACGCTCAGCGCGCTGGATGTTCAAGATGTCGTTTCTCTGCTCTCGGCCCCCGGACGTGCGATCCAGATGAACCGTGGCGCGAGCCGCGCCGCAGGAGAGGTCATCCTTTTCCTCCACGCAGACACCCTGCTCCCCGCACACGCCGACTCGCTCATTGCCGCCTGTCTCTTGGATCCCTTGTCCGTCGGCGGCTGTTTCGACCTGGGCATCGATTCTTCACGCTGGTATTTCCGGATCACCGAGCGCTACGTTGCCTGCAGGACCCGGATCACCAGGGTCCCCTTCGGCGATCAGGCGATCTTCCTGAGACGCGCCTATTTCGAACGGATCGGAGGCTTCCGCGAGATTCCGCTCATGGAAGATGTAGAGCTCATGGCGAGGATCAGGAAACGGGGAGACCGGATCGCCGTGCTCCCGGAAAAGGCGCTCACCTCGGCCAGGCGATGGGAACGGGAAGGCGTGCTTCGTGCCACAACGCGTAACTGGATGCTCCAATGCCTCTACTGCGCGGGCGTCCCTCCCGAAGAGCTGGCAAAGTACTACCGCTAGCAACGACGGAATCCCCCTATCCTTTTGCAGAGATCGTCCCGGAGGTGGTATAGTAGTAACCGCGACCGGGGGACGATCTGCCCCACTGAACAAGCCGATGATCATCCCGCTTAACAAGAACAGCATTCCCCTTGAAGGACAGGCGCGCCTCTCGCCGCCGCGCACTCTCGATCCGCTGGATATCGCCGTTCTGCAGGTAAACATCGGGTACCGCTGCAATCTTTCCTGCTCCCATTGCCACCTCTCCGCGGGACCGGGGCGTTCGGAGGTGATGGTCCGCGAAACGATGGATCAGGTGCTCGCGGTCCTTGCAGCGATGCCTTCACTCGCCCTGGATATTACCGGCGGCGCTCCCGAGTTGCATCCCCTCTTCCGCCACCTTGTCCGCTCCGCCCGCAGGCTCAGCCGGCATGTGATCGTACGGACGAACCTGGCGGTCTTTTCCGAAGACGGCCACAAGGATCTGCCCCGCTTCTATGCCGATGAGGCCGTGGAGATCGTCGCCTCCCTTCCCTGGTATCTTGAGGATAACGTCGATGCGGTCCGGGGGAACGGCGTGTTCCACAAGAGCATTGCCGCGCTCCGGGAGTTGAACGGCCTCGGGTTCGGCGTTGCCGGCGGGAGGCCCCTGAGCCTTGTATATAATCCGCGCGGCGCCGTTCTGCCGCCGCCCCAGGCGTCGCTGGAGCAGGGTTTCCGGAATACCCTGGCGGAGCGCTACGGCATCAGTTTCAACCGCCTCTATGCTTTCGCCAACATGCCCGTCGGAAGGTTCCGCGAAGCGTTGGACCGGGAAGGAAGGCTCGACGCCTACCTCCGGTCGCTCGAAGCTGCCTACAATCCAGCGACACTCAATGGCCTCATGTGCAGAAAACTGATCAGCGTAGGATGGAACGGACTGCTCTACGATTGCGATTTCAACCTTGCAGCCGGCATCCCTCTCCCCGAAGGGTCGCCGCTCCATATCAGGGACTTCGACCGGGCCCGGCTCATGGCAAGAACGATCCGCCTCCAGCGCCACTGCGCCGGCTGCACCGCGGGCCAGGGTTCCTCCTGAACAGGCTCGACGACACCGCAGGCGGTCGCCTGCTGAACACAACCGGGGGAGAGCACCCGGTTCCTTTCATCGCCATCTACATCTATCCCTCCCAGACGCCTTGACAGGGACCCAGAGGTGAGCCACAATCAAGTATGAAGTATGCTCTGATCATCGGCATCTGCCTGCTCCTCATCGTCGCCTTCCTTCCGGCCAGACAGGAAAGCGACGGCGGAGTGTTCCGCGTCCGCGACGGGAAAACCGTCTCCTTCGAAACGATGATGGACGACCTGAGGACCGCGGACATCATCTACATCGGGGAACTGCACGACGAACCCGAGCTGCACCGGCTGGAACTCGACATCATTCAGGCCCTGCACGAGACCGACACCTCCTTTGCCGTGGGGCTGGAGATGTTTCGCGCCGAGAGCCAGAAGACCCTTGATGCCTGGGTCGGAGGAACGCTCTCCCTCGAGCGGTTCCTCCCCGATTACTATGAAAATTGGCGCATGCCCTGGCCGCTCTACCGCGATATTTTCCTGTACACCCGCGAACACCGCATCCCCCTGATCGGCCTGAATATTCCCGACAGCATCTCCGACGCCGTCGCCAAGAAGGGATTCGACGCTCTGCCGGAAAAACTGCGGAAGCAGCTCCCCCCGGGCTTGAGCTGCAATGTGGATCCCGCCTACCAGCGGTTCATCAGAGATGCCTATCGCGGCCACGAACATCGCTCATCCAGCGAATTCCTGCACTTCTGCGAAGCCCAGCAGGTGTGGGACAAGTCGATGGCGTTCTACCTCCTGAACTATCGGAAGCACAATCCCGGCATGAAAGTGGCCGTACTCACGGGCTTCGGCCATGCCTGGAGAAAAGGCATTCCCGCTCAAGTGGCTGAAGAGGCGACAATTGCGTCGCGCGTGGTGCTTCCCATGGGTCCCGTCCAGGGCGATCCCCGGACCGCCAAAACCAGCGACGCGGACTATCTCCTGTCCTGGTGACCCTGCTCGCAATTCGCAGGACACCCCCTTGCACGCATGGTATAGTATCGATACGAAGGATGTCCTGACGACCATGCGCGATACCGTTCCCATACTGTTTTTCGTCAAATCCCCCCTTCACGAACCGGTCAAATCCCGGATTGCGGCGTCCCTGGGACGGGACCGCACGGAAAAGATCTACCGGGCATGCGTGGAGGACATGCTCGATGCCATCGATGCCTCCGGCCATCCCTGCATCATCGTATTCCATCCCGCTGAAGCGGCCGGCCACCTGGCCCGGTGGCTCGGCCCGCATCGCCGTTATCAGCCGCAGACCGGCGCTGATCTGGGCGAGCGGATGGCCCATGCCTTCAGCCGGGCCTTCGCATCCGGATCGGAAGGGGCGATACTTATCGGCAGCGATATTCCCGATCTGTCCGCCGGCATCCTCGAATCCGCAGCGCAGGCGCTTGACGATGCTGATACGGTGATCGGTCCGGCAGCGGACGGCGGCTACTATCTCATCGGCTTCCGGCGCGGGTCATTCAGGTCAGGGCTTTTCCGGAACATCCCCTGGAGCACACCGCGGGTCCTCGCGGCAACCCGCGAGCGGCTGCACTCGGCGAACCTGACGGTCCGTGAATTGCGGCAGTTCCGGGACGTCGATACCATCGAAGACCTTTTGGACCTTGCCCGCAGAAACGCAGGTTCGACGGGCTCGTGCAGAAGGACCTTGGCGCTGCTTGCCGATCCCGCCTTTACCGCCCGCATCCCGGAGGAAGACCATGCCCCGCTATGACTATGACCTCATCGTGATCGGGGCCGGCGCAGCCGGCTTTGTGACCTCCAAGATCGCCGCCGGCATGGGCAAGAAGGTCGCCATGATCGAGAAGAACCTGCTCGGCGGCGAATGCACCAACGCGGGATGCGTGCCGAGCAAGGCATTGCTCAAGGCGGCGCGCGTTGCGCACCAGACCCGGCATCTGGAGACCTACGGTCTGTCGCTCGCCGGGAATCCCGTCCTTTCGGCGAAGAACGCCATGGCCTATGCGCGGGCAGCAGTCAAAAAGGTCTCGGACAGCCATCCCGCGTCGGTCTTCGAGAAGGCGGGCATCGCCGTGCTCTTCGGCAGCCCGCGTTTTCTCGACAACCACTTGGTCGATCTGGACGGCACGGTCCTCTCGGCGTCGAAATTCATGATCTGCACCGGCACCTCCGCCGCAGTTCCGGCGATCGAAGGCATCGAAAGCGTCCCCTATTATACGAACGAGAACATCTTCGCGATCGAAGACCTCCCGTCGTCCCTCGCGGTGCTCGGCGCCGGTCCGGTCGGCATCGAACTGGCCCAGGCCTTCTCCCGCCTCGGCGTACCCACAACGGTCATAGCAAAGTACGATGCCATCCTGCCGCATGAGGACCGTGAGCTCGCCCGCATGCTGGCCGGCCGCCTGCAGGAGGAAGGAATCCGGATCCTCCCGGAGACACGGGTCCTGAACGTGTCACGGGAAGGGGAAACGGTGAACCTGACCGCGCAGCGTTCGGGTCGGCGCGAGACGGTGAAAAGCGCGGCACTCCTCGTCGCCGTCGGGCGCGCGCCGAACACGGCGGGACTTGACCTGGAGAACGCCGGCGTCGCCTACGGCGCGAAGGGCATCCGGACCGACGCGTATCTGCGGACCACGGCCCGGAACATCTATGCCTGCGGCGATGTGGTGGGCCCCTATCAATTCAGCCATATGGCCGAATACCAGGCCATCACGGCAACGCGGAACGCCCTCTTGCCCTTCCGGAAGCGGGCGGTCTACAATACGGTGGTCTGGTGCACCTTCACCGATCCCGAACTCGCCCATGCGGGCATCACCGAGGAGGAAGCGAGAACGCTCCACGGGGAATCGATCTCCGTGCTCCGGTACGACTACGCGAACATCGACCGAAGCAGGACCGACAGCACCTCCTTCGGGATGGCGAAATTCATCTGCGACCGCCGCGGCATGCTGCTGGGCGCCCACATCCTGGGAGAGCGGGCCGGCGAGCTAATCCATGAAGCCCAGCTCCTCCGCCATCTCCGCCGGCCCTTCACCGACCTCTCGTCCATGATCCATGCCTACCCCACCTACACCGACGTGGTCCGCCAGCCGGCGAAATACTACTACATCGACCGCCTGCGCAAGAATCCTCTGGTGAAGATCGCCGCCCGCCTCTTCGGCAAGAGGCGCACGTGACCTCCCGGCCGGCAAAACTCTCGCTGCTTCTCCTGTTCGCCGCGGCGATCATCGCGCTCCGTTTCGCGGGGGTCGGCGATCTGCTCACCTTCGAGAACATCCGGAAGCACCGCGACACGCTCGCGCTCTTCGTGCACAACCATCGCGCAGCCGCTCTGTTCCTGTACGTCCTGGCCTATATATGCGTCACGGCGCTTTCGATCCCCGGCGCAGCGGTCATGACCGTGGCAGGCGGCTATCTCTTCGGCGTCGCGGCCGCCGTTGCCGCCGTCGATCTCGGCGCGACCATGGGCGCAGCGCTCGCGTTTCTTTCCGCCCGGCACCTGCTCGGGGCCCGGCTGCAGCAGGCCTATGCCCTCCAGCTCAGGCGGTTCAATGAAGAACTGGACCGGAACGGCAGGCGGTACCTGCTCACCCTCCGGTTCATTCCCGTCTTTCCCTTTTTTCTCGTCAATTTCCTGTCGGGCCTCACGTCCATCCCGCTCAAGGACTTCCTCTGGACCACTGCCGTCGGCATCCTTCCGGGAACGGCGGTCTTCGCCTTTGCGGGAATGCAGCTGGAAACGATCAGGACCGCCGGTGATATCCTTTCCGGCAGGATGCTCCTTGCACTGGTGATCCTCGCCCTTTTTACCCTTCTGCCCGCGCTTTTCCGGCGAGCCGGGCGTTCATAATCTCCTTTCCGTTGCGCAACATGCTGCACCGTCCACCAACCTGCCGGGAGATTTTCCTTGACTAAACCCCGGCTGTCTGTATAATTGCTATCCCGTAGCGAGGGACCGCGCATGACATCCACACCTTCAGAGACACTTGCATGGATCGGGCTGAACTCAGTGCCCGGCGTGGGACGCCGGACGTTCCGCAAACTGGCGGCGGCCTTCGGCTCTCCGGGCAAGGTGCTTGCCGCGACCCCGGAGGAGATCGCCGCGGTTCCGGGCGTGCCGGACAAGGTAGCGCTGGCCATCGGCTCGCACGCCTGGCGGGAGCAGGCCGAGCAGGAGCTTGAGCGGGCGGAGTCCGCAGGCGTTGCCGTGCTCACATCGGCTGACGACGCCTTTCCCGCCTGTCTCAGGGACATTCCCGATGCCCCGCTCTACCTGTATGTGCGCGGCACGCTCACGGCGGGAGACGGCGGGGCGGTTGCGCTGGTGGGGACGAGAACGCCGACTCAATACGGCCTCACGGTCACTCGCCGCATGGCTAATGAACTCGCCCAGGCGGGCCGGACCGTCGTAAGCGGTTGCGCGCGGGGCATCGATACCGCCGCGCACCAGGGCGCCCTGGCGGGCGGCGGCAGGACCATCGCGGTCCTGGGATGCGGCATCGATGTGGCCTATCCTCCCGAAAACCGCGGACTTCTGGAGGAGATCGCCGTGAACGGCGCGGTCCTCTCGGAGAATCCCTTCGGCACGCGCCCGGAGAGCGGCTACTTTCCCGGCAGGAACCGCATTATCAGCGGCCTTGCGGCAGGCACGGTCATCATCGAAGCATCCGAGGACAGCGGCTCCCTGATCACCGCGGACTTCGCCCGTAAGCAGAGCAGGAAACTCTTTGCCGTGCCGGGCAACGTCAGTTCGCCGGTGAGCAAGGGATCGAACAGCCTGATCAGCCAGGGGGCGATCCTCGTCTCCCAGGCCGCAGACGTGCTCCGCCACCTCGGAGGCCGGGACGTGCCTCCGCAGCTTCAGCCGCCGCTGCCGCTCCTTTCGCCCGACGAGGCGGCGGCGCTCTCGCAGCTCACGTCCGAGCCCCTGCACATCGACGACCTCGGCGCGAAACTGGGCAGCGATCCCGGGCGGCTCAGCGGCGTTCTGACGGTCCTCGAATTGAAGGGACTTGCAAAACAGCTTCCGGGGAAGTATTTTATGAGGGTCGCTACGTAATCAGAAAGGACCGGTACCATAGCACGTGGAAGAACATTTTATGCATCTCGTCTCGCTCATTGCCGGCCAGGTGCAGTCGCGCCAGGATCTGTTCAATAAGGAAGGAAGCATCATGAACGCCCTGGTGAAGAGCGGCTATCATCCTCAGGACGTGGACACCGCCCTCACGATGATGCAATCCCTGTCGCTCGATGCCCTGCGCGCCGAGCAACCGGGCGATGCCCTGATGCAGGGCGGCATGCGCACCATGACCGCCGAAGAGCGGACGCGATTCGCCGTCGACGCCTTCGGGTTCGTTTCCAAGCTGGCACTGCTCGGCATCATTACGGCGGACCAGCGCGAGGAGATCATCGAGAAAGCCCTGTCCCTGCACCGCAGGAAGATCGGTCTTTCCGACGTAAAGCCCCTGCTGATCCTCAACTTTTTTGAAGGCAGGGATGAACCGGAAGAGGACGACGCCCCGGTCCCCGAGCGCAAGGGAGCATCGTGGCATTAGGGCTTCGGCTTCGGTAGCAGAGCGAGGCCGAGCACACTGAGAAGCAGGCGCCCGCAGCCGCTGCGGAACGGAGCATCGCCATGCGTCCCCGGCGGCACCCGTTCCCGGCGTGAAAGGTCAACACCACCATGAAATCACTGGTTATCGTAGAGTCTCCGGCAAAGGCAAAGACCATCGGCAAATACCTGGGGAAGGACTATACGGTCAAGGCATCCGTCGGCCACATCATGGACCTTCCCAAAAGCAAGCTCGGTGTGGACATCGAGAAGGACTTTCTTCCCACCTACATCCAGATCAAGGGCAAGGCGCCGGTGGTCAAGGAGCTGAAAAGCGCCGCAAAGAAGGCGGACCGCGTGCTGATCGCGACGGACCCCGACCGCGAAGGCGAGGCCATCGCCTCCCATGTGGCCGAGGTCGTTTCGAGCGCCGTCGTTCCCGAGGCGATCTACCGCGTCCTGTTCAACGAGATCACGAAGAAGGCCATTCTCCAGGCCATCGAGCAGCCCGGCAAGATCGATGTGAACAAGGTCGACGCTCAGCAGGCCCGCCGGGTCCTCGACCGCCTCGTGGGATACCAGATCAGCCCCCTGCTCTGGAAAAAGGTGCGCCGCGGGCTGTCCGCGGGCCGCGTCCAGTCGGTTGCGGTGCGGCTGATCTGCGAACGAGAGGAGGAGATCAAGGCCTTCAAGCCCGAGGAGTTCTGGTCGCTCACCGCGCTCCTCGAAGGAGCCGTCCCGCCGCAGTTCGAGGCCAAGCTGCTCAAGAAGGACGAGGAGAAACTCCGGGTCAGGAACAACGACGAGGTGCAGCAGATCCTGGCTGCGCTCGCCGGCGCCAGCTATGTCGTGTCGCGGGTGGAGCGCAAGGAGCGCCGCAGGAATCCCGTCCCCCCCTTCACCACGAGCAAACTGCAGCAGGAGGCAGGACGCAAGCTCGGATTCACCGCGCGCCGGACCATGGGCGTGGCCCAGTCCCTCTATGAAGGCGTCGATATCGGCAAGGAAGGAACCGTCGGTCTGATCACTTACATGCGTACGGACTCGACGCGCGTGAGCAGGGAGGCGCAGGACGAGGCCCGGGAACTGATCGGGAAGAAATACGGCGCGGCGTTCCTGCCCGAAAAACCGCCGGTCTATGCCAGCGCGAAAACGGCGCAGGAAGCGCACGAGGCGATCCGGCCCACGTCGGCCATGCGGGAGCCCGACGCAATCAAGCAGCATCTGGAACCCGACCAGTACAAGCTGTACAAGCTCGTTTGGAACCGGTTCATTGCAAGCCAGATGAACCCGGCGATCATCGACCAGACCTCCGCCGACATCACGGCGAAGGGCTATATCTTCCGGGCCACCGGCTCGGTCGTCAAATTCCCCGGTTTCATGGCGGTCTACACCGAGGAGAAATCCGAGGATCAGCAGCCGGCCGAGGACGAGGCCGCCGAAGGCCTGTTGCCGCCCCTCGCCGACGGCCAGGTCCTGACGCTGCTCAAGCTCGATCCGAAGCAGCACTTCACCCAGCCGCCGCCGCGTTTTTCCGAGGCGCTTCTCGTCAAGACCCTGGAGGAAAAGGGCATCGGACGGCCGAGCACCTACGCCGCCATCATCTCGACGATCCAGGACCGCGATTATGTCGAGAAGGTGGAGAACAAGTTCCGCCCCACCGAACTCGGCGAGCTGGTGAACAAGCTCCTTGTCCAGTACTTTGCCAATATTCTCGACGTGGAGTTCACCGCCCGCCTGGAATCGGAACTGGACAAGATCGAGGAAGGCGAAATGAAGTGGGTCGCGGCGGTAAGGGACTTCTACGGGCCCTTTGCCAAGGACCTCGAGACCGCCCAGTCGGAGATGAAGAACCTGAAGGCCGAGCTGACGCCGACGGACATCGCCTGCGACAAGTGCGGCAAACCGATGGTGATCAAATGGGGCAGAAACGGCCAGTTCCTCGCCTGCTCCGGGTACCCCGACTGCAAAAATACCAAGCCCTTCGTGCGCACCGAGAGCGGCGAAGTGCAGGCGGCTCCCGAGGAGACGACCGACGAGCTCTGCCCCAAGTGCAATTCCCCGATGGTCGTGAAGCGGGGACGGTTCGGCAAGTTCCTCGCCTGCTCCCGGTATCCCGAATGCAACCACACCCAGGGCATGTCCACGGGCGTCACCTGCCCCGAGGACGGCGGCAAGATCGTCGAGCGCCGGTCCCGGTTCGGCAAGGTGTTTTATTCCTGCGCCAATTATCCGAACTGCAAGTTCGCGCTCTGGTACAAACCGGTCCCCCGCCCCTGCCCGCAGTGCGGCGCCCCCTTCCTGGTCGAGAAATTCTCGAAGAAGACCGGCATCACCATCGCCTGCTATAAAAAGGAATGCGGATACAAGGAAATCCCGGTTCCCGCGGGCGCGCCCGAGCCGTCCGAATAAGCGCGGCGACGCGTCTTCGCCCCTTCCCTTTCGGCCCGGGCAGTCCGGAGCGCAATGCTTGTATTCTGCGCCGGTCTATGCTATTGTAAGCTACTTGCTCCTGCCGGACATCCTGTGGAGGAGGCGTCGTGATTCCCTGGCACTACTCATCACAGCCATGTCGCAACGCCGCGCGGTTCTTGCCGTCATTCGTCATCGTCGCATTCCTGATTATCCTGATCACCCCAACCACTCCCGTTCTGGCCGCGGATTACATTGCCGGCAGCGGCTGTTCGGTCAGCAACGAGGGATACCTCACCGAGCTGGCGAGGGAGTATGAGCGCCGCACCGGCGTCCGGGTGCTCGTCCGCGGCGGCGGCAGCGCCGTTGGCATCGATGATCTCAGGAGCGGAAAAGTGGATTTCGCCGCTTCCTGCCGGTCGCGCGAGAAGGACGACCCCCAGGATGTGCAGTTCGTGCAGGTTGCCTGGGATGCGCTCGTCTTCATCGTCCATCCCTCCAATACCGTCTCCTCCGTCACGGCCGCCCAGATCCACGATATCCTGATGAACCGTATCCGGGACTGGAAGCAGCTCAAGGGCAGGGATGGTCGGATCAAACTGTTCATCTCCCGCGCCCGGATCGGACTTTCCGGCGTCGAGTCCTCGACGAAGTCGCTCATCCTGCAGGGAAAGGAACCTGTGGAATCGCCGGACACGCTGTTCCTCGCTTCCACCGGCATTGTCGAACAAATGGTCGAAAAAACCCCGGACGGTTTCGCCGTCACCGGTTTCTCGAGCGCCCAGAAACGGGCTGTCAAACTGCTGAAGGTGAACGGCGTCAAACCGACGGTCAAGAACATTATTTCCGGCGCCTATCCCTATCGCAGGCCCCTGTTCATTCTGCTTCCCCATTCACCCAAACCCGAGGTGCAACGGTTCGTGGACTATATTCTCAGCAAGGAGGGACAGAAGTTCATCCGTTCCCAGAATGTTGTTTCCCTCCTGGATGTGCCATGACGGGCTCCCTGCAGACCCGCATCGCGATTGCCGTCACGGTGATCATCGTGGTGATCGGAACGGTCATCACGGTATTTTTCACGACGACCTATACCGCAAGCCGGGAACGGAACCGGATCATGCGGGGAGAGACGCTGACCTACACGCTCTCCAAGGCCGTGGAAGAAGGGCTGGTCAAGGAGGACCTGGACCTTCTGCGCAAGGCGTCCTATGTGATCCAGGCGCCCGATGTCACGCGGCTTCAGGTCTTTTCCACGATCTGGAACAGCATTGATGCCTTCCCCTTCGACCAGATCACCTCGGCGCCCCTTCCCGAGGCGATCCGGCACTTCGAACAGTCCCCCGAAGCCGTCCACTACGTGCAGGAAGACAGTTACGATTTCTACAGCCCCATCGTGTATCATCCCTCCCCTTCGTCGGAGCCGGTCACCATCGGCTATGTCAGGCTCACCCTGTCGTCGGCGACGCTGCGCACCGAGGTGCGCCGGCTCATCATCACGACCATGGTGATCGCCGCATCCATCGCCGTTTTCGCCATTATCGTGCTCGTCGCCCTGATCCGCAGGATGATCGTGAATCCGGTGCTCAGAATCCATCAGGCCGTCGAAGCGTTCAGCCACGGCGCCGTGCCGGCCGCTACCCCGCTTCCCGCGTCCGCGCCCGCGGAGCTCAAGGACCTGGACCGGGAATTCCATGCCATGTGCCGCTCCGTTGCGGACAAGGAGCGGCAACTCGTTGAATCGGACCGCCGGATGCGGTCGCTCTTCGAACGCGTGGATCACGGTATCTTCCGCATGGATCCCCAGGGGATGCTGATCGAGGCAAACAACCGGTTTCACGAACTTTTCGGCCCCATCTCCTCGCTCTGCGAGGCGATCCTCGGAGACAGCGACGCGGCTGCCTGCCTGGCCATGGCCGCGGCCGGAGAGATCCACCATCGCGATATGCGCGCCGTCGGAAGGGAGGGGAGCGAACTGACGATTTCCCTTTCGCTCTATCCCGAGCGGGATGCGCAGGGAAAAATCGCGGGATACGACGGATACCTGATCGACATCTCGGAACAGCGAAGGTTCCAGGAACGCCTCATGCGCTCCCAGAAGCTCGAGGCCGTAGGAACCCTGGCCGGCGGCATGGCACATGATTTCAATAACCTTCTCACGGCTATCCTCGGATACTCCAGCATCATCTGCAGGCAAACGACAGAGGGAGACCCGCTCCACAAGCCGGCGCAGATCATTCACGACGCGGCGAAGCGCGGCGCAGAATTCGGCAAGAAGATACTGACCATCACCCGCAAGGAACAGCTCGAGTCCAAACCGGTTGCCGTGAACGACATCGTACGGAGCTCCCTCGATCTCCTCTCCCGGAGCCTCCCCAAGGACATCGAACTCGTGACGGCCCTCGACGAAAGCCTGCCGGTCACCGACGCCGACGCTTCGCAGCTCCAGCAGGTCATCATCAATCTTGCCGTGAATGCGCGGGACGCCATGCCAAAGGGCGGCAGGCTCATCATCGAAACCGCCCTGGTGTCCGACCGCAGCTTGACGACCGGGGATGGACACCCGGAGGAACGCGGTTTCATCAGGCTGTCGATCGCTGATACGGGATCGGGTATTGATGCGGAAACCCAGACGAAAATCTTCGATCCTTTTTTCACCACCAAGGAAGCCGGCAAAGGATCGGGACTCGGCCTCTACATCGTTCATTCGATCGTCAACAACCACGGCGGGTACATTAACCTCTACAGCGAACCGGGCAAAGGCACACGGTTCAATATCTATCTTCCCGTTACCCGCGTTGCCGTTCAGCCTGCAAACGATGAACTCACGGACATCCGCGGCAGCGGTACGATTCTGGTCATTGACGACGAACCGCATGTGCGCGAACTCTGCAGGGACATCCTGACATCCCTCGGCTACACGGTATTCCTGGCCGAGAACGGCGTAAGCGGCATAGCGCAATTCCGTGAGCGGCGGGGAGACATCTCTCTTGTCATCCTCGACATGGTCATGCCAAAAATGGGGGGCAGCGAGGTATTTCGTTCGCTCAAGACCATCGACGCGGCCGTCCCCGTCTTGCTCTATTCCGGGTACAGCAACAACAATTTTTCGGGCATCAATGAGCTCCTGCGCCAGGGCGCAGCAGGATTCGTTCAGAAACCCTTTTCCCTCCAGGACATCGGGATGGCGATCAAGAAAGCCCTTTCCCGCCCCTCCTGACACCCTGCCGGACGTCCCTTCCCCTTGCAAATTCATCTTCACTGAGCTAGAGTTGGTGCATGCAAAAGCACGCTGCAGATTTCCTCGTCTACCTGCGCACGGTACGGAATGTTTCGCCCCATACCGACCGGAGCTACCGCACGGATCTCGAGGAGTTCTGCCGTTTCTTCGGCCCCAGGGACATCGCCGATGTCGATCACCTGGAGCTCAGGCGCTATCTGGGCCATCTGTACGCCGGTTCGCTGGCGAAAGCGACCATCGCCCGCAAACTTGCGGCCATTCGCTCGTTGTTCCGCTACCTCTTGCGGGAAGGAGTCGTGGCCCGGAACCCCGCGGCGCTCCTTTCAACGCCGAAACGGGAGAAAAGGCTTCCGGCGGTCCTGAGCGTTGACGATGCGTTCCGCATGCTCGCATCTCCGGACGGCGATGCTTCCGCCGCTCTCCGCGACCGAGCAGTGCTCGAAACGCTCTATTCCGCCGGAATCCGCGCCGGCGAGCTGGTGGCGATCGACCAGGCGGACATCAACCGGCAGGACCGGCTGCTCCGGGTCCGCGGCAAAGGCCGCAAGGAGCGGATTGTTCCCATCGGCCGGCATGCACTCGGCGCCATTGACGCCTATTGCTCGCGCAAGAGCCCTGAAACGGCATCCGGCGACGCCGTCTTTACCGGCCCGTCGGGAAAACGCTTGACAGCCCGGAGCGTTCAGCGTATTGTAGCCAAATATCGAAAAGCGCTGGGACTGCAGAGCAATGCGACCCCGCACACGCTGCGGCACAGCTTTGCCACGCACCTTCTGGAATCCGGAGCCGATCTGCGCTCGATCCAGGAGCTGCTCGGCCATGCCAGTCTATCGACAACGCAGCGTTACACACACCTGAACCTCGATTCGCTCATGGACGCCTATGACCGCGCCCATCCCCGCGCGCGTCGCGCCGGGAAATCGGAAAGCGGTGGAGAAGAATGATCTTGGCCATGGACCCTGCCGCCATGCACGCCGCACCTCACGCAACCACGATCCTCTGCGTCAGGAAGAACGGAAGGACCGCCATCGGCGGCGACGGTCAAGTGACCGTCGGAGCTACGGTGATGAAGCATAACGCGGTCAAGATCCGGAGACTGTACAACGAACGGATCCTGGCGGGCTTTGCCGGGGCCACCGCCGACGCCTTTACGCTCTTCGAGAAGTTCGAGGCCAAACTCGAACAATACCGCGGCAATCTGACGCGGTCGGCAGTCGAACTGGCGAAGGACTGGCGAACCGATAAAGTCCTGCGCCGGCTCGAGGCGCTCATGATCGTCGCCGATGCCGAGCGTTCCTTCGTCCTCTCCGGCAACGGCGATGTCATTGAGCCGGAGAACGGCATCGCAGCCATCGGCTCGGGCGGCGCCTATGCCCTGGCAGCGGCGCGCGCGCTTTCGGAACACACGACACTGGATGCCCGCAGCATCGTCGGGGAGGCGATGAAGATCGCCGCAGACATATGCATCTACACCAACAGGGAGATTTCGATCGAGGAATTGTAATCCGAAGGCTGGGTAACAACGTTTTGACACAGCCGCGCCCTGGGTCCTTCCGGCCCGACCCTCCTCACTTCCAGGACACTATCTATGAATATGACCCTGACCCCGCGGCAGATCGTCGAGGAACTCGACCGGTATGTTATCGGCCAGAACAAGGCGAAGCGCGCCGTGGCGATCGCTCTCCGGAACCGGTGGCGACGGCAGCGCCTGAGCGACGATCTCCGCGACGAGGTCCTGCCGAAAAATATCATCATGATCGGTCCCACCGGCGTCGGAAAAACCGAGATCGCCCGCAGGCTGGCCCGCCTCGTGAACGCTCCGTTCCTGAAGATTGAAGCGTCCAAGTTCACCGAGGTCGGGTACGTGGGACGCGATGTGGACTCCATCATCCGTGATCTCGCGGAAATCGGCATCAACATGGTTAAGGCGGAGATGGCAGCCGAGGTCCAGGAAAAGGCTGCGGCGCTTGCCGAGGACCGGTTGCTCGATCTGCTCCTCCCACCCGTTCGGCCGCTTCCGGCCGACCTCCCGGCCGAGGAACAGCAGGCCCAGACCGCCTCAACGCGGGAAAAGCTGCGCCAACAGCTTCACGCGGGCAAGCTGGATGATCGCATGGTGGAGATCGACGCCAAGGAGCGGGTCATGCCCTTCGGCATCATCTCGAATGTGGGGCTCGAAGAGATCGAGATGAACCTCAAGGACATGCTCGGCGGCCTGCTGCCCGAGAAGACGAAACGGCGCAAGCTGAAGGTCCCCGAAGCGCTCCGGTTCCTGGTTCAGGAAGAGGCGACGAAGCTGATTGATATGGACAGGGCCGCCCGCGAAGGGCTCCAGCGCGTCGAACAATCAGGCATCGTGTTCCTCGATGAGATTGACAAGATCGCCGGCCGCGAAGGCGGCCACGGCCCCGATGTGTCCCGCGAAGGAGTTCAGCGGGACCTGCTGCCGATCGTCGAAGGCTCCACGGTCACGACCAAACATGGCCCCGTCAAGACCGATCACGTCCTGTTCATCGCGGCGGGGGCGTTTCATGTGGCGAAACCCTCCGACCTGATCCCCGAGCTCCAGGGCAGGTTCCCGATCCGAGTCGAGCTGGAATCGCTCGGCAAGGAGGAGTTCGTCCGCATTCTGACCGAGCCGCAGAATGCCCTGATCAAGCAGAGCGTTGCCATGCTGGCGACCGAAGAGGTGACACTGGACTTCACGCAGGACGGCATCGAGGAGATTGCGGCCACTGCGGCATCGGTGAACGAGCGGACGGAAAACATCGGCGCTCGCAGGCTCCACACCGTCATGGAACGCATCCTCGACGAGATTTCCTTCGAAGCGCCCGATCGGAAAAGGACGCTCATCACCATCGATGAGACGTACGTCCAGTCCCGCCTGAAGGACATCGTCAAGAGCGAGGACTTGAGCAGATACATCCTCTGAGAACGGCGCGGCAATCCGAGGACACAAAGCCCGGACATCGTTTCCGGAGAACCCTATGGAAGAACTTATCGAAAAAGCCAGAACCCTGATCGAAGCGCTCCCCTATATCCAGACCTTTCGCGGCAAGACCTTCGTGATCAAGTACGGCGGAAATGCGATGATCGATGAAGCGCTGAAGGCCGGATTCGCCCAGGATGTGGTCCTCCTGCGCTACATCGGCATAAATCCGGTCATTGTCCATGGCGGCGGACCCCAGATCGGCAAAACGATGGAGCGCATGGGCAAGAAGCCTACTTTCATCTCCGGCCAGCGGGTCACCGACAAGGAGACCATGGACATCGTGGAAATGGTACTCGGCGGCAAGGTGAACAAGGAGATTGTGAACCTGATCAACCGTTCGGGAGGCACTGCCGTGGGTCTCACCGGCAAGGACGGAGGCCTCATCCAGGCCAAGAAACTCACGATGAAGAAGACCTCCGAGGAAACGGGCGCCACCGAGATCATCGATATCGGACTCGTCGGCGAGGTGACGGAGATCCGGCCGGGCGCGCTCACGGCCCTCGACGAAGGCGGTTTTATCCCCGTCATCGCGCCTGTGGGCGTCGGCGAGCACGGGGAGACGTATAATATAAACGCAGATCTGGTGGCAGGAGCGGTCGCCGGAGCGCTCCGCGCAGAAAAATTGATCCTGCTCACTGACCAGGTCGGCATCCTGGACAACGCAAAGAACCTGATCCCTTCGCTCAACAAGCAAAAGGTCGAGCACATGATCAAGACGGGGACGGTCAGCGGCGGCATGCTGCCCAAGACAAAATCCTGTTTCGACGCGCTTGAGGCAGGATGCGCCAAAGTTCATATCATCGATGGGCGGATTCCCCATGCCCTGCTGCTCGAGATCTTCACCCGCGAAGGCATCGGCACCGAGATCACGCTGGCATAACAGCGGCTCTTACGGCCTGTTTTTCTGCAACAAAAAAAGGGAGAATGGCAAAAGCCATTCTCCCTTTTTGCATCAATGCATGCAGACCCTGCTTAATGGCAGGTAGTGCAGGCAGGTCCGCTTCCGGCAACACCCTGCAATTGGGTGCCATGACACACGGCATTGGAGCATGTCAGCGAGCCGTTGTTCGCTACATAGGCCTTATGCTCGGACAAGTTGGCTTTCCAGCTTTCCGGGTGCACGCTGAAAGCGCCGCCCAGATGACAGCTCGTACAAGAGGGTCCGCTCCCCTTTACGCCGGTCAGATCGCTTCCGTGGCAGTTTGCATTCGCACACTTGGACGTATCCGATCCGGCATAGGTTACGGTTAAAGCATGCTTCACGTACGTGTAGTTTCCCCAGTCCTTCGGATGCATGGACTCCGGTCCGCCCATGTGGCACGATATGCAGGCAGGGCCGCTCTCAGCCACGCCTTCGTACTGCGTGCCGTGGCAATACTGGGCAGCGCAGGAAGCAATGCCGTTTTCCTTTGCATAGGGAGCGTGATTCTGCGCTGCATTTCCGGTCCAGTCCTCGGGATGAGCCGACGTAGGGCCGCCCAAATGGCACGCCGTGCATGAGACCTTGGATTGGCCGCCGTCGTACTGCTCGCCATGGCATTCCGCGCATGCGGCGTAGTCGGCCTTTGCCGCCTCGGCATGCTTTGCGGGCAGCCAGCCCGTCTCATGGCCCTTGTCGCTGTCAAATGTCGCCTTATCGTTCGCCGTCCCGCAGCCGATGACCGCCAACAGCCCCGCGCAGAGGAGCATCGTCAGAAGCGCGCTTCTCGTTATTTGTGGCATACTCGGCACCTCTCATTATTCTGACGGCCATGGCACGGGTAGCATGACGTAGGATTGATCCTGCCGTCGATCTTATGCTGGTTCAGATAATCGCCTCGATGAGGAAGCGTCCGCTCCGGCGCGTCACGGTACTTGTCGCTCGGCTTCAGCTCTTCCTTATGAGCATGACAATCGGAGCAAAAAGCATCGCGGTGACAGGCAGCACATGCCCGGCTGTCCTGTCCAGCATAGAACTTATGCCGTTTGGATCCAAAATCGCTCGTATGGTCCATGGAAGCCCTGCCGTCGGAATGACACTGGCTGCACATGGGCGGCGCGGAGACTTCGACGGGATGCTTTCCTCCCGTATAGCTCTGGGCGTTTGCATACTGAACGATTATCAGCAAAGGAAGGCTCGCCAGCAACAGCAGCGTAAAGATGAGCTTCTTCATTATTGTGCGCCCTCCTTCTGCGTGGTCTCTCCGCCGGCGCCTGCCGGAGCTGTTGCCGGTGCTGCAGGATCAGCAGCCGGCGCGGGAGCTGCGGCAGGTTCAACCGCGGGTTTGGGAGCTTCCGCCGGCGCAGCCGGTGCGGGGGCCGCTGCCGGTTCAGCCGCCGGTTTGGGAGCTTCCGCCGGCGCAGCCGGTGCGGGGGCCGCTGCCGGTTCAGCCGCCGGTTTTGGCGCCTCAGCCGGTGCTGCCGGCGCGGGGGCCGCGGCCGGTTCAGCCGCCGGTTTTGGCGCCTCAGCCGGTGCTGCCGGCTTCGGCGCATCCGCTGCTGGCGCAGGCTTTTCCTGCTCCGTGGCCGGGTGTTTCTTGGCCGTATCGAAAGCATAGATAGCCTTCACGAAGAGGCGGACATCCTTGTCGAAATCGGGATTCTTCGCATACTCCACATCGGCGCCCACCTTCAGGCTTTCCGTAAGCTCGTATCCGACGGCAGCCGATGCTGAATAGGCATTCGTCACGTCGTTGATCTTCTGGTCATATTTCACATCGATGAGATCCAGAGCGAGATCCCACTTGTGCAGCTTCCGGTAGGTGAAGAGACGGTACTCATCGTACCGAAGACGATCGCTGACCCCGTCCATTCTATGGACCGACAGTCCCGAACCTCCCGCACTTCCGTAGCTGTAATTCACCTTCGCGCCGTAATAGTTGGCGTTCCCGGCGATATCATAGCCGTACCTCTTGTAGTCAGCAGAGACAGTCCATTTGTCGCCGATTCCGTAGACCGCCTCTTCTCCCAGAATCGAGGCTTTTTCCTTCGGATCGATAGGCCCGCCTGCCTGGAACTGGAAAACACTGAGCGTGGATGAAGAAAAATAGTCCTCGTAGTTGATCCACGATGCTTCGGTGTTCAACCGGAGGTTGGCGAAGGGTCCCAGCACAAGATAATAGGTATGCTCCATCCACCCCTTGGTCCCGGCATTGTAATTCGACCGGCCCATCAACTCCACCTTGGCGACCGGCCGCACCCAGAGATCGATCCCCTCCTCTTCCCGGAAGGTCGCGCTGCTTGCGCCGGGCTGGTTGTTCGGGTAGGTATCTTCCTTCAGGTAGGAAAATCCGATCGTATAGAGGCCTGCTATCTGATGGGTCAGGCGTCCGCCGTAGATCGTGTTGGCCGTGCCCGTCTGGCCGGTTGCGACCGCGGAGCCGCCGAACGCCGATACGCCGAAACCGCGGCCGAGATCGGTGCGGCCATATGCGCCGTCCACGCGTTCCGCAGCCACGCCTTCGAAGACCATGACGCGGCCCACATTCACCGTGGTTCCGCTCTTCTTGTAGCTCAGATAAGCGTACTGCAGGTCATTGTCCCGGTTGCTTTCGTTGTCCACTGCTTTGGTATCATAACGGAACCAGCCGCCGACGTTCGCAGACAATGATTCATCGCCCAGGTTCTGGATAGAAAAATTCAGGTACTCATAAACCGGGAGCAGTTTGGTCTTGTCCGCGGTCTCGCGTGACATCACGTAGGTGTTCGATTCGCCCTCAAGGCTCGCAGCCAGCGAACGCGCCGGCAGCATAAGGACGACCGAAAGGACCACGTACAGAGCTGTAACGATAGTTCCGCTCAAGGGACCGCTTCGTAGGGATAACAACGTGATTCCTTTCAAGTGGCCGCCTCCTTTCCGTAAATCGATAGTGGTTCTTCATGCGCGGGAAGGTATCCCGCTGCCTTTCACCTTCGGGGGATCCGTTACAAACGTTCCCCGGAAGGAGACGGAAGGACATGCCCATGCAGGGCATGTCCTTCCGATTGCACCTCTATGTTACTTTGAAAGGTCCTGCGCAGCCGTTTTGCTCAGAACGCCGAAAACGAAGCTCGGGTTGTGAATGCCCTTGCTCTTGTCGCGGTCCGCCAGCATGAAGTTCCACATTGCCTTGACCATGTTGCCGTCGCTGTTGGTCGAGTAATTCGTCGTTTTGCTTCCCACATTCGCCGACGCGAAGAAGTTGTCGTACCGTACGGCAACGCTGTTCGATGTCTTCGAATAGGCCGATGCGCCGGAACCATAGGTCGCGGTAATTGCGCTCGTCAGGTTAAGCACGGCATAAGGCCTGCTGCTGTAAATGCCGAAAGTGCTCGAAACAACCGGATTCGTGCTCGGGATAGTGATGCGCGTCGTAGAGCTTCCCGTGGCCAGGTCCGTCATCACCACGTACGCAGCGCCCGCGTTGATCGACGAAGAGATACGGGTCGCCAGAGCGTTCGCCATGGCCGACGCCAGGTTGTCGCGCGCAGCTGCGTAGTTCGCAATGATGCCCTCGGCACCCACATTCGCGCTATGGCAGTTGGCGCAGACCTTTGAGGCATCCTCTTCAGCGATGAACATCACGTGGCCGCTCGTTTCCGGCGCGCCGTGTGAAAGATGGGTCTGCGGGTTCAGCTTCATATGGCAGCCGACGCAGGTGTCCTCGACATTGGCATGTTTCGAAAGCATCGGCAGGTTGCCATAGCCCATGAAGAACGCGTTCCGTCCTGCATAAATATCCGTCTGCGTGGGGGCATGTGGCGTACCCACGGAGAAGTTGTTCGAGAATGTTCCGTCAGTCTTCGGCATGCTGGTCGGATGCGCGGCATCGGCATCCTCGTGCAGGATCGCCATGCTCAGACCGACGAAGTCGGCATTGTTGCTGATCGTACCGTTCCGCGTATTGTGACAGGAGGCGCACATTGCACCCTTGCCAAAGCCCGATATGCCGAAACCGGAAGGCAGCAGTGCGATGTTATTATACTGCCGAAGCTGATTCGGATTCGTTGCATCATGCGGGTCATGGCAGGCAGTGCAGGTCTGGGGCTCGACAGTAGACGCGTCCCAGAACCGGTTGTCATTCCTGATACCTCCTATGTTTCCAGCATTCAGCATGTCGGAATACAGCGAATAGCCCTGGGCGGAATGACAGCGCGCGCAGGACGTGTACGACGTGCTCGAGCTGTTCGAGATCAGGCCTTCTTCGAGGGCAAGTTCGAGGTTGGCGTGCATAGGCTCCTCGTCTGCCCCGCCGGACAGCCACTCCGAGTAGATGTGATGGCCCGTGCCTGAAGCGTGGCACACAGCGCAGACTTCGGCGCTGAAGTTCACTCGGTCGCGCGTCGTGCTTGACGTCTTGTGAGCATCGTCATTGTTCGGTCCATGACAGCTCTCGCACTGGATGTTCGTCATTGCGGCGACCTGCGGCGCGCCGGCGGTGGTCGACCACATGGTCGCCCAGTTGCCCTGCTTGCGCGTGGCAGGATACTGCCAGTTGTTCGGGTTCGTTGTCGTGTTCGTCAGTTTGCTGTAGTAGCCGCCGTCTGCGAGCGATGCCGGGGCGGTGTCGTAACCGACCGTGTGGCAGGTCAGGCAGGTGCCGTTGTTCGACGTAATGCCATTCAAGCCGCGTGCGAAGAAATTGGAATGCAACGTTCCCTTCCACGGCGTGAATTCGTCGGGAGCCGTCGTATCATTGTGGCAACCCGTGCAATCGGAATTTGCGACAACCGACGGGTTGCCCTTGCTGTCCTCGGTACCGCCGGAGATCGCGCCGGCGTAGGTCCCCGCATAGATATTCATCGAGTTCGCGCCCTCGGCAACGACATATTTGCCTGCCACAGTCGGGGTAAAGCCCGCGATGCGCTGCGAGTTCGTGCCGTAGGACACAAGCGTAGCCGTTACGGAAGCGCCGTTCGGATCGGTGATCGTCCAGGTGCTGGGATCAGCATGGCCGCTGTTCACATAGACGGGAACCCCGAGCGCCACGGATTTCACGCCGCCCTGGAATCCGGCGGCATTGATAGCCACCGATGCGGTCGAGGACTGGCCCTTGCCGTCATCGGCTTTCACCGTTACCGTCAGCGTACCGCGCGTGTCAGACGTCAAAGGCAGGATGCCGAAACGATCTTCGACCTTGTAGGCCGTGATGTATCCGCCCGGATCGTTCGATGGAGCCGCCATGCCGCCCAAGGCCTTGCCGAGTGTCGGCGTCACGGCTGTTGCCAACGTGCCGGAACCGGTGGCGTTGGTCCAGACATAACTGATCGTGTCGCCGTTCGGGTCGGTCGCGGAAGCGGTCACGTCGATCGAGTTGCCGAATCCGATATTGTTGTTCGCCACGGCGATTGTGACGGTCGGCTTGCCGCTCGCCGCCTGCGCCATGGTCACATTGATCGTCGTCGTCGTTCCGGCAGCCACGTAGGCAGTGGCGCTGCCGGAGGTATAGGAGGACAACGCGAAGGACAGCTGATAGGTGCCGGCGGGCACCGACATACTGTAGGCGCCCGACGAATCGGTGGTCGCCGTAGTGCCGCTCGTTACCGCCGTAACCGTTACCCCTGCCAGCAGCGCCGTTCCCGTTGCCGACGTCACGACACCGCTGATCGTTCCGTTCGTATTCCCGGCCGAACCGGTGTCCCCTTTACAACCTCCGAGAGCCATTAGAGAAACCAGCAGTACCAGACTGATCAAACCTATTGCTACTGTTCCATGTCGTTTCCTCATGACAGGTTCTTCCTCCTTTATCTTTGTTTCCTCGCCGGGTCAGCGCGCGAGGATCACCTGTGACCTTCAGCTCGAAGAGGGCTGTCTCTTCCAAGACAGGCCTCTCGTTGCCGTGGTTTAGTTATTCGTGCTCGTGACCATGCTGATCGTGCTGTTCAGCACTCCCTGGACGAAGCTGGGATTATGAACGCCTTTGCTCTTGTCTCCCTCGATCAGGAAGTAGTTCCATCCCGCCTTGACCATGGGGCTGCCGGCCTTATTGTTATAGAGAACCGGGAAGCTTGCCGTAGCCGCTGATTTCAGGTTGCCCATCTGGATGCCGAAGGTCGAGAGTGATTTGGTCGATCCGTTCGTCATGACCATGGTGACCGGGTTCGTCAGCGTGACCATAAAACCGATCTGTCCGTGAATCTCGAAGAGCGACGCCGTGGTCATGCTGTTCACGCCCGTTGTCAGGTCGAGGTTGAAGGCGACCTGCCCGTTCGTGCCGGTTGCGCTGGAATAGGCATCCGACGCCGGATCCCATGCAATGACGTTAAGAACGGTATTCGTGGCCTTGGACAGGACGTTCTTGCCCATCTGCGTATTAAGCGCCTCGAGCGCGGCTTCCACCCCCGCCTGGAGAGCTTCGCCGTTCACATTCGAGCTATGGCAGTTCGCGCAGAGCTTCGGCGCGTCCGCGTTGGTGATGTAAAAGACATGGGAGCTCACTTCCGGAGCGCCATGGGAGAGGTGTGTCTGGGGATTCAGTTTCATATGGCATCCCACGCAGGCATCCTCCACGGACGAATGTTTCGAGAGCTTGGGCAGGTTTCCCGCGCCCTGGAAGTAGGCGTTCCGGCCCATGAACACGTCGCCCTGGCAAGCGGTATGCGGCGCGCTATAGCTCGTCGGATTGCCCTTGTTGTAGTTCATCAGGCCCGTATTCGTGGGCTGGCTGTCTTCGTGCAGATAGGTATTGACGTTGCTGCTGCTCTGGGCGCCGTTCCTGCTGTTGTGGCAGGTGATGCAGAGCGCGCCCTTGCCCAGGCCCACAGCGGCAAAACCCGAGGGAAGCAGCGGCGTGGTGCCGTAGACGCGCAACTGGTTCGGGTTCGTCGCGTCATGCGGATCGTGGCAGGCCGTGCAGGTGATGGGCTCCACATTCGACGCATCCCAGTCGATCGTGATGGGATTTACCGTATCGGTTCCGAGATTCCCGATGAAACCGTCGTTCAGCTGCGTGAGGAAGTTCGGGAAGCCCTGGCCGGCATGGCAGCGCCTGCAGGAGTTGCTGCCCGCGCCCATGCTGACCGCCGCGCGCCGGTTCGAATGGCCCATGCCGAATTCGCTGGTGCTGCCGACAGCATCGGGGTCCTTCTCGTCGGGATTCAGCGTCTGCCATTCCGAGTAGAGGTGATGGCCCGTGCCCGAGGCATGGCAGACCGCGCAGACTTCAGCGGCGTAGCTGACGCGGAAAGCCGAGGAACTGGTCGGATTCTGGGCCGTCTGATGCGCATCGCTGTTGTTCGGTCCGTGACAGCTCTCGCACTGGATATTGGTCATCCGCGCGACCTGCGGAGCTCCCGTTGCGGGATCCCACATTGCCGCCCAGTTGCCGGCCTTGCGCGTGGCCGGATACTGCCATTTGTTGGGATTGGTGGCGGTGTTCGTCAGCTTGCTGTAATAGCCGCCGTCATCCTTCGCGGCCGCCGACTCGTCATAACCGACCGTATGGCAGGATACGCAGGCGCTATTGTTCGAGGTGATGCCGTTCAGGCCGCGGGCGAAGAAGTTGGAGTGGAGCGTGCCTTTCCACGGCGTGAATTCGTCGGGCGCCGTCGCATCGTCATGGCAGATCATGCAGCCTCCGTCGGCAACGACCGAAGGATTGCCCTTTCCGTCCTCGGCCCCGCCGGAGATCGCGCCGACAAAAAAGCCTGCATAGACCGACAGGGAGTTGGATCCCTCGGAAACCGTATACTTGCCTGCGGCGGTGGGAGTGAAGAACGCGATCCGCTGCGAGCTGGAGCCGTAAGCGACCAGCGTCGGCGTGATCGCATCGCCGTTCGGATCGGTGATCGTCCAAGTGCTCGGATCCCCATGGCCGCTGTTCACGTAGAGCGGAATGCCCACGGCAACGGACTTGACGCCGGGCTGGAATCCGGCCGCGTTGATCGAAACCGATGCAGTCGAGGACTGGCCCTTGCCGTCATCGGCCTTCACGGTCACTGAAACGGTGCCGCGCGTGTCCGTGGTGAGCGGCAGAATGCCGAAGCGGTCTTCAACCTTGTAGGCGGTGACGTAGCCGCCCGGATCGCTCGACGGCGCCGCAGCGCCGCCCAGCGCCTTGTCCAGGGTCGGTGTGGTTGCCGTCGCCGACGATCCGGAGCCGGTAGCATTGGTCCAGATGTACGTGATGGTGTCGCCGTTCGGGTCCGTGGCCGAGGCGCTTACCGCTACCGAGTTTGCAAATCCAGCGTTGTTGTTGGCTGCTGCGATTGCGATCGTCGGTTTGCCGCTCGCAGCCTCAGCCATCGTCACATTCACCGTCGTGGTGGCGGACACGGCCACATTGGCGGTTGCGCTGCCCGACGTATAGGACGCCAGGGCAAAAGACAGCTGATAACTCCCCGCAGGAACCGACATGCTGTAGGAACCGTTTGCGTCGGTAATCGCCGTGCCCACGTTCGGATTCGTCGACACGGTGACTCCCGCAAGCGGCGCCGTGCCGGTTGCCGATGTCACGATGCCGCTGATCGTGCCGGTCGAGGCACCGCTATCGCCGGTCTTGCAGCCGCTGAACAGCAGAAGTGAGAGGAGTACTGCCATTGACAGCCAGATCACAGCCAAACTGTACCGTTTCCTCATAGTAGGTCCTTCCTCCTTTTACCCATGCTCATTCTTCTCCTCGCTGGGAGAGGACACGAGGTCATACTGAAGTTCATCATTATCATCGATCAGGAATCGTTGGAATAGGAAAAGCCCGATAAGTTCGGAAGGATGGTAAGACTCCTGTCCGGACAGCATGGCAGGGCTAGATGACTGCGATAAACGCCGACGATCAGACTACCGGGAGAAGCCATCAACGCTCGCTTTCGTTAGGCGAACAAATTTACTGGCTTGAAATGCGGCAATACTTATCAAGAGTAGCAACGCTGGAAAGACATGTCAAGGCAACGGGAAAGAAAAAGTATCATAATATTCACAACATTGGACCAAAAAAAATTCTCCCTGGAAATAGGCCATTGTGAATTGAATATTTCCGGTTTCCGTGACTAATATGTGCAACTTTCGTACCCTATTCATGTAACCTAATTAATCAAGTTGATAAGCCTACAATTAGCCATTTGCAACGTACTTATGCGCGGATACGCTCGGCTATATCACCAAGTGAGATAATTCACACATTTGATTCTGTAGTGATTGCTATATGCTGAGGTCAACAATTACATTGGCCCACAATATGAGCAATCGCCGTAGGAACGGCGGTTTCGACATTCAAGATCCGATGGGAGATGCGAACGGGCAAAGCTCCGACAGAAGCGAGCAGTTCAATTTCAAAGGGAACAAATCCCCCCTCAGGGCCGATCACCAGCGTCGCGGACTGATCCCCGCTGCAAGGGCAGAAAGGTTCTGCATGGGGATCTGCGACGAGAAAAACCGATCCTTTCGCAAGACCGGGCAGTTCGTCCTCGACAAAAGGTTTGAAGCGGTCGCGCAACATGATCTGCGGAAGGAGCGTGTCGCCTGCCTGCTCCAGACCGAGAAGAAGCTGGTTCCTGACCGCTTCCGGCTCAAGAAAGGGCGTTTGCCAGTAGCTTTTCTCGACGCGCGCTGAATTCACCAGAATGATGCGCTTGATGCCCAGTACGGTGAGCGAAAAGATGATGCGCCGCAGCACCTTGGGCCTTGGCAGGGCCAGGACCACGGTCACGGCAGGAGCTGCCGGCGGATGGCGGTCGAGCTGGATATCCATATCGAGATGAGACGCATCGACCGCGGCAACGGTGCCCTTTCCGATCCGTCCATTGAGCATTCCCACGTCAAAGGTCTTGCCCACAGCCGCCTTGAGAACAGCGATCAGGTGCCGGTACCGCCTCCCCGATACCCGTGCCCTGGTCGCGGTTACCAGGTCTTCCTGCTGCAGTACGATGAGATTCATTTCACAAGCCGGTCCGTTTCGCCTGCAGTTGAGTTTGCGTCAATTTCGACGATCGTCCCCCGCACTACCTTCACGCGACCGGGCTCGGGGAACGCGCCTTCCAGACGGACGATGCTCCCTCGTGCAAGGCCGCTGAACGCGGCGTTTCCCTGATCAGCGTCCTTATCCAGCCTGACTGTCCGCACTCTTCCTCCGTTCCCGCAGAGAAAGAGCTCCCGTTTCCCCTTGGTCACGATCGGCTCGCTCACCACGCGCCATGCTCCGGCCTCTACGCAATCCGCCAATATCTTGCCGTCCCTGCGGACCACCAGATAGGAAAATTTGAGCGAGTCCTTCCGGAGGCCGATGCGGCTGTCGATCTCCCGCACCGTCGATGGCGGCTCCCAGTTGCGATCCTCATGACACCAGTCCTTCGGCTGCTCCAGGGCCGGGCAGGGACCGTTCCGCAAACAGGGGGAATAGACGCGGAACCCGCATTGCTGCAGCGTGTCACGGACCTGCAGGAGCTCCCGTCCGGTCTCGCGAAGCGCCGGTTCGATGATGATGCAGCTGCCATTGCCGTCCAGAAGCCGTTCCATGATCCCCTGGACGATGCCGGACCGCAGGCGAAGCCGTTCGCTCTGCTGCGCGTGCAGTTCGCTCAGAACATTGGAGAGGATGACCAGATCAAAAGGGCCTTCCGGCGCACCGATCCCGGTCTCCAGGTTGCCGTGCAGGGTTTTGAGCGTTGCCGAAACAGCGGAAGCTCCCCGATGGCCTTGAAAGAAGGTCTCGGCGATGCGCAGGTTCTCGGCAACCTGATCGACTGCGGTGAAGGCAAGGGCGGGCCGCACGGGCTGTTCGTCGAAAAAGGTCATGACGCCCAGAAGCGACGTGCCCGGGCCGCAGCCGATATCAAGGACGCGAAGCCGGTCCTTCCGCAGGATTCCCGAAGGGTGGCGGTCCAGTTCCCTGAGCGGCAAGGCGATCTTCGTGCTGTTCACCGGAAGATAGTACGCGGCGTAGGCTTCGCGCAGGCCGCGGTCGCGCAAATAGGCTTGAGGAAGGGACGCCCGCTCCTTCGTCAGAAGTTGCGAAAGCCGAAGAACATCCCGGGAAAGGGATTCGATCGTAGCTTGCCGCGAAGTTTCATTCCTTCTCATCGTGCATCATGATACCGCAGCGGGAGGGAAAAGAAAAGCAACCTGGTTTCGTCGCACGGAATGGAGACGACGCTAGCAGGTTGCTGAAAAAGTCTTTGTGCTGTCTTTGCGAGCGAAGCGAAGCAAACTCGTAGTTAAGGATTTTAAGACACTACGAGATTGCTTCGTCGCAAAATATGCTCCTCGCAATGACAATTCTGGATTTATTCAGCAAACTGCTAGAGGTGAACGATCAGGTATGCCCAGTTCATCATGAACAAGGCAAGGACAATGAATCGGAGCTGCGCAGGGCTTGCGGAAACCTGCGGACGCGAAGACCGGGGAACCGTTCCGAGACGCGACAGGACGCCGAGAAAGAAAAGGAGCACGGCGAAAAGCATCATCACGCTGAAGAGCGGATTCAGGCCGACGGCGCCCGGCACGTCCCCTTCCGCAAGATGGACGAGCGACCGCGTGGCGCCGCAGGTCGGGCAGGCCAGGCCGGTGAGGCCTTTGAAGGCGCAGGAAGGAGCGATCCGCTCCACGGGAAGGAACCGCGCGGCAATAATGGCAGCCATCGCGATCATGCCGTAGATCACCGCGGTTCCCGATGACGCTGCCGCAACCAGTCGTTCAGGGATTCGTTTCATGGACAACCACGCGCGAAGGCCTAAGACCGCCGGTCCGGAGCTAGTGCGAAAGCGCGCCAAGGGACGCGGCCACGGCGCTGATGAACATGGCAACGGCAAGGACGGACAGGGCGCAGCACAGGATGAGCGGAAAGAAGACGGCGAAGGCCGCTTTGCCTCCCCCGATGCCGTGGGCTCCCTTGAGCCCTATGATCGTCACAACCAGGCTGCTGATCACGGCGAAGAGGCCTCCGCAAAACGGCAGGACCAGGAACAGGAGGGAACCGGCGCTGTAGGCGGCGACACGGAACGTCGCTTCAAAGCCGTTCTTCGCGCCCCGCACCATGAGCAGCAGCAGGTGCAGTCCGCCGGCCCAGACGAAGAGTCCCATGACCAGGAAAAAGGGCGTGAACACCGCCAGGACGGCCATCCCGGCGGTGCCGATCGTATCAACGGCCTGCACGTCCTGCGGCAGGAATGTCTGGAGCTGGTCGCGCAGGATGGCCTGCCAGAAGAACGACAGCATGATGCCCGTCATGCCCGTGATGATCGCGTACAGGAGAGGATCGGAAAACCCGCCGGCGACCTTCATCGTCCGGAAAAACTCCGTCGGGGCGAAGAGCGATTCCCTGATCGTCGCGCCGAGGGCGCGGAAGAAACCGCGGTTTTCCCGGTCCTCCCACGCCGGCCCGGTCCGCACCGTGTCCGCGGGGCCGGAAAGCTGAGCGATCCGGGCGCCGCAGTGATGGCAGAAGGTCTGGCCTTCGTTCACTTCCTTGCCGCAATGGGGACAGAACATGAGAACTCCTTGGGGACGCGAACGCCTGCCGATGAATGTAACAACACCGTACGCCAAAGTCAACGCCTAATGCTCATGCCCTGGCGCAGTCCGACGGGTCGCCCTTGATCTTCTCGACGGCGTGATTCAGGGCGGGAAGGATGACCGCCAGGTTCTCGCGCACGGCGCGGGGGCTCCCCGGCAGGTTCACGATCAGCGTGCGGCCCCGGATGCCGGCCACGGCGCGGGAGATCACGGCGTGCGGCGTTTTCTTCAGGCTTTCCGCCCGCATGGCCTCGGCCATGCCCGGCAGCTCCCGTTCGATCACGTCGAGCGTCGCTTCCGGCGTCACGTCCCGCGGCGCCACGCCGGTCCCTCCCGTGGTCAGGATCAGATCGATGATTCCCCCGTCGGCAAGCCGCGTCAGCTCGCGGACGATCCGGTCCCGCTCATCGGGAATGATCTGGTATTCGGCCACCGACGCTCCGATGGTTTCGATCATCTCCCGGATGACCGCCCCGCTCTCGTCGACTCGCTCGCCACGCGACCCCTTGTCGCTCAGGGTGATGACTGCTGCACGGATCATGGCTGGTTCCCTTTCGGTACCTGGCGCACTGTCAATAGTAATGCCTGCTGATTGCCGAAAGCTTAAAACAAAAACTCACGAAACCGCGAAGGCACAAAGATTGAAATTATCTCTCCGGGTCCTCGGTGACCTTTGTGGCTAAATAGAGTATTTTAATTTTGACTTCTTCGCGAGCTTCGCGCCTTCGCGGTAAATACTTTTCATGCTGCGTCAAAATACTATCATGAATTATCTTGCTGTCGCACCTACGCGACTTCGCCGCCCACGGTGATCTCGGGGATCCGGAGCGTGGGCTGGGCGTCGGCGACCGGAGCGCCCTGGCCGTCCTTGCCGCAGGTGCCGATGGAGAAGCCCAGGTCTGATCCGACGCGGTCGATCGACATCAGCACCGACGGCCCGTTGCCGATCAGCGTGGCTCCGCGGACCGGCTCTCCGAGCGCGCCGTTCTCGATCAGGTACCCCTCGCTCACCTCGAACACGAACTCTCCGTTGACCGTGTTCACCTGGCCGCCGCCCATTTTCCTGACGAAGAGGCCTTTGGGCGTCTCCTTCAGGATATCGGCGGGCTTGGCGCCGCCCGGAGCGATCATGGTGTTCGTCATGCGCGGAATGGGGCGGTGGCGGTACGATTCCCTCCGGCCGTTGCCCGTGGACCGGACGCCGTCCTTTCTTGCCGTAAGCCGGTCATAGAGATAGGTCTTGAGCACGCCCCGGTCGACGAGCACGGTCTTCTGCGCGTCCGTCCCCTCGTCGTCGAAACGGAAGGACCCGCGCCGCCGCGCGAGCGTGGAGTCGTCGAGCACCGTGACCAGGGGCGACGCGATCTGCAGGCCCAGCTTGCCCGAATAGACGGAAAGCCCCGATTGCGCGAGGTCTGCTTCCAGGCCGTGGCCGACCGCTTCGTGGATCATGGTGCCGCCCGCCTCCGACGAAAGCACCACCGGCATTCTTCCCGCCGGGGCCTTCCGGGCGCCCAGCATCATGACGGCGCGCTGCGCAGCCTCCGCTGCCGCGGCTTCCAGAGGCTCCGATTCGAAGAGTTCGAGCCCCGTCAGCCCGCCCACGGACTGGTACCCC
>JAKAHZ010000066.1 GCA_021814615.1 Nitrospirota bacterium | reverse complement strand
GGCTGCGGACTCGGGCGGCGACAGAGAAAGGAGGAAGGCGCTATGACAACGGAACGCACGGTGAGGGATTTGTTACGGGTCAAAGGGCACGGCTATTGGGGCATTCCCCCGCAGACGATGGCCTATGACGCCCTGGAACTGATGGCGGAAAAGAACATCGGCGCGCTGCTCGTGGTGGAGCGGCAGAGCCTGGTGGGGATCTTCTCGGAACGGGACTATGCGCGGAAGGTGATCCTGAAGGGGAAATCATCGCGAACGACGACCGTCGAGGAGCTCATGACCCGGCTGCCGGTTTGCGCGTCGCCGGACATGACGATCCATGACTGCATGGTGCTTATGTCCAACAACCATATCCGCCATCTGCCGGTGCTCGAAGGGAGCACCATCGTGGGCGTGCTGAGCGTGAGCGACGTGGTCACGGACATCATTGCGAGCCAGGAAGCGACGATCCATCAGCTCGAAGGATACATCCGCGGCGATGATACGGAAATCTCCATGGTTGGACCGACATCGCGCTGAAGATCCTTCGGGAGCTTTGCGGGAATTCGGCGAGGCGGGAAAACTGTGCCCGGCATCTTGAGTGAAGACAACAGGATTCAACGCAGAGGGACGCTGAAAAACGTATGAACGTCAATGCAGGATTTTCATGACTTATCAGCGAAATTCAGCGTTGAATTCTTCGTTTTGACATCTTGGCTGCGCGGCAACATTGCGACAATCGAAGCAACGGCATCCGATCAGCAGAAATTCTGCGTTATATAGACTTTGTCATCGGGGGCGATGAAGACCCCGATGCCTTCCTTTTCCCAGAAGGGGGTCAGGATGTTCTTCCTGTGCCCTGGACTGTCCATCCAGCCCTTGACTGTTGACGCGGCGATCTCCTCTTCCGAACTCCAGTCGTAAAACTTCGATCCGTTGACGGTGGTCACGGAGGTGTAGAGGTTGTTCTGGGCAATGTTCTCGGCGCCCAGGTGGATCGTTGCGCCCTGGCGCAGGGCGCACTGGTAGCCCGCTTGCCGGTAGCGGAAAGCGAAATCATGGCCCTGGGGGCTTTCGTGGCTGAAGTACCGCCGTTTTCCCATGTCCGTGCTGTGGCCCCGGGCAACGCGCGCAAGGGCATCGTCAAAGGCCAGGGACGAGAGCCCCTGCTTCCGGCGTTCCCTGTTGATCAGGCTGTGGATCTCTTTTTCGAGCCGCGAAACGCTTACGGATGGTTTGGGTTTGCGGGAAACCGGAGGGTAGCCGGGAGGCGCCGCGGGGCGGCAGGAGAATGCGGACAGGATCAGGCAGCAGAGGAGCAGGACGGCGAGGCGAGGCTGGAAGCCCGCTTCAGATGACGGGCGCTGCACGGTCATTTCAGCTCTTCGATGACGCCCGCCTTCATCTTGAAGCGCCGGTGGGCGCGCGCCGCCAGGTCGGTGTTGTGGGTCACCATGATGATGGTGATCTTCTCCTGCTGGTTGAAGCGCTCGAAGAGTTTCATGATCTCCGCCTCGGTCTCCTCGTCGAGATTGCCGGTCGGCTCATCGGCAAGGATGAGGGACGGCCGGTTGATGAAGGCCCGTGCGATAGCGACGCGCTGCTGTTCGCCGCCGCTCAGCTCGGAAGGATAGCTCGAGAGCCGATTGCCGAGCCCCACCTGTTCCAGGAGCGTTTCGGCGTCGCGGCGGGTCGCCGTGCCGCCGAAAATGGTGGGCAGCAGGACGTTCTCCGCGGCGGTGAGGGTGGGTACGAGGCTGGCGAACTGGTAGACGAAGGCGAAGGAGCGGTTCCGGATCTGCGCGAGCTCGTTGTCGCCGTGTGACCAGAGATCCTTGCCGTCGATCTTCACCGCGCCCGATCCGGGACGGAGGATGCCGCCGATCATGCTGAGCAGCGTGCTCTTTCCGCTTCCCGAGTGGCCCACGATGGAGAGGAATTCCCCGCTGCCGACGGTGAAGGATGCGGATTTGACCGCGACGACCTGATGTTCCGTGGTTCCGTACGACTTCGACAGGCTGTTCACTTCGATCTGCATGTCCGTGCTCTCTGCCGGAGTGACCTCCGGCTCCTTGCTCTGGGGATTGTCGTTCGCGTCCCGACCGATGCTAATTCAGCTGTTTGATGATCGCGTCCAGGTCCAGCGCGGTTCCGAATGTTTCCGCAACCTTCCGGTCCTGGAACGCGGCGATTCCCCAGCCCATGGGCGTATGAAAGTTCTTCGGAGATTTGACAAAGATTGCCTTCGTCGCTTCCAACGTCGCTCCTGACGGGTAATCCTTGACCACTGCTGCCGAAGGTGATCCTTTTTTCGCTTTGAGGTATGCCAGGAGGTCGCCGATATCGCAGAAGTGCGTGGTCGCGCCCCCCTCGGTCATCTTTGCCGAAAAAGGGGCATGTTCGTCCACCATCATGCCGCACTGGGCGCATCGGGGCATTGCAGCGGTGACGAAGCCCGGCGCGAGGAGCAGGAGCGTGATGAGTACGGTGCCGGTGAGTCGTGCAGAGGTGCGCGTGGTCACGTTCTTTTTCCTTTCTCGATTTCCTTGCTCAGGCTTTGAGCGACCCCTTCGTCGATCTTCAGGAGCGCGCGGTACTCTCGGCGTGCGTCCTCTTTCCTCCCCTGCTTCAGATAGGCCATGCCGAGGTTGAACCGGGCCGTGGCATAGGAAGGACGCAGCTTGATCGCTTCGGAGAGCGAGGCGATCTCGTCGTTGATCCTGCCCGCTTTCCCGTAGGCATAGGCGAGGTTGTTGTGCAGCATGGGGTTCTTCGACAGCGTCCGCTTTGCCTTCTGAAAGCTCTTGATGGCGTCGTCAAACTGCCCCAGGCGGTTGTACGTGGTCCCGAGCTTGAAGTAGGGATATCCCTGTTCCGGCGTGAGAGCCGTCATCTTGAGCAGCGCGTCGATTTCCTCCCGGTACATGCCGTTCCGTTCATAGATGTCGGCGAGGTGGAACCACGCATCCGCGTTCTTCGGGTCCTTGGCTACCTCGGCCTGGAAGTCCGCCATCGGGTTGCTCTGGGGGACGGGCGGAGCGGTCCGGCGCGGCGACTCCTCGGAGCAGGCGACGGCGAAAACCAGCGTGATGAGCAGAGCAAGAACGCGTGCCATTATTCTGCGCTCCTTATCGCGTCGTAGGGCTCGGTCCGGAACACGGTCAGCGCCGGGAGGAAAGCGGACAGGAGGCCCGTGGCGACGGCAACGAAGAGCGCCGCAACGACCGTCAGGACGAGGTCCGGCGCGCCCGGGAAGAGATAGGGAAGCTTCAGGTACTGGAGCAGAACGCCCTTGAAGGAGGCAAGAACGATGAATCCCGCCGCGATTCCCGCGGCGCCGCCTGCGGCGGAGAGCGCCGCCGCCTCGATCATGACGAGCGAGGAAATGTGGGATTTCGTCGCGCCCATGGAGCGGAGCAGGCCCAGTTCCCGCTTGCGTTCGTTCACGATCATGGTGAACGCAAAGGCCATGATCAGAAGCACGATGAACCAGAGGATGATGCTGATGATGAGAATGACATGCATGAGGCCGGAGAGCTGCTTGCGGACCGTGCTGATCACCGTGTCGGAGCTGATCGCCTTGACGCCCGGGATGTCGTGTTCGATCCGGATCGCGACCCGGTCGGGCGTCATGGCGTCCGTCACCTGGACGAGGACCGTCGAGATCTTGTCGCGGCCGATCTCCAGGGGCTGGAGGGACCGTGCGCGGGAATTTTCCGCCATCTGATAGGCCGCCTCGAGGCTCATGAAGACCGAGCGATCGAAGAAGTCCATGCCCGTTGGCTCCATGGTGCCGGCGACGGTGAAGTTGGTGCCGTAGAAGGGGATGTTGTCGCCCACGATGACGGGCACCTCGCGGCCCGTGATGACCTCCTGCGGCCCGATCGGACGGCTCAGGTTCTTTTCGAGCCAGGGCTTGACCGTGAAATCGGTGGCCGGGTCGAAGGCGATGAGAAAAACGTCGACGTTGTAGCAGCACGTGAAACTCGTGGGCTTGATGAACAGCTGGGGCGTCGCGTTCTTCACCCCTTCCACGGAGCGGATCCGGTCCAGGACCGACCGGTCCATGAGGAACTGCGTCGGTTCGCCGGAGAGGAGCGCGGCTTTGGCCTTGTTCTCCGCGTTCTCCGGGACGACGAGGATATCGGCGCCGAGGCGGTAGGTGCCGATGCGGAGCGCGTTATTGATGCTCCGGAGGAAAAGCGTCGCGGCGAAGAGGGTGCAGGCGACGACGGTCACGATGGCGAAGAGCAGGAGCGTGCGCGTGAGTTTTCGTTTGAGATTCCTGACGGCTACATAGGGGATGTTCATCGATGTCCGGAGTCCTTTGCGGGTAGCGGCGAACAATAAAAAAGCCGGAGGGAAGGGCTTCCCCCCTCCGGCTCACATCACTATAGTAAAGCGTTTACTTCTTCCAGTCAATGGCCATGCCGCAGAGAAGCGGCGAGCCCTTGTCGATCGACACCTTGATGCCCAGCGGATTGTGGCAGGAGGCGCACACGGACACCTTCTTTTCGATCGCATGGGTCTTGGCATCCATCAGCACGAGCAGGCTGTCGTCCTTGTAGGTGCGGGCCGACAGGAGGGCGGTCTTGCCGTCGGGCGAGAACTTCACATCGTGCAGGTTGATGTCGTCGGGCAGAACGATATGATCCACGACCTTGTCGGTCTTCGTGTCGATGACCACGATCTGCGGCTTCTGGGTCCGCCCCGAAAGGCCCGGGCCGAATTCATTGGGGGCCGTGACCCAGAGGTGACGTTCGTCGGGGGCCATGCGGATCTGATGAATGAAGGTCATCGCCGGATCCTTGATCTGTGCGATGGTCTTCTTCGTTTTCCAGTTGAGGACGAACACGATGCCCTGCGGCATGTCGGAAACGTAGGCTTTGTCGCGGTTCTTGGTCCAGGCGATGCCGCAGACGGCCTTGCCGCCCTCGACGGGCATCTTGTCCACGGCCCTCATCCCCTTGGGATCCCAGATGTAGACGTTGCCGTCCGCCATGTCCTCGAAGTAGATGTTCCCGTCGGGGCCCATGACGGCATCACAGAACTTCTTGCCCAGCGGCATGGGGGCGGATTTCTTTCCCGTCACGGTGTCGTATTCCACAACGGAACCGTTCAGCAGTCCGACGATCAGCTTCTTGCCCACGAGGGCGCTGCCGTGCGAGCCGCCGCCCTTCTTGACCGCTTCGAAGTCCATGCCGGCGACCTTGCCTTCCATCTCGGAGCCTGCTTCAGTGATCACAACGCGATCCTTGTCGACATCGGTCGGTTCCTTGAGCGTTGCAAGATCGATGACGGCAAGATGCCCGCCGTGACCCGCGATGTACGCCGTACCTTTCAGACCGCTTGCAGCTTCCGCGTTCGTCAGGAGCAGGGATACGCCAGCAATTGCCGCTACTGCCAGTACAATGATGCCCAACTTTCTCGCGAAACTCATGTTTCCTCCTCTGTGTAGGGTCTCAACTCCGGCACGTCCGTGCCTCTTCTTGTTGATCAATGACCATGCACTGCACGTGAAGATTCGTTACGACATCCATCGCAACTGTCGCACTATAAGACAAAATAAAACGGCGTGTCAACTTCAAGTTCTAATTTGATATCAATGATTTTTGTGACTTACATTGCATAACGCATCATCTATTGGACTGTTCCGGAAGGTGACACAGGAGGGGTTGAGCGGTTGCGCATTCATTCCGCGATGAAGCGGGACATCCCGTATGAATCGGCTGTGCCCGGTGCGGATGGGGAGAAAGCTTTTTTTCGAAACTGCACGAGGACAGTGACGTTGTTGCGGCAGGAAGCCGATGGAGCAAACAAAAAGCCGTTCCGCAGCGATAGCGGAACGGCCGGATGAACAGGACGGTGGAACAGGATCAATCGACCTTCTTGACCTTGCCCGAGCGAATGCAGCGTGTGCAGACATGCATGCGCACATGGGAGCCGTGGGGGCCCAGCGCGCGGACGCTCTGGATGTTCGGCTTCGAGACCTTCTTGGACTTGTTATTGGCATGGCTCACCTTGTTGCCCGAGAGTGCGCCCTTGCCGCAGATCTGACATGTACCTGCCACGGGAAAATCCTCCTGAACCGGAAAATGTTTGATAAAAAAGCAGGCCTATGCTACCATACCGTCGCCCTGCATGCAAGGGAAAATTGCCCGTAAATCAAGAAATTCATGGCTTCAACCCCTCTCCAGACCATACTCGAAAGAATCGGCCGTCCGTTCTCCTTCGCCAGCCGTGACGGATTCGCGCACATTGCCAGCCTTGCCGATATCGGCACCTTCATGACCGTGCAGGTCGGCGAACTGCGGAAGAACGGGGCGGAGGCCAGGGACTGCGACGAACTGTTGGACCTGTTCCGGGATTTCGACGGCCTTGCGGCGGAACGAAAGATCGAGCGGATACGCCGGGCGCAGGCGCTCCTTTCCGTCATGGCCGGCGGGGGAGACCGCCCTTCCGGCGCTCCGGCCGCGGCGCGGCCGCACGCCGCGGATGCGCAACCCTATGCCGGCCCGCCGCTTACCACGCCGGTCCAGTTTTGCAAGGGCATCGGACCGAAGCGGGCCGAATTGCTCGGCAAACTCGGCATGGCGACCGTTGAGGACGCCATTTTCTCCCTTCCCTGGCGCTACGAGGACCGGGGCAACCTGAAGAAGATCTCCCGCCTCTCCTTCGGCGCCTTCGAGACGGTCATGGGCACCGTCGTTTCCGCCGAGGTCGTCCAGACCAAGCGGCAGCGCGTCAAGGTCTTCGAACTTGTCGTTACCGACGGCAGCGGCATGCTCGTGGGATCGTGGTTCAACCAGCCCTTCATGAAGAAGGCCTTCGCCGCGGGCCAGAAGGTGGTCCTGTCGGGCATCGTCAAGTTCAACGCCTACAAGGGCGGCGCACCGCAGATGGACAAGCCCGAGTACGAAGTGCTGGATGACGACGATCCCGAGGCCATGCTGATCCATGCGGGACGGATCGTGCCGGTCTACCGGGCCACGGCCGGCCTGTCGGCGAGGCAGATCCGCACCATGATGAAGACCATCGTCGACGCCTTCGGCGGCGCGGTCGCGGAGGTCCTGCCGCCGGACATCGTTTCCCGGCGCGGCCTCATGCCTGCGCGCGAAGCGGTGAGGGAGGTCCATTTCCCCGAGGCGGAGCGGAACATCGAGGTCCTGAACCGGGGACGGAGCGCGGCGCACCGGCGGATGAGCTACGAGGAGCTTTTCATCCTGGAACTGGGCCTTGCGCTCCGGAAGGCCGGCGTTTCCGTCGCGCCCAAGGGGATCGCCTTCACGCCGTCGGTAACGCTCGAGCCCGCCCTGCGCGGGAGCCTGCCTTTCGCGCTCACGGGGGCGCAGGAACGCGTCGTCGGCGAGATCAAGCGCGACATGGCTTCGGCCCACCCCATGAACCGCCTGGTGCAGGGCGATGTGGGTTCGGGCAAGACGGTCGTGGCGCTCCTGGCCTGCCTGACCGCCGTGGAGAACGGGTACCAGGCCTGCCTCATGGCCCCCACGGAGATCCTGGCAGAGCAGCATTTCCGGAACTTTGCCGCGCTGGCCGGGCCCCTGGGCCTTTCCGTCCTCTCCCTCACGGGGAGCAAAAAGAAGAAGGAGAAGGCCGCGGTCATGGAAGCCATTGCGGACGGCAGCGGCCAGATCGTGGTGGGCACGCACGCGCTGATCGAGGAGGACGTGCGGTTCCACCGCCTCGGCCTCGCGATCATCGACGAGCAGCACCGCTTCGGCGTGCTGCAGCGCTCCACGCTGACCGCCAAGGGCTACGAGCCCGATGTGCTGGTCATGACCGCCACGCCGATCCCCCGGACGCTGGCGCTCACGGTCTACGGCGATCTCGACGTGTCGGTGATCGACGAGATGCCGCCGGGCAGGCAACCCGTGATCACGCGGCTCTATTTCGAGGCACGGCGGCAGGAGGCTTACCGGGGGATCGAGAAGGAACTTGCGGCGGGAAGGCAGGCGTACGTCGTCTATCCGCTTGTGGAAGAGACGGAGAAGAGCGATCTCAAGGCGGCCACGGAGATGGCGGCCCATCTCCAGAAGGACATCTTCCCGTCGTGGAACCTGGGCCTCGTGCACGGACGCATGAAGGCGGCGGACAAGGACGCGGTCATGTCCGCCTTCAAGGCGGGGGAAATCCGCATTCTCGTCTCCACGACGGTGATCGAAGTGGGCGTCGACGTTCCGAACGCGACGGTCATGGTCATCGAGCATCCGGAACGCTTCGGTCTGGCGCAGCTGCACCAGCTCCGGGGGCGCGTGGGCAGGGGAGCGCACCAGTCCTGGTGCATCCTCATGGGCCCGCGCATGTTCACCGACGAGGCGCGACAGCGGCTGAACGCCTTTGTGAGAACCGCCGACGGGTTCGCCATCGCCGAGGAGGACCTGCGGCTGCGCGGACCGGGGGAATTCCTCGGGACCCGGCAGTCGGGGCTTCCCGATCTCCGCGCTGCGAACATCATCCGCGACGCGGACCTCGTCGAGGCCGCGCGCGCCGACGCCTTCGATCTGCTGGGCCGTGACCCCGGCCTGCGGTCATTCCCGGCGCTCCGGGAGGCGGTCAGGAGCCGCTGGCAGGGCAAGCTGGGGCTTCTCCTGGTGAGTTGAACTTTCCCCGGCAATCTGTTACAGTGATACAACATTTCCCGCAGCACCGCCGCTTCACAGGAGTCCTGCAATGGCCCTCTGGGACAAGACACTGCTCAACCTGCAAAAAGGCTATGACCGCATCACCGCTTTCGCATCCGTTTTTTCGGAACGGCTGAAGGCTGAGATCAACATAACCCGGATCCGCATCCGGATCGACGAGGTGCAGGGCGAGATCGCCGAACAGCACCGGCTGATCGGCGAGAAGCTGCTCGACGCCCGGAACAAGGGGGATCTCCCGCCGGGCTGCGACGCCTTCTTCCGGGGCGACGATGTGGCGGCGGCCCTGGAGCGGATCTCGCTTGCGGAAAAGGGCCTGGAGAACCTGCGCGACGAGCTCAAGGGAGAGGCCGAGGGGATCATCCAGTCCGCGACCAAAAAAGAGGGGGCAGGAGAATGACGGAAGCAGTTGTCTTCTTGTACGGTCTGATCATCGGCAGCTTCCTGAACGTCTGCATTGCCCGGCTCCCCCTCGATCAATCGCTGGCTCGCCCCCGGTCGCGCTGCCCCCGGTGCGGCGCGGCCATCCGGTGGTTCGACAACATCCCGGTCCTGAGCTTCCTGCTGCTCCGCGGCCGGTGCCGCTCCTGCGGCCTGCCCATCTCCTGGCGCTACCCCCTCGTGGAGCTTGCGAACGGCCTCCTCTATCTGCTCTGTCTGCGTCTCTTCGGTCTGACCGGAGAAGGCGTTCTGGCCATGCTCTTCTGCTCGGCGCTCCTCGTCGTCACGTTCATCGACTTCGATCATCAGATCATTCCCGATGTCATCACCCTTCCCGGGATCGTCATCGGCCTGGCGGCTGCGCCTTTTTTCCTGACGCCCCTCGATGACGCGCTTCCCTTCGGCATCGCCGGACTTCTTCCGCTCACCCATCCCTATGTGAACGCACTCCTGAACTCCGCGCTCGGCGTTCTTGCCGGAGGCGGCCCGCTTCTGTTGATCGGCTGGGCCTGGGAGAAGTTCCGCGGCATCGAAGCCATGGGCGGCGGCGATGTGAAGCTCATGGGCATGGTCGGCAGCCTCGTGGGATGGAAGGGCGCGCTTATGACGATCATGCTGGGCGCCGTGGCGGGCGCCCTGATCGGCGTGGGACTCATCGTGTTCAAGAAACAGGATGCGGGCAAGGCGATCCCCTTCGGACCCTATCTTGCCGTCGGGGCGCTGGTGACGCTCTTTGCCGGCTCGGAGATCAGGGACTGGTATTTCGGGATGCTGATCCGATGACCGAACGGACGGTGGCGCTGATCGCGCTGGGGGCCATTGTCGTGGCTGCCGGCGCGCTGATCGCCTGGGGGACCTCCCGGCGCTACCGGCGGGAACTCGGCCTCCATCAGGAAGCGCAGGAACGGACGCCCGATGTGAGCTTCATCATCAGCGCCTTCCAGGACGTGACGCGCCAGCTGAAGGAGAAGGAGCGCGAGCTGGAACGGCTCAAGTCCCTCGCCGAGCGCCGCGCAGAAACCGTGGAGAGCTCCACGGCGAACATCCTGGAATGCGTTTCGAACGGCGTCGTCACCTTCGACGGGAAGGGGAACGTTGCGACCATGAACCGGGCCGCGGAGGAGATCCTGAACGAGGAGAAAGCCCGGACCATCGGCAGATCCTGCGAGGAGCTCTTCCACGACAACGACGGGATCTGCCGGACGATCCGCGCCGCGCTCGACAAGCAGGTGCCCCAGCGCCGCATGGAGACCGTGCTGCGCCGGAGGAACGAGCGGATCTGGCTGGGGTTCAACACGGCCATGCTGACGGACCGGCAGGGCGCGGTCCTGGGCGTGATCCTTTCCTTTTCCGACCTCACCGAGGTCAAACGGCTGCAGGAACAGGTGGAGCTGAAGGAGCGGCTTACCGCGCTGGGAGAAATGTCGGCGGGCATCGCCCACGAGCTCCGGAACCCCATGGCGGTCATCGCCGGATACCTGAAGCTTCTGGCGAAGCAGCAGGACGACACGGGCAGGGCGATCATCAACGACGTGCAGGCCGAGATCCAGGGCATGAACAGGATCATCGGCGATCTGCTGACCTTCGCCCGGCCGGCGGCGCTGAACCGCGTGCCCGTGGCGCTCGGCGAACTTGCCGCTTCCTGCGCGGAGTCGGTGCTCCAGGCGCGCGGCGGGAGCGGCATCGCCCTGGATCTGCAGACGGAGCCGGCAACGGCGATGGTCGATGAAGGATTGATGCGCCAGGCGCTCTGCAATATCATCCAGAACGCCGTGGACGCCATGCCGCAGGGAGGCGCTCTCTCCGTGCGGGTGCGGCAGGGACGGAATGACGAACTCCTGATCCTGGTGCGGGACACCGGCGCGGGCATCGCGCCGGAACTGCTGCAGAAGATTTTCCTGCCTTTTTTCACGACCCGGGAAAAGGGCGTGGGCATGGGCCTGGCGCTGGCGCACAAGATCGTGACCTCCCACGGCGGGAGGATCGAGGTGGAGAGCGATCCGGGCAGCGGCACGACGTTTGCCGTCGTCCTGCCTGCTGCATGAGGGAAAAAAGAGCGGTACACTTTCTGATACAGTCGCAAGAAGCTGATTATTACCACGGAGACACTGAGGACACTGAGAAAATCCCCGTATGCTAAAATTGCTTTTCTCTGTGTCTCCCTGTCTCTGTGGCAGGTTTTGAACGTTCTGCACGCGAAGGAAGTCCGGTATTCCATGGATACGATCCTCGTCATCGAAGATAAAGAGAGCATGCTTGCCATGCTCAAGAAGACGCTGGAAGGCGAAGGCTACCTCGTCATCCCCGCGCAGGACGGGGCGGAAGGGATCCGGAAGCTCGCCGACGAGCGCATCGGCCTGGTGCTTACCGACCTCAAGCTGCCGAAGAAGGACGGCTTCGAGGTCCTGAAGGCGGTGAAGGCCGACGATCCGCAGCTCCCGGTCATCGTGATGACCGCCTACGGCACGATCGAGAATGCCGTGCGCGCGGTCAAGGAGGGGGCATACGATTTCCTGGCCAAGCCCTTCGACACCGACCACCTGCTGCTCCTGATCAAGCGCGCCCTCGACACCTACCGCGTGGCCGCCGAGAACGTGCTGCTCCGTTCCGAATTTGCCGACAAGGTCGGCCTCCCGAAGATCATCGGCAGGAGCAAACAGCTCCAGGAGATCACCGCCGCCATCCAGAAAGTGGCGCCCACGAACGCCACGGTGCTGATTCACGGCGAAAGCGGGGCGGGCAAGGAGCTCTTCGCCCGCGCCATCCATTTCCTGAGCAGCCGGAAGGACGGGCCCTTCGTGGCCATCAATTCCGCCGCCATCCCGCGGGAGCTTCTGGAGAGCGAGCTTTTCGGGTACGAGCGCGGCGCCTTCACCGGCGCCGAGGCGCGCAAGCTGGGCAAGCTCGAGCTCGCCGACAAGGGGACGGTATTTCTCGACGAGATCGGCGACATGGATCTGGCGCTCCAGGCCAAGATCCTGCGGGTGATCCAGGAACAGGTGATCGAACGGGTGGGCGGCAACCGGCCGATCAAGATCGATGTGCGGATCGTCGCCGCGACGAACAAGGACATCGAACAGGCGGTGGCCGCCAGGGCCTTCCGCGAGGACCTCTTCTACCGGCTGAACGTTTTCCCGATCACGATCCCGGCCCTGCGCGACCGGCGCGACGACATCCCGGCGCTGGCCCAGCACTTCCTGGCCAAGTATTCCGCCGAGGTGCGGAAAGGGCCGCTTGCCGTCTCCCCCGAGGCCATGGACGTGCTCATGAAGTTCCCCTGGAAAGGGAATGTGCGCGAGCTGGAGAACATCATCGAACGGGCGGTGATCTACGCCGAGGGAGGCGCGATCCGCCAGCAGGACCTGGGCATCAAGGAATCGAGCATCACCGAGGCGCTGGCGGAGAACGTGCCCATGGACAGGCCGCTTCACGAAGTGGCCGAAGCGGCGCAGCGCATCGCCGAATCCCGGCGCATCCGCATGGTGCTGAAGCAGACGGGGGGGAACAAATCCCGGGCCGCGGAGGTCCTGCAGGTGAGCTACAAGACGCTGTTGACCAAGATCAAGGACTATCAACTGGAGGACCGGGGCGGGGAGTAGCGCGAACCGCCTTCGCAGGGGAAGGGCATGAAAACGATCATATCCCGGAGCAGGACCATCCTGCAGTTTTCACTGCTCTCGCTCGCGATCACCGTCGTGACGGCGGTTGCGGCAGGGCTTATGCTGAACCATCAGGCCAGGGAGGCGATGATCCGGTCCCATGTGAGCGTCTATCCCCTGGTGGTGGAGAAGATCCTCGATCTGCATCCGATGCTGCGGGAGCAGCTGGCCGCGAAGGACGCCGAACGGCTCCGGTGGGACGCCATGGTGCTGAAGCAGGAGTTGCAGACCCTGGGACCCGTCGTGAGCGTCAGGCTCTGGGGCGGCGATGGGACGCTCCTCTGGAGCGACCGGGAGCCCATGGACGGCGGCAAGTCCGGCAGGCAGCTCGATGCGGCCCGGCAGGGCGCCGTGGCCTATGCCATGGAACAGCCGCTGACCGAGACGCTTGCCGGGAACGTGAACCCGGGGACGATTCTGGACATCTCCATCCCCGTGACCCGGGAGGGCAGGATCGCCGGCGTGGTGGAGCTCTCGGAGCGCGATGAAGAGCTAGCCGCCGGCATCGGCATGCAGATCCGCCGGACCTGGTGGACGATCACCGGATTCGGCGGGATCATCTTCCTGTCGCTCTTCGTCGTCGCGGCCCGCGCCAACTCCTCGCTGAACCAGGCGGTGAACAAGGTCGAACAGACCCAGCAGGTCACGATCATGGCCCTGGCCTACCAGGCCGAACTCCGCGACGCGGAGACGGGGAGGCACATCGAGCGAACGTCGCACTACGTGCGGATCATGGCCGAAGGGATCCGGAAGAGCGGCAGGTACCCCGGCTACCTGCGGGGCACCTATATCGACGACATTGCCCGGTCGGCGCCGCTCCACGATATCGGCAAGGTCGCCATTCCCGACTCCATTCTCCGGAAGCCCGGCAAACTCACAAACGAGGAATTCGACGTGATCAAGCAGCATTGCGTCTACGGCGTGAAGGTGCTCGATGAGGCACACGAGAAACTTCCCTTCCAGACCTTCCTCGAACTTGCCCGGCAGCTGATCCTGCACCATCATGAACGGTGGGACGGCGCCGGCTACCCGGCGGGGCTCAAGGGCGAGGCCATCCCGCTCTCCGGGAGGATCATGGCCATTGCCGATGTCTACGACGCGCTCAGGACGAAGCGGCCCTACAAGGAGCCGCTCTCCCACGAACGGTGCGTCGAGATCATCCGTCTGGAGAGCGGAAAGCAGTTCGATCCCGAAGTGGTCCGCGTGTTCCTTTCCGTGGAGCCGAAATTCAAGACCATCTCCGATGAGATGAATGACGAGCCCGCGCTGGCCTGAAAGTTTAGTCCGTGAAGCGATGCCGCGGACATTCGGAATACCCCGACCCTTCCTGCCTATGTCGAAGCCGACAAACGATCAAAAGAACGAGATCTTGAAGCTCGTCAAGGAACTGAACGAGCAATCCGAAGGTTCACTACGAATCTTGACATATGAGGCTCTAAGGCCTCAAGTAACTGTTAAATGAAACTTAACAAAAATCAAAGAGATATTTTGAAACAAGCGGCAATTTCGTTTGCCAAATTGACGGAACGGAGGATGCTGGAAATCGTGCAGCGTCCTCTTTACGTTAAAGAACTGACTGAGGATGAGCTTGTTGAATTTTTACGAATAGCAAATGCTTTATACAGAGGTGGATATCCTCTTATTAGCGATGCGGATTATGACGGAATTTACCTTAAGGCATTAAGAGAGAAAAATCCGAATCACGAGTATCTATATACCGTCGAACCGGAAGCGGGGATTGAGGGACCGAAAGTTGATCTGCCCGTGCAGATGCTTTCAACGGAAAAGGGAACGAGTAAAAAGGATATAGAGAGATGGCTAGATAGGATAATAGCGGCGGCGAATGAAATTGGTTTGAATCCTGACAGATTGGCTATTCGCGTTACGCCAAAACTCGATGGATTTGCTGCCTACGATGATGGTCAAACTCTCTATACAAGGGGTGATGGCAAGAGAGGTACAGATATCACGCGGGTATTTAGGAGGGGTTTGGCAGTTTTTGGAAATAAACGTGGTCTTGGCTCCGGCGAGATAGTCGTTGATAAAGAATATTTTGAAAAAAATCTGTCAGCATACTTTGTTAACACGCGAAATTTTCAATCAACGATTATCAAAGAAAAAGAGCTTGAACCTTATGTCGAAGATGCGATCAAGGAAAAGGCAGTACTTTTCTTTCCTTTCGAAAAGATTAAATCTTGGACCGGGACCATTAACCAGCTTTTGACTAATTTTGAAGATATAATCCAGGAAGTGTGGAAGTATGTAAATTATGACGTTGACGGAGTCGTTTTGGAAGTGACTGAACCTATGCTCAAGCAGTACATGGGATCAACAGCTCAACATCATAAATGGCAAATAGCATACAAGATTAATCAAGAAACCGCTCAAGTTAAAGTTCTTAATGTGGTCCCGCAAACATCGCGGTCTGGAAGGATTACGCCAGTCGCAGAGCTGGAACCGACTAAACTTAGCGGAGTGACAATTAGTCGCGCAACAGCGCATCATTATGGAATGGTCAAGAAGATGGGTATTGGTCCCGGTGCGCTTATCGAGCTTATTAGAAGTGGACTTGTCATCCCCAAAATAGAAAAGGTGCTAGAGAAAGCCACACCCCAAATACCCCAAGAGTGCCCCAGCTGTCGTTCAGAAGTATTGTGGGATTCCGATAATTTGATTTGTCCCAACGTAGGTCATTGCCCCGCTCAAATTAAGAATTCCATTGAGCACTTCTTCTCTACTATTAGAAATATCGATGGCTTTGGCGATGCTACTATTTCGATCCTCTATGAAAATGGACTTAGGGATGTATGTTCGATTTATAAATTGACAGAGAGCGATTTCAGAGCGTTTGGTTTTGGAGAAAAACAGTCGCAGAATTTTGTGCGGGAACTAAATAGAAGTCGAACGGAGCCCCTGGAAGATTGGCGTTTCTTGGCAGCATTTGGTATTCATAGGTTGGGTATTGCTAATTGTGAACATTTACTTAAACACGCCAGGCTGAGCGACATGTTCGCATTAAGTTCAAATGATTTGGTGTCGAGGAAGATATTTGCATTGAAAACAGCTGATATCATCGTTAAAGGCTTGAACGCAATAAAAGATGAGTTTGATTGTTTGTATCGGATGAAATTTAATTTGGAGAGTTCAAAATTACTATCAGAGCTGCGCGACGCGGGGCAGCTAAGTAGTATTTCTGGAAAGCAAATTGTATTCACAGGGACAATGAAGCATGGTTCTAGGGAGCAGATGGAGAGGGAAGCACGTTTACTAGGCGCTAAGGTCAGCGCATCCGTTAGCGGCCGAACTGATTACCTCGTAACTGGCCTTGATGTTGGGCAAAGAAAGATTGATGCTGCGCGAGCCAAGGATATTGCCGTTATTACTGAAGATGAATATTTATCCTTAATCGGCAAGAAAGGATAACGTTATTCGGGCGCGACTATGGACCGTGTTACATTCTTAGTTCAAGGTTCTGCAAAGGAACCCTATAAGATTGAGTTTGTAAAGGACAATAATAACCTATCAGCCTCATGTACCTGTCCCGCTGGAGAGAATGGGCTCTATTGCAAACACAGATTCAGCATTATGAAGGGAAATGAGGAGGGTATTATCAGTGAGAATAAGAGTGAGGTTGCAAAAATAAAACGATGGCTTGCCGGCACTGACGTCGAAAAGGCTTTGCTTGATGTTGAAAAGAAAGAGGCTCAATTAGAGCAAATAAAACAGGATTTGTCTAATGCAAAGAAGAAGTTGGCGCGAGTACTCAGTGATTAGGTTGGGCATGGTTTCGATGCGCAACGCTTCAAACGCACGAATGGATGAGAAAGACAGTTTGCGTTACCGCCGAAGCCTTAATCAGTATGTAAAGAATGGAACATGCCATGCTGAATGGGGCGCCACACGGGAGATAACATTCGACGAAGCAATTGGACATGAATAGGAAGGCGTTTGGATTGCTCAGCCCAACCCGCCAACTACCTTGTGAATATGTACGACAACTACTTGAACGAGACATACGCTAAATTACACGCGCTTCGTTTGAGTTTTCACGTAGAACCACTAGAGGTCGTTAAGCTTGTGCATGACTATAGGATGTATTGGAAACCGAAGACAGTAAAAACTCTTTTACTTGCTGAATCTCATGTTTATACCGAAATAAAAGCAACCAATCACAAGCATGAATTCAAAGAACTGCCGAATTATCCATGTCGGTACGTTCGTTTTGTGTACTGTCTTTCATATGGTGAAAATCACAGATTGAATAAAATATTTGATATCAGAAAAGGTACGCCTCAATTTTGGAAATTGTTTAATGAATCTGTAAAGGGTAATTTCAAGATTGCCAATAATCACAACCGAGCAGATAAAATCAAACATAAAATAATGTTGTTAAACAAAATGAAAGATGACGGCGTTTGGCTTTTGGACGCAAGTATTATCGGCTTGTATAATAATGGCTTAAAACCGGACTATACTGAATATACCAAAATCGTTGAATGCTCTTTCGAAAGCTATTGTGCGCCAATAATTAATGACATCAAACCCGGGAGAATAATTGTAATTGGCAAAACAGTTTACGATCGAATTGCTGCTATTATCAACAAACGATATCCAAGCTCTGAGTGGATTCATCAACCGAATGCCCGGCTAAAGAACGAAGATAAAAGAACGCTTTCCGATATATAAATAACTGAGCTAGACGATGTGAATTTAACCACCGATTCGACAGCGCGCGCCAAAAGGCGGTGTGCGAATTCCGCGGTGTACGACAAAAGAAGATAAAGGGACTTGAGATATGAGTTGTGTTCTACGAGCAGCAGGTAAGAATTTCGACGTGGATGCTTTCTTAAAGAAAAGTAGCTTGACGGCATTGGAGAACCTATAGGGTCACGTCTTGTAATTTGACTTTTCTCAGATTTATTGATAGTGTTGCTCAATCATGTCCCGTCCTCTTCGCATAGAATACCCTGGCGCCGTGTATCACGTGACCTCACGCGGGAACGAGAAGAAACCTGTCTTCAAAAAGAAACCTATAGGGTCACGTCTTGTAAATTGACTTTTCTCAGATTTATCGAGAACTGCCAGAAAACCCCAGCCTTTTAAGGCTGGGGATGAATGGCAGCCCGGAGCGCAGCCAGAGTTTCA
>JAKAHZ010000065.1 GCA_021814615.1 Nitrospirota bacterium | reverse complement strand
GTCTCGCATCGGCATCCGCGCGGGCCTGGCCCTGGTGCTGGTCGGCGACGACCGCTCATCCCACCTCTACTACCAGGCGATCCAGAGCTCCGCGGTGCGGGCGGGGATCGATATCTTCAACCACCGCCTTCCCGTGACCGCATCCCTGAATGAGATCCTGAACCTCATCAAGGGCCTGAACCAGGATGAACGGGTGAACGGCATCCTTACCTTCATGCCCCTGCCGCGCCACATCGACACGCGCAAAGTAGTGAACGCCATCGCGCCGGAGAAGGATGTGGACGGCCAGGGCGCGATCTCCGTGGGCAAGTTCGCTGCAGACGAGTCCATGGCCCAGCTCTTCGAGCCGGGATTTTCGCTTGCAGCGAAATCGACCTTTCTGCCCTGTACGCCCTATGGCGTCATGCGCCTCCTTGAGCACTACGGCATCGATCCGAAGGGCAGGAAGGCGGTTGTCGTGGGCAAGAGCCTTGCCGTGGGCAAGCCGCTGTCGCTCATGCTTCTGGTGAAGGAAGCGACCGTGACGGTCTGCCACCGCGAGACGCCGGACCTGGCTGCAGAGACGCGCCAGGCAGACATCCTCTGCACGGCAGTGGGCAAGCCCGGCCTGATCACCGGCGACATGGTAAAGCAAGGGGCCGTGGTCGTCGATATCGGCATCAACGTTCTCGCCACGGGAAGCACGGTGGGTGACGTGGACGGAGCCTCGGTGGGCGCGAAAGCCGGTTTGATCACGCCCGTGCCGGGCGGCGTGGGTCCGGTCACGATCGCCATCCTGCTCAAGAACACCGTGGTGTCCGCGAAGCGCATGGTCGGCGTGGGATGATCTCCACGGTCGGCTCCTGTTGAACCCGGTTGACAAACCGTGCCGCGTCATTCACAATAGGGGCCATGTCCAGAGAGCTTCTTCTGCTTTCGCTTTGCAATGTACCGTTCTGCGTAGGGGAAGACGAAATCTCCTCGGTCATTCCCGCCCGTTCTCTCCACCATATCCCTCTCTATCCCGAAGCTGTCGCGGGCATGGCGCTGATCGACGATCAGCATGTGACCATCTTCGATCTTGCTGCCTCGCTCGGCATGCCGGCATCATCGCGGGATGAGGCCGGATCGTTCCTGCTCTTTTCCGGCGAGGACAGCTCGATCGGTTTTTTCGTCCCCGGGACGCCGAAAGCCGGTTTTGATCCGTCAGACCGGATTCTCACGCTGCCCGAATCAGTCCGCACTTCGGAGATCGGTTCCTGCGTTTTGCGCGGGCGGCAACTTACCCCTCTTATCGATATCAGGGAGGTCGGAAAACGGGTCAGCCGGGGCGAGCTCGAACCGCCTCGTCCGAAACTCCCCTCGTCGGAACGGGCGGCTCCGGTCTCGAAAGCGGAGACGGTGCGGTTCTTCTCGGCAGGCGGGGAAGCGTTCGGCATTGCAGGCGACGATACTGCGTACGCTCCTTCCCCGGAGATCCCGTCAGTGAGCCTTCCGAACTGGAGGGAGAACCTTTCCGGCCTCTGTTTATGGGAGGGTGAGATCGTCCCGATCCTGCGGATTGCGGGAAGGCGCGGGATAGGATCGTCAGAGAGAGCGCAAGGGCTTCTCTTTATCCCTTTCGGTACAGCGCGGTATGCGACGCCGGTGGAGAAGGACCAGGGCGTTTTTTCAACGGGCGAGTGCGCGCAGTATCCTCTTCCTCCGCTTTGCAGGAAGGACTTCCTTGCCGGCGTTGTGAAGCATAACAATAAGATCGTCCCGCTTCTCGATCCGGCAGCGTTCCTTGCTCCTGACAAGAAAGAACCTGCCCTGCAGGACTTCTCCGAAGCCTATCGGCCGGTATCCGGCTTTGGCGCGCAGTTCCGGCAGGACGAGGTGCGCATCACCGAACTTACGGTTGACGGCATCGTGCATGCCGTCCCTGCCGAAGAAGTGAAGGAGATCCTGGAACCGCAGGGATTCCGGGCTCTTCCTGATATGCCTGCCATGGTGAGAGGCATTGCGCTCCGGGAGGGCAAACTTCTTCCGGTCCTGGACCTGGCAACCCTGTACGGAAAACGAATGCGTCCTGATCAGGCGGCAGCGATGATCCATCTCCGGAACGGAGATTTCGAGGCGCTTCTGCCGGTGGAGCAAGCGACAGCGGGCCGGGAATTGCCCAGGGAGATGCAGCGAAGCACGCCGATCGCGCTTCCTCATCATATCCTCTACGGATGTTATCTTGACGGACCGGCGGTAAGGCTCCTCCTGAATGTCCATGCCCTTGCAGTGCATTTCGAACGCCAGGACATCAGGGAACTGATCGAAAGTATCGTCTCTGCGGCGGCAAAGCAGGAGCTGTCTCCTGCCGGAGATCAGCAGGAAGCCCCTGGCGGTGCACAGGACGTTCATCTGCCGAGGGAAGCGGAGAAATCACCTTGTATCCCGATATCCCCAGACAACGGCGCAGCGATCCCTCCGAAAAAGGAATTCGCAGCGGAAGCAAGGAAACCGGAGGGCAGTAAGGAAACAGTATCGGAGGAACAACCGCAGGAACGGAAGGTCGTTGGTTCTGAGGTGAAGGGTGAAGAGTCCCGTCGTGTAGAGGAGATCGCTGCCGTACAGGAAGAGCCGGGCTCTGAGCTAAGAACGCATGAAAGGGAAGACGCTGAATGCGGCGCGGAAATTCCCGGCCCTTCTGTCCAGGAAACGGCGCCTTCAGGCAGGATACCGGCCACTGACGAAAAAGGTCCCTCTGCTGAAACGGTGATCTCCGGGCAGGAACGAGAAGCGTCGAATTCTGAAGCGTTAGAGATTGAAGGGTTGCAGGGAGAGAAGATTCAGGAGAGGAAGATCCCGCAACAGGAGACGAACAGCCGCAAAGAGGGAACGACGGCATCTGCGGAAGAAACTGGAAGACCGAAGGGATTGACGGGCGAAACCGCAAAACCTGCAGGACAGCCCCTGTTCACACCCGCAAAGATCATTCCCGCGGTCGTTTTTGCAGCGGTGGTCGTGATCCTGTGGTTTGTGTTCAGCGGACAGGAGAGGGGATCGGTTCGTCCGGAAAAGACGAATGCTCTTTCGCCGGCCAAGGTTTCGCCCAAGGCTGACGAGGCTCCGCTCTACCTGAACGTGCCGGCGAAGGCTCCGGTTCCGGACCGGGAAGTCTATGTTGTCGCGCAAGGGGATACGCTCTGGAGCATTGCGAAGAGATTCACCGGCGATCCGCTCAATTATCCGCGCCTTGCCAGGGACAACAGCATCGCCACGCCCGACCTCATCTTTCCGGGCCAGCGGATACGTTTGGTTACCGAGCGAAAGAAGAACCCCTAGAAGAGGATCGAAGAGGATTGAAAGGAAACAAGGCAAGCCTGTCGCAGAAGGCAGAAAAAAAGCCCTGTCCCGCAGATCAGGACAGGGCTTTATTGCGCTCGATCGCCTATTGCTTCGGCGTGATTTTCAGTTCCAGCGAGTTCGCCGTCGATCCCGTGACCTCGACGCCGAAATCGCCGAAGCTCTTTGCCGACAGCTCGTCGGAGAGGATCTGGGCGCTGCCCTTGTAGTCCACGGAGACTTTTGCCACGCCGTTCTGGTAGCTCCGTTCATGGATATCCTTCACGTTCCGCACCTGATTCCTGAGCACGTCCTTGAACTTCACGAACTGGGTCTTGTTCAGGCCGTTCACCGTCAGGTTGACGGACCGCGTGCCGCCCGTTTCCTTGGCGTACATGGCCAGGATCTTGGTGGTCAGCTGCTCGGCGGCGTCCTTGGCAGCCTTCTTGAGCGCCTCGTTGCCCGCTGTCAGGTCGCTGTTATGCACCGCCGGCGCGTTGGTCATGACCGACGCGATCACCTGGCCCGTGTCGGTGCGCACCGCCTTGATGGAGACCGTTGCCTGGGCGGACTTGAGCGCTCCGATGGAGCTGTTCAGCTTGGCAAAGGCCTTGCCGATCAGCACCACCTCGGCGTCGACCTGGCCGCCGATGGTCTTAGCCTGGTCCGGGGAGAGGGATTGAATGCCCTTGTAGGGATTGGAGACCGAGAGCTTCTTTGACGCCACATCCTGGTCGATCATCTCGAAGCCCTTCTCGATGAATTTGTCCATGAGCACGCTTTCGGTCACCGCCATGTCGGACTGGCGGGCGTGAATATCGCCCCACCACCAGGCGTAATACTCCTGCCCGATATTCTGCTCCGCGATCAGGATGATTGTCCGCGGCTTGTGCATCTGGCCGAGCAGGATGCCGATGGCCGAAAGATCGTCGGAGAGCTTGCCGAGCGAGACCTCGGCATTGATGAAGACGCGAAGCAGGTTGCCCTCGTCCACCTCGTTCGTGATGTTGTACCGCTTGATATATCCCTTGGTCTGGGACATGATCTTGTCGCTGATGACCTGGTAGTTCTCCACCTGCGTCTGCGAATCGATCAGCACGCCGATGGCCTGCTCCACGGCTCGCTGCTGCGCGTCCTGGATCGCCGCGTCTCGGGCGATGTCTTTTTGGCCGTTATGGATCACCGCCACGCCTTCACCGGTCACCATTTTCGATTCTTCCTGCGCCAGGGAAGGGGAAACAAGCGCCAGTACGGCAACGCACACTGCCAACAGTCCTTTCAAAACCTTCACGGAACACCTCCTGGGGATGAATACTTTCGCTGTGTTACTGGCAAGAACTTCGCAATCATACCAGAGACCGGGAAGTGGGTCAAGACCGCCGAGGTCCATCAGGCCGGCAGAGTGAGGAAAGTATGGATATTTTGGATTGGTGATGCTAGAATTGGAAAACTTGATAAAGTCGTAAAAGTCGATTATCACCACGGAGACACTGAGGACACTGAAAAAATCACCATAATATATTCAGATTGCTTTTCTCTGTGTCTCCGTGTCTCAGTGGTAGGTTTTGAATTCTTACAAGTCATCAAACTTGAACGACCGGGAGGGACCAGGAGTGCCGAGGCTGTCCGTCAACATCGATCATATCGCAACGATCCGCCAGGCGCGCCGGGGGACGGAGCCCGATCCCGTCACCGCGGCCGCGCTCGCGGAACTGGCAGGCGCCGAGGGGATCATCGCCCATCTGCGCGAGGACCGTCGGCATGTGCAGGACCGGGACCTGCGGCTGCTCCGGCAGACCGTTCAGACGCGGCTGAACCTGGAAATGGCCGCCACCGAGGAGATGCAGCGTATCGCGCTGGAGGTCAAGCCGGATATCGTCACGCTCGTCCCGGAGAAGCGCGAGGAGTTGACCACGGAAGGCGGGCTGGAGGTCGTTACGCGCCTCGAGACGCTTCAGCCCTTCATCGGCCGCGTGCAGGGTGCGGGGATCCCCGTGAGCCTCTTTATCGATTCCGACGAACAGCAGATCGCCGCCGCGAAGAAATCCGGGGCGCTCCTCGTGGAGATCCATACAGGCGCCTATGCCAACGCGCGTACGGAAAAGGCGCGGGACGAGGAATTCGAAAAGATCCTTGCTGCCGCCCGGCTTGCGGCAAGCCTGGGGCTTCGGGTCGGAGCGGGCCACGGCCTGAACTATGCGAATGTCCAGCGCATCGCCCGGATCGAAGAAGTCGAGGAACTGAACATCGGCCACAGCATCATCTCGCGGGCGGCGCTCGTGGGCATCGACCGGGCGGTGCAGGACATGATCGCGTTGGTCGCAGATTGACGGAGGGAGCATGATCATCGGCATCGGCGTGGACCTGGTGAAGATCAGCCGTATCGAGAAGGCGGGGAAGGGCCATCAGGGGTTCCTGGAACGGGTGTTCACCCAGAAGGAGCGGGACTACTGTTCGCGCCAGAAGTTTCCGGCCCAGCATTTCGCCGCGAGGTTCGCGTCGAAGGAAGCGGTGCTCAAGGCATTCGGCACAGGCCTCTCCGCAGGCATGAAATGGACGGACATCGAGGTGCTCCACGGCGAGGGCGGAGGGCCGATCGTGAACATCTCCGGCGCCGCAAAGGACCTAGCGGACCTGAAGGGCATCCGGTCCGTCATGCTTTCCTATTCCCACGACGAGGGCTATGCGGTCGCCCAGGCCGTGCTGATCGGAACGGCGCACGGCTCGGTGTCGGGGGCGCTTTCTGACCGTTCCTGAACGGTTCTTTCGCAACCGGGACCAGTGCGGTAAAATTCAATTGAGGGCAATCCGAGACCTGTGGTTTTGCCGCATGCCATGAAACTTGCCACCTCACAAGAGATCAGGAACATCGACCGCCGGACGATCCGTGAATTCGGGATCCCCGGGCCGGTGCTCATGGAGAATGCCGCTGCCGCCGTGATGTCGGAGATGGAGCGGTTCTTCGACGGTCTGGCAGGCGTCAAGGTCGGCATTCTCTGCGGTAAAGGCAACAACGGCGGTGACGGGCTCGCCCTTGCGCGCAGGCTTCGGATCCGCGGCGTGCCGGTGCGCGTTGCCCTGCTCGCGCCCTTTGCCGCGCTCCAGGGCGAGGCGAAGGTCCATCTTTCCATCCTGCGAAAGACGGATGTGGAGATCGTCCAGCGGGCGAAGGAAGACGACATCGCCGATATCATCGGATGGTCGGATATTGTCGTCGACGCCCTGCTCGGCGTAGGGCTCTCCTCGCCGCTCACGGGCCTTTATGCCCTTGCCGTGGAACTCATGAACGCGGCGGGCAGGCCGGTGGTCTCCATTGATATCCCTACCGGCATCCATGCGGACACCGGCGCGGTCCTGGGCAGCGCGGTGCGCGCCGACCTGACGGTCACCATGGTGCTGCCAAAGCGCGGCCTGGCGCTCTATCCCGGATCGGGGTACGCGGGCCATGTGCGTGTCGCGGACATCGGCATACCGCACGAGGCCGTCGACCGGGAATCCATCTCCGTCAGCCTCCTGGACCACGGCTCCATCTGGGGTGTGCTCCCCGAACGGGAGCGGCAGGGCCACAAGGGCGACTATGGGCATCTGCTCGTTGTGGCGGGTTCACTCGGCAAGGCGGGAGCCGCGGTGATGGCGGCAAGAGCCGCGCTGCGTACCGGCGCCGGCCTAGTCACCGTCGCGGCCCCGTCGGGGATCGTTCCCGTCGTCCAGCAGCAGGTCTTCGAGGCCATGTGCTTTCCCGCGGCGGAGAGCATCGATGGGACGCTCGGCAGCGGCGCTGAGGTCGAATTGCTCAAAGAGGCCGGCCGGATGTCCGCCCTTGCCGTGGGGCCGGGGCTTTCGACGCATTACGAGACCATGCAGGTCGTCCGTTCACTAGTGCAGAACGCCGGCGTGCCCATGGTTGTCGATGCCGACGGCCTGAACGCGCTTGCCGGAGCAACGGCGATCCTGAAGCGGGTCAAGACGCCCCTGGTCCTGACGCCCCATCCCGGCGAGATGGCCCGGCTGCTCGATCTCACCACGGCTGAGGTGCAGCAGGACCGGATCGGGACCGCGCAGTCCTTTGCCAAAACCTATGGCGTGACGCTGGTGCTCAAGGGTGCGGGAACGATCGTCGCAACGCCCGGCGGAGAGACCTTTGTGAACACCACGGGAAATCCGGGCATGGCCACCGGAGGCACGGGCGACGCGCTGACCGGCATGATCGGCAGCCTCCTGGCGCAGGGCTACGGACCGTCCTGGGCCGCGTGCTTGGCGGTCTATCTCCACGGTAAGGCAGGGGACCTGGCGGCAGAGGAGAAGGGCGAGGCGGGAATGATCGCAGGCGATCTGATCGAGAAGATCCCGGAGGCCGTCAAGAGCCTGGAAATCCAAAGTTGAACAACAGGAACAATGATCGTTGGCCACAGAAAGCACAAAAGTCTCAGAATGTAACAGCAAAGATTGTTCTCTTTTTTGTGAATTCTGTGCTTTTTGTGGCTGACGATTCCCTTGTTGTTGAGAGAATGACGAACGGCGTCTTGCGGATGCAATCATGCCGCGGCCGGAAGGAGGGGCGATGGTAACGGCGAAAGACATCATGACCACGAACGTGGTGACCGTGAAACCGGATACAACGATCGGGGACTTTGCCGCGCTCCTGGTGAAACACGGGATCAGCGGAGCGCCGGTCACGAACGCGGACGGGTCGCTCGCGGGGATCGTGACGGAGAACGACCTGATCAGCCAGAACAAGCGGCTCCATATTCCCACGGTAGTCAGCTTTCTCGATGCGGCGATCTATCTTGAAAGCTCGAAACGCTTCGCCGAAGAAGTGAAGCGCGTGACGGCATCCACGGTCGGCGATATCTGCGCGAAGAAGGTCGTCACCATCACCGAGGACACGGAACTGTCCGACATCGCCACGCTCATGGCCGAAAAGAAGATACACCTCCTCCCCGTGGTGAAGAGCGGGAAGGTCGTGGGCATCGTGGGCAAGCGCGATGTGGTCAGGGCCGTGGCGCAGGGGAAATGATGTTCAGCGTCATCACGACCAGCGCGGAAAAGACCCAGGACCTGGGGAGGATGCTCGGCGAGGTGCTGCAGCCGGGCGATCTTGTCTGCCTCTACGGCGACCTGGGCGCGGGCAAGACCCATTTCTCTTTCGGTATCGCCCAGGGACTGGAGGTGCGTGAGCAGTACGTGACCAGCCCCACCTTCACCTTCGTGAACGAGTACGAGGGCCGCATCCCTTTCTATCATATCGATCTCTACCGTCTCAAGGACCCGGCGGAACTCGAAGGCATCGGGTTCGAGGAGTATGTTGAATCCGACGGAGCCACGGTGATAGAATGGGCCGAACGGGCGGAAGAAGAGCTGCCGCCCGACGTGTTGAGCGTGTATTTCACCGACGTCGCGGAGAACAGCAGGGAGATCGGGTTCTTCGCGGAAGGGGAACGGTATGTGCAGCGCCTCGCGGAACTCAAGGCCAGGCTCGGGACCAGGTCCGTCGAGATCAGGATGTCGTAGGCAGCAGACCGAAACAATTCCGCCACAAAGACGCAAAGACTCGAAGAACATCACTGGTTTCTTGGCGTCTTCGTGCCTTCGTGGCAAGGTCTGATAGGTTTATCCATGAAAAAGATCGGCATTATCGCCAAGAACATCCCCAAGGCCGGCGCAGCCACGGTGAAACTCAGCAAGTGGCTCTCCGCCCGCGGGAAAAAGGTGCTGCTCGAGGAGCAGGCTGCCGCTGCGATCGGCGCCGCCGGCTTCCGCGGCAGGGACCTGCCGGGCATGGTCGACATGATCATCGTCCTGGGCGGCGACGGCACCCTGCTGTCCGCGGCGCGGCTCGTCGCAGAATCGCGGAAGAATGTGCCCATCTTCGGCGTCAACCTGGGCAGCCTGGGATTCATGGCCGAGGTATCGCTCGACGAACTCTATGACAACCTGGCGAAGGCGCTCGACGGCAGGCTGGAGACCGAGGAGCGCCTGATGCTCACGGCGGCGGTGATCCGGGGCGGCAGGAGGATCGCCGAGTACACGGTGCTGAACGACGCGGTGATCAGCAAGGGCGCGGGGGCGCGGATGGTGGCGCTCGAGGTGTCCGTGGGAGCGAACCAGCTCACGGCGATCCGGGCCGACGGCCTGATCCTCGCCACGCCCACCGGCTCCACGGCCTACTCGCTGTCCGCGGGCGGTCCCATCGTGCATCCCGCGGTCCATTGTTTCGTCTTGACGCCGATCAGCCCTCATATGCTGGCGAACCGGCCCATTGCCATTCCCGACACCTCGGTGGTGCGCGTGAAGGTCATGTCGGAAGGCGATATGGTGTCGCTTTCCCTGGACGGCCAGGTGGGCCAGCCGCTCCGCCAGTTCGATGTCATCGAAGTAAAGAAATCCAGGTCGAAGATCAGGATCATCAAACACCCGACCAAGGATTATTACGAAATCCTCCGGACCAAGCTCAAGTGGGGCATCGCGCCGCGAACGAAGGCGTAGTGCGACCGACCGGGCGACTTCAGTCTCCCGAGTCCCGATGCTCGCTGGATTGCAAAGCTCTCGACAAAGACGGATTATGCATTCTGCTCCTTCTGTGGCTGGTCACGGTCCACGTCCTTTTTCTGTGTTGACGCAATTGCGAAAGACCGCTTGCTTTATCCCATCTTCATGAACGATACCCGGAAAGAGTTTCTCGACATTCTTGCGCAGGTGCGGACGCACCTGGAATATCAGCAGGCCCTGGGCGTGACCGGCATCGGCATCGCTTCGTCTGCTCCCGCCGCTCCGAAGGAGACCGTCGCGCCGACCTCCCGTCCGGTTCCCGCTGTCGAGCCAAAGCCGGTACCGCCGCCGAATCGTCCCGCCCCTCCCGTTGAACCAAAAGAATCGCCTGCTGCCGTTGTCGCGCCAGCTGATCTCGAATCAATTCAGCAGGAGATCGGCGACTGCAAACGCTGCAAGCTCCACGCAGGAAGAAATACCATTGTCTTCGGCGAGGGGAATCCCCAGGCGACCGTCGTTTTCGTAGGCGAAGGTCCGGGTTTTGAAGAAGACCAGCAGGGCAGGCCCTTCGTAGGCGCTGCGGGACAGCTTTTGACGGACATCATCGAAAAGGGGATGAAGATCAGGCGGGCGGAGGTCTATATCTGCAATATCGTCAAATGCCGTCCGCCGGGGAACCGGAATCCCGAGCCTGATGAGGTGGAAGCATGCATCGGGTTCGTAAAACAGCAGATCGCCTGCATCAAGCCGGCCGTGATCGTAACGCTCGGCAATGTGCCGACGCAGAACCTGCTCGGCACGAAACAGGGAATCACGAAGATGCGCGGTACCTGGCAGGAGTATAACGGCATTCCAGTCATGCCCACCTTCCATCCGTCCTACCTTCTGCGGAGCCCGGGGGAGAAGGGAAAAGTATGGGAAGATATCAAGAAGGTGATGGGCAGAATCGGGCTGAGTATTCAGCCCAAGGAGTCAGCAGCCAGAAGCCAGGAGTCAGGAGAGAAGCAATGAAGCGGCTGCCGGCTAAATGTTTCGAGGATTTGATCGTTTGGCAGAAGGCCCATCAATTTGTACTCATGACTTATCGTATGACCGAAAGTATGCCAAAGAACGAACAATATGGGATAACCTCGCAGCTCAGGCGCGCAGCTGTTTCCGTACCGGCGAATATCGCTGAAGGTTTTAAAAAAAGGACCAACGCAGACAAGCAAGAATGATGAATATCGCTCACGGCTCACTTGAAGAATGCCGATATTATCTGATCTTGACCCGAGATTTGAAATTCGGAGCTTGCTCAGGGCTTATGGCTCAGCTTGAGGAAGTGAGTAAATTGCTGGACGCCTACTGCGCTTCTCTCCTGAATTCTGGCTCCTGACCCCTGGCTCCTGGGAAAACAATGAGCGATCTCACTCCTCTCATGAAGCAATACAAGGACATCAAGCGGCAGCACCTTGATGCGATCCTGCTGTTCCGCATGGGCGACTTCTACGAGATGTTCGACCAGGACGCGGTCACTGCGTCCAAGGTGCTCGAAATCACGCTTACCCAGCGGAACAAGTCCAAGGGCAATGAGACGCCGCTCTGCGGTTTCCCCTATCACGCCGCGGAAGGGTACATCGCCAAGCTGATCCGGCGGGGATTCAAGGTGGCGGTCTGCGAGCAGGTGGAGGACCCGAAGCTCGCCAAGGGGCTGGTGAAGCGCGAGGTGATCCGGGTCGTGACACCCGGCACGGTCCTCGACGCGAACCTGCTCGATGCGAAGGACAACAATTACCTCGCTGCTCTGTATCCCGCGAAGGAAGGCTACGGCATCGCATTCCTCGATATCTCGACGGGCGACTTCACCCTCGCCGAGGTGAAGGGGAACGATCATCTTGCCGAACTCGACGCCGTGCTCTCGCGGTTTACGCCGCGCGAGATCGTGGTGCCGAAAGGAGACGGCCTGGATCCTGCGTTACGCTCCGTGATCACCTCCTACACCCAGGCGGTGAACCCCTACGACGACTGGACCTTCGACCGGGAGACCGCGAAGAAGTCGCTGCTTGATCACTTCAGGACCGCATCGCTCGAAGGCTTCGGCTGCGGCGAGATGACCATGGCCCTTTCCGCGGCAGGCGCGGCGCTCCGGTACATCGAGGAAACGCAGAAGACCGCACTGTCCAATATCCGGCGTCTCCGGCCCTATCTTGCGGACTCCTATCTTTCCCTGGACCCGTCCTGCCAGCGGAACCTGGAACTGGTCAAAAACATCTACGACGGAGGGGCGAAGGGCACGCTCTTGTCCGTGCTGGACCATACGGTCACGGCTATGGCGGGACGGAAGCTCCGCGAGTGGCTCCTGGGCCCGCTCACGAACGTGCAGGAGATCGACAGCCGCCTGACTGCTGTAGGCGAGCTAAAGGACCGCCATCAAATCCGCTCGAGCATCCGCGCGCAACTGGGCCGCGTCTATGACCTCGAACGCCTGATCAGCCGCGCGTCCCTGGGCGTGGCAAATGCCCGCGACCTCGCCGCGCTCAAGATCTCTTTCCAATCCCTGCCGGAAGTGAGAAACCTTATCTCGCTCAGCGCTGCCGGCCTGCTCAAGGAGATCCTGGACGGATGGGACGACCTTACGGACATCCAGGAGTTGATCGAACGATCGATCCATGAAGATCCTCCCTACACGCTCCGCGAAGGGAAACTGATCCGGAAGGGCTACAACGCGGATCTGGACGAGCTCCGCGGCATCAGCAGTTCGGGCAAGGGGTATATTGCGGCCATCGAGCAGCGGGAGCGCGAGCGCACGGGGATCGCATCGCTCAAGGTGAGCTTCAATAAGGTCTTCGGCTACTACATCGAGGTGACGAAGCCGAACCTGCCGAACGTTCCTGCCGATTACATCCGCAAACAGACCATGGTGAACGCCGAGCGATTCATCACGCCGGAGCTCAAAGAATACGAAGACAAGGTTCTGAACGCCGAGGAGCGGATCCTCGACCTGGAGTACAGGCTTTTCCAGGAGGTTCGTGACCAGGTGGCAAGGGAGACGGTCCGCATCCAGGACATGGCCCGGCGCGTGGCTGTGCTGGACTGCATCGCCTCGCTCGCCGAGGCAGCTGCCTTGTACAACTATTCCCGCCCCGTGGTGGACGATGGCGATGTGCTACGGATCGTGGAAGGCCGCCATCCCGTGATCGAGCAGCTGACCGAGGACCGGTTCGTTCCGAACGACACGCTCCTGGACACGAACGAGAACCAACTGGCCGTCATCACCGGACCGAATATGGCGGGAAAATCGACGTACATGCGCCAGGTGGCTTTGATCTCCATCATGGCGCAGATGGGCAGCTTCGTGCCCGCCAAGGAAGCGTTGGGGGGGCTCGGGGAACGGGTCTTTACGCGCGTGGGCGCATCGGATTTCATCAGCCGCGGCCAGAGCACCTTCATGGTCGAGATGAACGAGACCGCCAACATCCTGAACAACGCCACGGACCGGAGCCTGATCGTGCTGGACGAGATCGGCAGGGGGACCTCGACCTTCGACGGCATCAGCATCGCCTGGGCTGTCGCCGAGTTCATCCACGAAAAGCTGCGCAGCCGCACGCTCTTTGCCACGCATTATCACGAGCTGACCGACCTGGCGCTGACCATGGACCGGGTGAAGAACTTCAACGTGGCGATCAAGGAATGGAACGACCAGATCATCTTCCTTCGGCGCGTGGTCGAAGGCGGGGCGGACAAATCCTACGGCATCCAGGTGGCGCGTTTGGCCGGCCTGCCCGGAGCGGTCATCCAGCGCGCGCGGGAAGTTCTCGCCAACCTGGAGCAGAAGGAGTTCGACGAGGCAGGGGAGCCGGTGGCGGCGCATAAGGACCGACAAAGCGACATGGCGGCAAGGGGACAAGGCGACAAGACCGACAAGGAGACAAGAGGAAGGGGCGACATGGCGAAGGAGCAGCAGCTCGGGCTCTTCGCCGCGCGGGACGCGAATATCGTCCGCGAGATCGCTGATATGGACCTGAACGCGATCACGCCCCTGGATGCGATGAACAAGCTGGCTGAGCTCAAGAAGAAGGCTGAAGGGAAGGGGTAGAATTCAGGAATGTTGGTTCAATCTGAAGGATTGAACCAACGGTGGTTTGATATTGGGATCAATCAACATGATTGATCCGCCCAGGGGGTTGATCTTGCTACTGCGCCCAGTGTATCTGACCGTGCAGGGAAGGGGTCGTGCCCTCGCAATGTTGTTCAAAACGAAGGTCGATCGCCTGCAAGACCCCATTTGCATATGAGACTGTATCAACAACGAACCAGCCAGTAAGATTGTTACACCCTCTCCCATCGCCGTACCAGCTAAGGCCGCCGCGCACCGGGTTGTTGAAGGGATAACGCTGGAGATTGCCGTAATAGCCCGGCTGTAACTGCGCGAGCGTATTCATTGCCTTGAAATTTCCCGACCAATTCTTGGACCCTGAAATGTTGATCCAGAAAAGGCCTGCGTTTGAGCCGGCAGACAATGTAGCATTGCTCGTCGTGTAGGTGTACGTCTGACCCGCTCCGATGTAGTCCCCCACGTCGCTCGCGAGGTAGGCGTAGTTGCCGGCTGTCGGTGTAGCCCCGGAGACGGGTTGCCAGAGCCCCGCGGGCGGAGGGGTTACCGGACCGGGCGGGGCCGTCGTATCATTTGACGTCCAGTGAATCTGTCCGCGAAGTGCACTTGTTCCGCCCTCGCAGCGCTGTTCAAACCGAAGATCAATCGCCTGAAGGGCCCCATCCACGAGTGTGATGTCGTCGACGACGAACCAGCCCGTCAGCGTATTGCATCCTCTTCCTTCGCCGTACCAGCTGAGACCGCCGCGTACCGGGTTGTTAAACGGATAGCGCTTGAGATTTCCGTAGTATCCCGGCTGCAGTTGGCTGAGATCAATGGGGCCTTTGAAATCAGCCGACCAGTCCTGGTCGCCGGTAATCGTAAGAGCGAGATTATTGCCGGTCAAATTAAAGGTGAGCAACGCATCGGCCCGGGTATACGTATAGGTTTTGCCCTGTCCGATGAAGTCGCCCGCATCGCTCTTGAGATAGACATAGTTACCGGAGGTCGGCGTAGCGCCTGAGACGGGCTGCCAGAGTCCTGGCGGCGGTGGATTGACCGGCCCTGTCGGGACGGTGGTGTCGAATGAAGTCCAATGGATCTGGCCGCGAAGCGCCGTTGATGCGCCTTCGCAGTGCTGTTCAAAGTGCAGGTCGATCGCCGAGAGAAAGCCGCTGTTATACGTGGCGCTGTCTATGACAAACCATCCGGTCAGGGTATTGCAGCCGCGGCCTTCACCGGACCAGCTGAGACCGCCGACCGTCGGGCTGTTGAATGGGTATCGTGTCAGGTTGTTATAGGAGCCAGTCTGGAGCACGCTCAGACTGCTTGGTTCCTGGAAATCTCCGGTCCAGTTCTGGTCTCCGGTAACGGCGAGGGAAAGATGCCCGCTTGACGCATTCAAGGTAATCTGTGCATCTGCTTTGGTGTAAGAGTAGGTCTTTCCGCCGCCGATATAATCTCCTGCGTCGCTTTGGAGATGGACATAACTCTGAATCGAGACCCGCACCGTGTAGACCGCTGTCGAGCCGTCCTGCGCGATAACGGTATAGGAAACAGCGTTGGTGAAATCGTTCTTCGTCGTTCCGCTTATTTGTACCATGGACCCGACCTTGACGCTTGCGCCCGTTGTCGTGAAGGTTGCGGTCAGCGTCGTCAGATCTGTGCCGTAGGGCACGGAGACCGCGACGGTCTTCGCGGACTCATTGATGGTTGCGGGGATGCCCAGAACTGCGAACGATGTCAGCGATTTTGATGAAAAGACGACAATGTTGACAGCGACCGTATATTGAGTCGATGTCCCATCCGGTGCAATGACGGTATAGATAACGGGATTCGAGAAGTCATTCTGCGTCGTTCCGCTCACCTGAGCGGTTGCGCCGACCTTGACGCCCGCTCCTGACGTCGTAAAGGTTGCTGCCAGGGCAGTAACGTCTGTTCCATAGGGTAAGAAGACGGCAATGGTTTTTGTCGATTCATCAATGATTCCCGGTTTGCCGAGGATGGCAAAGCTCGTCAGCTCCTTTGCGGGATTCAATGCAGCGGAGACAATGACCGTATATTGCGCCGTTGATCCGTCCACGGCGGTAATAGTATAAACGACAGGAGAGGTGAAGTCGTTCTGCGTTGTTCCGCTTATCTGTTCTACCACACCCACATTGACGGTCTTTCCGGTTGTCGTAAATGATGCAACCATTGCCGTTACATCTGTTCCGTAGGGCACAGGTACGGTGATGATCTTTGCGGATTCGTAAATCGATCCCGGAATGCCCTGGATCGAGAACGAAGTGAGTGACTTTGCCGGATTCAGGGCCACGGAAACGACAACCGTGTACTGCGTCGATGAGCCGTCCGTAGCAATCACGGTATAGACAATCGGTTTGGAGAAGTCGTTCGCCGTCGATGAGCTGATTTGGACCGTAGATCCCACCTTGACGAGGGCGCCCGTTGTGGTGAAGTCTGCGGCGAGATTCGAGATGTCCGTGCCGTAGGGCAGCGTAACGGTGATGGTTTTGAACTGCTCATCGATCGATGCCGGGATGCCGAGCAGCGAATAGGACGTCAGCGTTTTTAACTTCGTCGAGGCAACGGTGACAACGACGGTATACTGCGTGGCGGAGCCGTCCGCGGCGGCAACGGTATAAACGACGGCGTCCGTGAAGTTGTTCTTCGTTGATCCGCTGGCCTGGACCGTGGAACCGACCTTGACGATGGCCCCTGTGGTGGTGAAGCTTGCGGTGAGCGCGGTCAGGTCCGTTCCGAAGGGGAGAGTTACAGCGAGGGTCTTTGCTCCTTCGTAGATCGTTGCCGGTACGCCAAGGATGGAATATGAGGTGATTGCCTTTGCGGAGCTCAACGCCACCGCGACGGTAACCGTGTACTGTGTAGTGGATCCGTCCTGCGCCGTCACTGTGTAGACAACAGGTTTCGTGAAGTCGTTGGAGGTCGCGCCGCTGACCTGCGGCGTTGATCCGACCGTCACGGTCGCGCCGGTGGTCGTGAAGAAGGCGACGAGATCGGTGATGTTCGTTCCATACGGCACCGTGACGGTGATGGTATTTTCGGTTTCATTGACGACGCCGGTCTCTGCAGGAGTTGAGAACGCATAGGCGGTAATGGCCTTGGAGGCGGAGGATGACCCCGGCGGGACATTCGTGCCGCAGGAAACGAGAATACATATCGCCGCGAGGCATGCGGTGACAATCAGAAAACCGCGTTTCATCAGTAATCCTCCAGGTTCATGGATGTTCGTCAGATACGGGTAACAGTGCTGAGCTTCCCAACAAAGGGAACATGCGTGCAGTTTAATGCCTCAGGAATGTACGCAACGAGGAGTCTATCAAAAAAACTATTTTATGTAAATTAAAAAAGTCGATTTTTGCCGAAGTGATCGCGGGCCCGCTCTGACTATTGGAACCTATGACGGGGTAGGGAACAGGCAATGGCCGATCAGCACGATCGAAACGGATAATGGATTCAAGTCGAAATCCCTGTATCACCGTTCCCCGATTCAAACAATCAAGTACAAGTTTCACGGAGATGACGATCAAAGGGCAGGATTAACCCCCTGAATAGTCATTGAAATCCCTGTTGACACCGTACGGTGATTTCTGGTACTATCTGCCCTTGTGACATAAACCGGAAAGGAGCTTCAGGAACCATGCAGGTCATTTTGCGCGAAGATATCGACAAACTCGGAAAGATCGGCGATCTCGTCAAGGTGAAGGACGGATACGGCCGGAATTACCTTATTCCTCTCAAGAAGGCCATCGAGGCCACCCCGAAGAACGTCCATGCCATGGACCACGCCAAGAAGATGGTCGCCGACCGGCTGCGGAAGCTGAAGAAGCTCGCGGCCGCCGATGCGGACCGGATCAAGGCACTCTCCGTGACGATCAAGGCCAAGGTGGGCGAGGAAGGCAAGCTCTTCGGCTCCGTGACGTCCATGGACATCGCCGATGCCGTGAAGGCTCAGGGCGTTGACCTCGACAAGAGGAAGATCGCGCTCGAGGAGCCGATCAAGCGCCTGGGCGAGTTCGCCGTGCCCGTGAAGCTCCACACCGATGTGACGGTGGACCTCAAGGTCACCGTGATCGCCGAAGAATAACCCAGAGCAACTGCATCAGAACCAGGAGTCAGCGGTCAGGAGTCAGGAGGGTTTCTTCCGGGCCCTGGCTCTGACTCCTTTTTTATTCCCCTGTGGT
>JAKAHZ010000064.1 GCA_021814615.1 Nitrospirota bacterium | reverse complement strand
GCTCTGGAAGGGCAATATGGAATGCTCGACCTGCCATGACGTGCACAACACGAAGAACGAAGGCGTGAAGTTCACCTGGGTGGAGGACACCCAGAGCGCCCTCTGCCTCACCTGCCACAAGAAATAGAGCTTTCGCCGCGCGAGGGGGATGCCCCCCATCCCTTTCGCGCGGTCTTTTCGTTCGAGCCCGCGCTGCCGGTCTCCGCTCAGCAGGGCCGGACCACTCATCGATATCACGAGGGATGCCATGTTCTCCTTTTATTCGTCACGGAATCGTATGGTCTCAGCCGCAATTGCCGTTCTTTTCGCCCTGGGATGCGCCGGAGGACCGAAACCTGAGCAGGCTGCAGCCTCGGGGGAAGATCCGCGGAAGATCGTGGTCGCCCGGGTCAACGACGGGCAAATCACCCTGGCGCGGGTGCTCAAAACCCTGAAAAATCTCCCTCCGAAAAGCGATACATCATCCCCGGAGACGCCGCAGGAGCTGAGGGCCAGGGCATTGGACAGTTCCATCCTCTTGGAACTCGCCTATCAGCGCGCGGTCCAGTCGGGCCTGCAAGCCGATGACCGCAGGGTGGCTATCGCTCTGGATAATTACAAACAGACTTTCGGAAGCGACGAGGAGTATGCTGCAGTGCTTGCCAAGCAAGGCATGACTGAAGCGGATATGCGCGCAGAGATCGAACGAAGCCTTACGATCAGCATTCTCTACAAGAAGGAAGTGGAGGATGTCGTCACCGTTCCCGAAGAGGAACTGAACAGGGTCTATGAAGCTGAAAAGGACAGGCTGGTGCAACCGGAACAGGTGAAGGTGACCGACATCTATCTGCTCAAGGACGAGGGCGCGGCTTCCGAGAAACTCATGGCCGGTATCCGCCAGAAATTGACTTCTCTTCCCGATCAGGACCCCTGGAAGCTCGTGCTCGACGGCAGTTTCATGGTCCGTCGGATGACCGTTCGGCAGGACCGTGAGCCGGATCTGTACCGCGCAGCGAAGGCGCTGCAGCCGGGAAAGCTGTCGTCCCTCATCCAAACCGCGAAAGGCATGCATATCATCAGGCTTGAGAGCCTCTCACCCGAACGGCTGCTCACCTTCGACGAAGCAAAGCCGTTCCTCACGAACGAACTGAAGGCCCCTTTCCAGGAAAAACAGACGAAAGCGTGGGAAGAGGAGCTGAAGAAGGAGGCCCGGATCGTCATTACGGAAAATACCCTGCGTTAGAACCATAAGGCTGCTGAATGCGGCGGTCAGCAGGCCGCAAGACGCTCGTGGTGCGTCTTTTTCTGTTGACAAGCCTCGACCCGTTTTGTTATATTTGCACCTGTTCAAAACGCGGGTGTAGCTCAGCTGGTAGAGCACGACCTTGCCAAGGTCGGGGTCACGGGTTCGAATCCCGCCACCCGCTCCATTGTTTCCGCGAAAAAGTTAAAGGTTAAAAGTTCCGGATCCTTCGAGACAAACTTTTAGCTTTTAACTTTTTTTGTTTTTCGGGCGGCGTAGCCAAGTGGCTAAGGCAGAGGTCTGCAAAACCTTCATTCAGCGGTTCAAATCCGCTCGCCGCCTCCATTTTCTTTCTTGCTCTATCTTGAACCACGGAGTCACAGAGTCACAGAGAAAACCCGATTCCGCTGCTTGCTCTTCTCTCTCGATGGTTCTCAACTCCTCGTTGTCCTGGGATTTCTCTTCGCTCTACTCTGAAATGTGCCGTTCTTCGTACCTCCGTGCCTCTGTGGTAATATGAACTATGCCTCACGCTGATTTCGTCCATCTCCATCTCCACACCGAATACAGCCTGCTGGACGGCGCCATCAGCGTCGAGAACCTCGTCAAGAAGGCTGTGGATCTCAAGATGCCGGCCGTCGCGGTCACGGACCACGGCAATCTCTTCTCGGTCATCGACTTTTATCAAAAGGCCCTCAAGGGGGGTGTGAAGCCCATCATCGGATGCGAAATCTATGTCGCCCCCGGCTCGCGCTTCGAGAAGGCTATGCCCGCGGGACGGAACGACGAAGAATTCTATCACCTGATCCTGCTCGCACGGAACCGCCAGGGGTATAAGAACCTCGTAAAGCTCGTCACCTCTGCGTTCCTCGAAGGGTTCTACTACAAGCCGCGCATCGACAAGGACCTGCTCCGGAAGCATGCCGAGGGCCTCATCGGCCTGTCGGCGTGCCTGGGCGGCGAGATTCCCTCACTCCTGCTCCAGAACCGGTACGAGGACGCGAAGAAGGTCGCCCTTGATTTCCGCGCAATGCTGGGCGAGGAAAACTTCTACCTCGAACTGCAGGACAACGGCATTCCCGAGCAGGAACAGGCAAACCGAGAACTCCTGAAGCTCTCGAAGGACACGGGCATCCCGGTGGTGGCCACGAACGACTGCCACTACCTGGACATGGAGGACCACAAAGCCCATGACGCCCTGCTCTGCATCCAGACCGGCAAGACCGTGAAGGACGCGAACCGGATGCGCTTCTCATCGGAGACCTTCTACATGAAGACGCCCGAGGAGATGAAGAAATCCTTCTCCTACATCCCCGAAGCGATCGCGAACACGATCAAGATCGCCGAGCGATGCAACCTGGAACTCGAGCTCGGCAAGTACCATCTCCCCCATTTCCCCCTGCCCGAGGGCTACGACGTCACTACCTATCTTGCCGAGCTTGCGCGCAAGGGACTGGAAGAGCGCTTCGCCGAGATCGAGGCGGTCATGGGGCCCGGCACCGTGGACCGCGACGCCTACCGCAAGCGGCTCGAGTCCGAGATCGCCATGATCATCAAGATGGGGTTCCCGGGCTACTTCCTGATCGTGGCGGACTTCATCCGTTACGGCAAGGACCACGGCATCCCGGTCGGCCCGGGCCGCGGCTCGGCAGCCGGCAGCCTTGTGGCTTTCAGCATGCGGATCACCGACCTGGATCCGATCCCCTATAACCTTCTCTTCGAGCGCTTCCTGAACCCCGAACGCATCAGCATGCCGGATATCGACGTGGACTTCTGCCAGGACCGCCGCGACGAGGTGATCAAGTACGTCACCGAGAAGTACGGCGCCGACCACGTCACCCAGATCATCACCTACGGCACCATGCTTGCCAAGGGCGTGATCCGCGACGTGGGACGGGTGCTCGACATCCCCTATGCCGAGGTGGACAAGGTCGCCAAGCTGGTGCCGAACAAGCTGAACATCACGCTCAAGGAGGCCTTGGAGCAGGAGCCGAAACTCAAAGAACTTACGAAGAAGGACAGCCGCATGGCTGAGCTCATGGAGATCGCCCAGGCGCTCGAAGGCCAGGTGCGCCACGCGTCCAAGCACGCCGCCGGGGTGGTCATCTCCAAGGAGCCCCTGACCGAGTACGTTCCGCTCTTCAAGACGCCCAAGGACGAGATCACCACGCAGTTCGACATGAAGGCTGTCGAGAAGATCGGCCTGGTCAAGTTCGACTTCCTGGGCCTCCGGAACCTGACGGTCATCCGCAAGGCAGAGGACCTGATCAACCAGCGTCTCCAGAAGGCGCCGCTCGAGCATGCCGACGCTTTCTCGGTCAGCCGCCTCCGCTTGGACGATCCCAAGGTCTACGAGCTCCTGGGCCGCGGCGACAATGCGGGCATCTTCCAGGTGGAATCGGGCGGCATGCGGGACATCCTGATCAAGATGAAGCCGCAGACCTTCGAGGACCTCATCGCCATCCTTGCGCTCTACCGGCCGGGCCCCCTGAACAGCGGCATGGTGGACGACTTCATCAAGCGCAAAAAGGGCCTTACCAGGATCGTCTACGACCTCCCGCAGCTCGAACCGATCCTGAAGGACACCTACGGCGTGATCGTGTACCAGGAACAGGTGATGCAGATCTCGCGGACCCTGGCGGGCTACTCCCTGGGCCAGGCCGATCTCTTGCGCCGCGCCATGGGAAAGAAAGACCCCGAGGTCATGAAGAAGGAAAAGGTCCCCTTCCTCGATGGCGCGAAGAAGCTGGGTGTCGACCTCAAGAAGGCGGAGTCCATCTTCGACCTTATGGCCCAGTTCGCGGAATACGGGTTCAACAAGTCGCACTCCGCAGCCTACGCGCTCGTCACCTACCAGACCGCCTATCTGAAGGCGCATTACCCCGTGGAATACATGGCGGCGCTGCTCACGAGCGAGGTCGAGAACACCGACAAGATCGTTAAGTACATCTATGAAGCACGCCAGATGGGCATCGTGATCCTTCAGCCCGACGCGAACGAAAGCCGATGGGATTTCACCGTCGTCGAGGCGCATGAGCGGGATACCGTGGAGCCGGGCAGCACGATCGGCACGATCCGCTTTGGCCTGGCGGCCGTGAAGAACGTGGGGTACTCTGCCATTGAGGCGATCATCGAGGCGCGGGAGGCAAAAGGCGCATTCACCTCCTTTGCCGACTTCTGCCGCAAGGTGGATCAGCGGAGAGTGAACCGGCGGGTCATCGAGGCGCTGATCAAGTGCGGGGCGCTGGACTTCACCGGCTCGCGCCGCGCCCAGATGACGGAAGGCATCGACCTCATGATGTCAGAGGCGGAGCGGCACCAGGACCAGGAAGCCATCGGCCAGGTGAGCATCTTCGACACCATGGGCGATAAGAAGGACCCCGACCTGCCCAACGTGGCGGAATGGAAGGAAAGCCAGCTCCTGGCCTACGAAAAGGAGAGCATGGGCTTCTATCTCTCCGGCCATCCCCTCGCCGCCTTCGAGGCGGACCTGAAGCGCTATGTGACCGGATCGATCGAACAGCTCGACGCGTTCCCCGACGGCAAGGAGGTCGTTCTCTGCGGCATCATCGCGGGCCTGAAACAAAAGCTTACCAAGAAGAACGACAAGATGGCCATCATGAACCTCGAGGACCTTGCAGGCGCGATCGAGGTCATCGTTTTCCCCGATTTATACAAGACCGCCCAGCACCTGCTCGTGACCGATGCCCCCCTGATCGTGCGCGGCACGCTCGACAAGAGCGAGCAGGGCAACAAGATCAAGGCCCTTTCCGTGAGCCTGCTCACGGACATCAAGAAAAAGGGCATCTCGCGCATGGACATCCGCCTGAGCGCCACGGGCCTGACCAAGGAAGACCTTACGCAGGTGAAAGAGATTCTGCTCAAGCACAAGGGAGACATCCCCGTGTTTCTCCGCCTCCAGAATCCCACCCGGCCCGAATCGCTCATCTCCGTGGGCCGCGAGCTCCGCATTGCGCCCAACGACAAGCTGATCGCCGAGATCGAAGCGTTGATCGGCGCTGGCGCGGTGTCGGTGTCGTAGTTCAATCAAGGACAGCTGAAAAGATCGGATGGGACGCGGATTTACGCGGATAATGACTCACTTCGGGTATTCAGCCGCCCGATCGATGCAGATCAAGAGCATTTTGGACACGGATGTACACCCATCACCACGGATGTATCTTCGTGCCCTTAGTGTTCTCGTGAAGGTTTCCTTAGCAGTTTGCCGGAAAAAAGTCTAGGATTGTCATTGCGAGGAGCGATTTTGCGACGAAGCAATCTCGTAGTGCATTGAAAATCCTAACTACGAGTTTGCTTCGCTTCGCTCGCAATGACAGACAGAAAGATTTTTTCAGTGACCTGTTAGTGATTACGAGAGACGGTCGCCTCTCACTGAAGGGCAGTTGAAGCGTCCCTCCCCGAAAGTTCTTCCGTTTTCATTCCTTCGCGCTCTTTGCGCCTTCGCGGTTAAGAATCTTTTCCTTACCCCACGAATACCACTGTTTCCTCCCTCGGCATTCTCTTCGGCGCTCCTTCGACCATCCGTGCCGGATATCCCACAGGGATGATCGCAACGGGTCGGAGAAAATCAGGCATATCCAGGATCTCGTGCACCTCGAACTCGTTGAAGGCCCCGACCCAGCAGGTGCCGAGGCCGCGTTCCTGGGCAACGAGCATCAGGTTCATGATACCCGCGGCAACATCCTGGATCGCGTAGAGGTTGATCCCCCGGTCGCCGTAGCGCATGGAAATGCGGCGGTCCAGACAGGCGACGATCACCATCGGCGCCTGGGCAATGAAGGACTGGCCGAGTGCGGCTGCAACAAGCTCTTCTTTTTTTTGCTGGTTTCGAATAAAAAAGAACTTCCTGCTCTGCAGGTTCCCGGCGCTCGGCGCCCACCGGATCGCCTCGATCATGGCCTCCAGATCCTGCTCAGGAATCATCTTCTTCGAGAAGGACCGGATGCTCCTTCGTTTGATCATCAGTTCCAGAATGCTCATGCTTTCCTCCGACCTCCCTGAAAATTCTCCGCATCCATCGTCGATCATGATGATATCATAACCGGTCTATTTTCACGCCCCGTCTCTTCCCTTCGCCTTGACGCTGTCCTGCCCGGCGCGATATGATTAAAGCGCTATGAAATTTCAAGACCGCACTTACTTTACCCCGGACGATCTTCACGACGCCATCAACCGGAATGCTCCTGATGAGATCTTTCTCGTCCCCTTGACCGCGGCACTCCTCGCCGCAGACGTGGGTGACGCCCAGGAGGCCTGCATCACTCTCGCAGTCCACGCGGATCCGATCGTCCGCGGAAACGCGCTTCTGGGATTCGGCCATCTGGCGCGCAGGTTCCGCTGTCTGGACGAACGCAGGGTCAAACCGCTGCTGGAAGCGGGATTACGCGATGCAGACGACAACGTCCGCATTCTGGCCAAATCCGCGTCCGACGAAATCTGTCAGTTCCTGCACTGGACCATCGCCGGACATATTTACGGCTGACCCGGTCCCGACAAAAAACCGCCCAATTTATCTTGCTTTTGGAGACATCGTGTGCAATAATGTGTCTGCTTTGAATCTTGCCTCCGGGGGGTAGGCGGACTGATGAGCAAGGCAAAAGTGCTTCTTGTTGAGGACAACAAGCTTCAGGCTGATATCATCAGGGAATTTCTTTCCCGAAACGGCTACGAAGTGGTGACGGTCGACAACGGCGTCGCCGCTTTCAAGGCCGCACAGATGCACCACGTTGACATCGTTCTCCTTGACCGCATTCTTCCGGACATGGACGGCGGCGATGTGTGCCGGTGGCTCAAGATCGATCCGAACACCCGCGACATACCGATCATCATGCTCACGGCAAAGGCAGGACTGGACGACAAGATCTCCGGCCTCGAAGCCGGGGCCGATGATTACCTTCCCAAACCTTTCGAAGAGTCGGAACTGAACGCGCGCATCTTTGTGCGCCTGCGGAGCAAGGCTCATCAGGACGAACTCAAGCAGAAGAACCGGCAACTCGAAGATATGCTGATGCGCGTGGAGAGCCTGGCGATCATGGATCCCCTGACGGGCCTGTACAATCGCCGTCGCTTCGAAGCCATCCTGTCCACGGAATTCAAGCGCTCCCATCGATACAACAACCCCCTCTCCTGTCTGGTTATCGATGTTGATCATTTCAAGAAGATCAATGACACCCACGGCCACCAGACCGGCGACGCCGTCCTGAAGGAATGCGCCCAGGTTATCCAGAACACCATCCGCGAGGTCGACACTGCCGCGCGGTGGGGCGGCGAGGAGTTCATCATCCTGGTGCCGAACACTTCGAAGGAAAACGGGAAACGGGCCGCAGAACGCATCTGGAAGGCAGTTGGCGGTCATGCCTTTGCCGTTCTGCCGGGCGTCCAGGTGACGGTGAGCATCGGCGTGGCCGGCATTCCTGATCCGGCTATCCAGACAACGGAGCAGCTCATTCATACCGCCGATGTGGCCATGTATGAAGCAAAGAAAAAGGGCCGCAACCGCGTCGAAAGTTCATGAACGCCTATGCGACAGGTTGACGGGATAGCATCTGACGAGATCAGATGACATCCGGAAAAGCCTGTTGTCCTTTCCTAGCGCTGAATCTCTTCCCCCGCGTTCCTACGCGTTTTTCGTTCTCTTCCAGGGAAGGTTTTGCCTTTTCCCGGTCTTGCAAATTCCTCCGCCGAACGGTATAGTACCCACCCGGAGAACCACATGAATGCGTTGGCCCCCTATTTTGAGCAGTTCGCCCTTCTGGGCATGGAAAAGCGCGAGAAGCTCAGCCGCATCATCAGCGACCGTTTCCTGGAGCTGGACATCGATGCCGGCATCGCGCGCTTCGGCAAGGACTGGGAATTCCCTTTCCAGGTTCTGGGCACGGAGTCGGACAACTCCTTTTCCTGGCTCTGGGCCTGGGCGGACGAACAGGCCGAGATGCCGCCAAATCTCATGACGTCGAGCCTCGATCTCAAAATGTGGCTCATGAAGAACGGACTCGACGAATTCGCCTCCCCTTCCATGGACATCGACATCGCCGACGGAACGATCTTGTCCGTCATCGCCTGCCAGGTCTGCAAGGCCAGCGCGTTCTATCGCGATGCCTACGACGGCGGAGCGCTTTACATCCTGCTGAACGCGACAGCCATAGACAGCCAACCCGGATTCGACCGCTCCGGACTCGTCAGGAACATCGCCGACCTCGCCGCACGGTATGATTTCAGCCACCGGAAGGCCATCCGTTCCTATCTTCAGTCCTCAGGCATTATCTTCGCCGAGGAGGGAGAGACGGTGAACGCCCTGCTTCGGACCGGGGAACGCCTGCTCGTGGAGTTCAACGACCTGGACAAGGTGGGAACCATCAACGGCGAGCCGCTGGGATAAGGCTCGAAACTCATGAACCTCGACACGAACAGCGCTTTGCAGAACGTCCTCTCCAAGCTCGATCGCCTCCTTGACCGCTATGTGGATGGCGATATAAAAGAGACCGATCTCACGGCACATCCGGCCTTCCAGTGGGACGGCCGGAGAAAGAGCCTCCGCCCCATCGCGCGTCCCGTGCAGATCGAACCCGGAGATCTTCTGGGCATCGAAAGCCAAAAGCAGCTGGTATTGGGGAACACGGCGCGGTTCCTCAAGGGCGGCAGGGCAAATAATGTGCTGCTCTGGGGAGAGCGCGGCACGGGAAAATCATCGCTCATCAAATCGCTCATCGCGGCTTTCGGCGGAACGGATCTCCGCATGGTGCAAGTGCTGAAACACGACATCCTGACCGTCCAGGATCTGTATGACATTGTCGCCTCCCGGCCCGCTCTCAGATTCATTCTTTTCATCGACGATCTGTCGTTTGAGGAATCGCAAACGGATTACAAGGAATTGAAAACGATCATGGACGGAGGCCTGGAACAGATACCGGCCAATCTGCTGTTCTATGCCACCTCGAACAGGAAGCACCTGATCCCCACGAGGTTTTCCGACCAGGACAGCGACGAACTCAGGCCCGGGGACACGGTTGAGGAAAAGGTGTCTCTCGCCGACCGTTTCGGGCTCCGGCTCGGATTCTATCATATCGACGAAGAGCGCTATCTGGAGATCGTGGATCTCTATGCGAAGCGGGCGGGGATCAAATCGGACAGGACGGCTCTTCAACGCGAAGCGATCCGCTGGGCGCTTCAGGCAGGCGGAAGAAACGGCAGGATCGCCGAGCAGTTCATTCGCTCGGCTGCAGGGGAGACCGGCGGGGAGCAGAATCCATAAAGGACCATGCGAGCGGGCAGATCAGTTTTCGGTTTCAGCTTGATGGCGGCCGGGTTGTCCGGACTTCTGGTCAGGCATGAGATATTTTCGCCCTCTCCCTTGGTCGTCGCAATACAGTCCTTCGGTGCCGGGCTTGCTATCTGGTCTCGGGTCGTGTTGGGACGCCGGAGTTTTACCCTGTCCGCAGAACCGACGTCCGGCCGGCTTGTTACCGCAGGCCCTTACCGGATCATCCGGCATCCGGTGTATACTGCTGCGTGCATCATCCTTTTCGCAGGCATCGCATATCACCGGTCGCTGTTCAGCATCGGATGCGGGGTCCTCATTCTGGCGGGAGCATTGCTGAGGATCAGAGAGGAAGAGAAACGGCTTGCCGCCGCGTATCCGGAATTCCGCGACTATGCGCTGAGGACCTGGCGCATGATCCCCTTCGTCTATTGACGGGCGGCCGAAAACACGAGAAAATAACGTGTGATGTGCAGCGAACAGAGCGGGAAAATATGGGAAACATTCTTCTCATCGACGACGATCCGGCATTTCTCAAGCTTCTTCGGGATTATGTTACCGAGCGGTTTCCGGGACTTATGGTGAGCACCTGCTCCGATCCCCTGAAGTGCCTGGGAAGGATCACCGCCGAACTCGACCTGTTGCTCGTGGATTTGGAGATGCCCGGCCTGGATGGATCAAAGATCCTCGCCTATGCGGTCAGCAAGGGCCTGAGCAAGGCCCGCATCGCCATCCTCTCCGGCCATGACGCCGAGTACCTCCACCAGCGCTTCCCCATGGGAAGCTGCCTCGCGGTTCTGAACAAGCACGAAGCAAAGCAGAAGGAAGCGCTCGACATGATCTTTGCCTCACTCAAGAAGAAGACTGAGGGACGACGGCCCGGGACGGGAAACCTCTGTTCCCTGCCGTAATACTGGAACAGCATATCTGCGATGCGGGTCCGCGCTGCTCCCGTGTCATATTCGAAACAGCAAAAAGCCCTTTGCTTCATTCGCAAAGGGCTTTGATCATTAGTGCGATGTCGTTATGTGTCGCGACTGTCTGCTACTTGCTGTGATAGGTCCCGCCTGTTGCCGTCAGTTTCTCGGCCCGCGCCAGTTCCCCGGCATAGAGTGATTGACTCTTGACAGCGGGAATGGCGAAGTTCCCTTTAACATTCCAGGCATCCTTCAGGTACACCCAGGGTGCGAAGTCTTCGGTTTTCCATCCTTCCTTCGGCTTGATCTCCGTCGTCGCCTGCATGCCGGTGATGAAAATGCCCTTCCTGTTTGCCGTCACGACATGTTTCCCTTCGAAAGGCTCTGATCCCTGGTCGTTGTATTTCCACGAGACTTCCTGACGCTGCTCGCCGTTCCTGGTGTGACAGCTGGCGCAATCGCGGGCTTTGCCGTATTTGTGGGACATTTTGTCCATCTGGATCCAGGCGAGGGCATTGTCGTTCTGCGGCAAGCCCTTGAGGAGTCCCACAAACGCGTATGCATCGTCTGTGCGGGCAAGGTCAGGCAATGCCTTCGAGAAGCGCCATGACAGGCCGGGCTTCAGCTTGCCTGCATGTATCTGATTCAGCACGGCCATGGGGTAGGGTTTCACGGGAATCCACGTTCCCGCCTGATTCCTGATCAGGATCGGCTCCTTCATGACGCCGTAATATTCCTTGTATTTCATGAAAGGTGTCTTCACTCCCGCGACCACTCCCGGTCCCCAGAATGTAGCCGTGTAGGCGCCTACATCCCTGATATGACAGGCTTCGCAGGATACGTTACTGTGAAACGACCCTTCGTGGACGCGGACCTGCTGATCATGGCATTTGCTGCAGCTCACCTGACGTTTTACTTCGCCGTGCGCCAGTGCGCTGTTCTTCGCCTGCGTTTCATGGCAGTCGATGCAGGATATGCCTTTAAGAAAATGAATGTCCGGCGTGGCCCCGGTGGGATTGGAGAAATTGCCTCCGATGTATCCCGCTCCGCGCCTGCGGTCTTCCGGTCCCGCGTGGCAGATCGATCCCCTGCCGTCACCGTAGCAGGAGAGGCTCGATACCTGTTTTGAGAACGAATGCTGTCCCTGGTCAGGCTTTTCCGGATCAGCTTTTTGCGGCGCATAATGGCAGTCGAGGCATCCCACATGGCACACATTGCATGCCTTCTGGTTGACTGCCGACATCTCTTTCGTAAAGAGGACTTTGGTATTTGCCGCAACCTCCCGGTAATTATCCAAGAACCATACGCCGCAGTTGTGCGGGCCCATGGCGGTGTCCGTCCAGGTGCGGTAGAGCGACTGTTTGCCGTTCCTTCCCATGGCGGAGTGTTTCAATTCGCTCATCTGCCTGGGGTGACAGGAACCGCAGGTTTTCTCCAGGGCCGGATAATTGAATGAAAGATCGTCGGGATTCTTGTCGTGATACAGAAGAACCTGAACATCGGGATCTTTCACCAGCTTGCCGTCTGTTTCCACTTGAGGCAGCAGGGAGATGACCGGATTCTTGCCGCGCGGTTCGATCCATGCCGGTTTGTAGGTATCGAGCGTGTTCCTGGTGGCTGCTTCCAGTTTCTTGTTCTTGACGTAGAATGCCCTGAGAAGTCCGATATGCGCTTCATCCTTTGCTTGAGCCGCTGAATCGCCGAGATGGCAGGACGTGCACGGCGCATCCATTTTCGCTTGCGCCTGAACCTGCGCGGGAGTCACGGCAAGCCGCGGATATCCCAGCGAGTCCATGCGTTCCGCATTGCCATGACACTCGACGCAGGAGTCAGCTGCTGATTTCACCTGCGAAAGAACGGTGGGAGGTAACGATAAGAAGGCAAACCAGAAAGTCAGCAACACGAGCGCGCTTGTCTTTTTCACGATTGCCCCCTTTCCCAGTAGTTCGAGTATATCAATATGTGTAGGAAATATGTCGACAACTACCTGCAATTAGCTGTCGTCAGGACGATATAATGAATCCTTGCCGCCGTATCGTGCATTGGGAGGATCTTAAATGAGGCAAATAATTCTGCTCAGCGGGACAGCATTGAGAACCGCCTATGCTGATGGCAGGGTTTCAAGGAGAGAAGCAGAAATGCGGAACGAGAAGATACAATGGCACGGAGCATCGCTCTTTCCGGAGAAAGGCCGGGGATCTTCAACAACATCCCTATTCGTACGTTTGATCCCGGAGTGGCTGGCGGGCATCAGCTGCTGACGACTCCCGAGATGCCGGTATGACGGATGTGACGTCGCGGTCCTTCAGCGGAAGTGTCACGATCATCGTGGTGCCTGCCCCGTAGGTGCTCGAGGCACGGATCGTTCCGCCATGATGTTCCACGATCTGGCGCGCGATGGTAAGTCCCAGACCGGTTCCTTCTGTCTGGTTCAGAACCTGATCCTGGGATCTCCGGAATTTGTCGAAGATGGCTTCGATTTCGTCGGCCGGAATCCCCTCGCCGGTGTCCTGCACCGAGACCAGCAGGCGCGAAGCTTCCTGGCGCGCTTCGACAGTGATGATGCCTCCCGGTGGAGTGAATTTAATGGCATTGGAAAGCAGGTTGTTCATTACCTGGACAAGACGATCATGGTCCCCGAAAAGAGGCGGCAGGGGTTCTGCGATCGACGTTCTGAGTTCCAGCCGTTTCTTCTGCATCAGGGGAAGGATTGCATCGAGCGAAGACTGGATCACGGTGTTCAGCGAAACTTCCCCATCCCGCCACTGGACGGAGCCCGCCTCGATGCGGGAGAGATCGAGCAGATCGTTGATCAGCCTTCCGAGCCGTTCGCTTTCGTCGTTGATCGTGACGAGGAGCTTGTGCTTCTTTTCCTCCTGCAGCGACTGTTTAACCAGAAGCAGCTCCGCGTTGGCTTTGATCGACGTGAGCGGAGTGCGGAGCTCGTGCGACACCGTGGACACGAAATCCGATTTGAGCCGGTCGAGCGTTTCCAGCTTCTGGTTGGCTTCACGCAGTTCCCGGGAGTAGTTTTTCAGCCGTTCTTCCGCCTGTTTGCGCTTGGTGATATCCGTTCCCACGTAGACAATGCCGACGGGGGCCTGGTCTCTGCCGTCGTTGAGCGACGAAGCTGCAAGGTTCACCTCGCGCAGCCGCCCGTTCTTTCCCGTCCAGATCATCTCCTGCGATGCCACCGTTTCCCCCTTCCTGATCGTCGTGCGAAGATGGAAATCCGCCGGCAGCACGGTTTCGAGGTCCTTTCCGATCAGTTCCTCCTTTTCATATCCCAGCATTTCCTGCGCGGAGCGGTTCACCACGCGGATCTTTCCTTCCAGGTCCTCGACGATAACCGCCCCCTGCATTGTTTCGAGAATCTGAGTTGTCGCGACCTCGGGGGTGATGTCCACGAGACGGTACCGGAGAATGATGCGGGATGCATAGGAGATATAGGCCATAACCGCAAGGTATCCGGATGGGTAAACCTCAAATCCCAGTTTTGGCAGGAAGTCGACGAACGCAGGGTATCCGATAAGGGCGGAGATCAGGAATCCTCGCTGGCGCGCCCGGAAGCGGGGGTGCGTACTCTTCTGATAGGCGCGGTAAAAGAGGATGAGGGACGCGCAGCCGACTGTGCCTGCGTAACAGATGAACAGAATCCCCAGAGGCCCGTATGCCGGCGACGGTCCCCAGGAATAGTGATAGAGACGGGGCAGAAAAAACAAATCGGTGCCGAAAAGAGCCGCCAGAAACGCCAGCGAGAGGCCGTAGCAGCCCCTGATCCAGGCTTTCAACTCCTTTTCGCGCTGCAGGACCGAGGCGTTCAGGGAAACGAGCGCCGCAGGAAAAAACGCAAAGCCGAGGTACCCGATCTTGAACCAGGCGAAAGCCATCGCATCGTTCCGGCTCGCATATCCCAGGGCGAAGGTCACGAACCAGGCCGTCTCGGTGAGCGAAAAGATCAGGTTGCGGAGGCCGACCCGGGACCGCTCATGCACGAGCATCAGGATGCCGAAGCAGAAAATGGCGATTCCCGCGGCAAGAACGCCCCGCGCATGCCAGCTAAAGGCATAATTATCGGGATTTGCAAGGTCTGCGATCATTTTATTCGCGTGACGGTGACCCAGAGATTATTCGGCTGAACGAGTTATATCATAAGCAATATTCCCGTATCTGGCAATGGTTTCTGCGAAGGAATCTGCCTGTTCCGCTTCGGACGCCGGGGAAATAAAACTTCACTCGACTTCTGACTCCGCTGATTTATAATATGTCCGATGTCCGATACGATCGAATATCCCATCGACGGCACCCTGGATCTGCACACCTTCAGACCTGATGAGGTAAAGGAACTGGTCCAGGACTATATCGCGGAATGCAGGAAACGAGGCATCCTCGACGTGCGGATCATTCACGGCAAAGGCATCGGCACGTTACGGGAAACGGTCATTGCGGTCCTTGCCAACCTGCCCGAGGTGGAGTCGTTTCGACTTGCCGGCGAGGACGGCGGCGGCTGGGGCGCGACGATGGTGAAGCTGAAGAAATACTAGCATCTCAACAGCCGCTGCGGCATTCTGAGCGTAAAGAATATTTCCGGAAATGCTTTTCTTAGGATTCTTCGCGCCTTCGCGGTTCACCTAATTAACCGGAGTTGACATGGCACTTCTCGACAAGCTCGAACGGAAATTCCGCAACCTCGCCATACCGAACATCACGCTCTACATCGTCATCGGCCAGGCGTTCTTCTATATTGCCAGCTACGCCGGCCAGCTCGAAGTTAGCAGGATGTTCCTGATCCCCTCGCGGGTCATGCAGGGCGAATGGTGGCGGCTGATCGCGTTCGTGCTGATCCCGCCTGCAACGAGCATCATTTTCGTCTTCTTCGGCCTCTATTTCTTCTATCTCATGGGCTCCGCCCTGGAAGGCCGCTGGGGCGCTTTCCGGTACAACGCCTTTCTCCTGACCGGTTACCTTCTGACCGTTGCAGTCGCCTTCCTGCAGCCTTACGGTGCGGCAACGAACGTGTTTCTCGGCGCATCGGTCTTCCTCGCCTTTGCGCATCTCTATCCGGAATTCACGATATACATCTTCTTTATTCTCCCGGTGAAGATCAAATGGCTGGCGCTCATCACCTGGATCGGCTATGCCGTCTCATTGATCTTCGGCGACTGGCAAACAAGGATCTTCGTGCTTGCGTCGATCGGGAACTATTTCCTCTTCTTCGGCAGGGACATTTGGTGGATGATGAAGACGGGCAGGCGCAAGATGGCGGAGCAGGCGCGGACGATTTCAGGCATCCGTGAGGCGTTTCACACCTGCACGGTCTGCGGCAAGACGGACATCAGCCATCCGGACATGGATTTCCGCTATTGCCCGGACTGCGGCGGCCTGGGCTACTGCATGGACCATATCGACAATCACGAACATAAAAAAAAGCAGTAGGAATTGAGAATGACGACATACATCGGGCGAGGCGCGTTGTTTCGCATGGCCGGAGCCGATGCGAACACGTTCTGTGCTACAATCAGTTCATGAACGGGTCAAATGATTCACGGCGATCCGTATTCTCCCTCCTCTTTATCTCGTCCCTCGCCAGCCTTGCCTTCGAACTATCGCTCACCCGGATCTTCTCGATTACCCTCTCCTATCACTTCGCCTTCATGGTGGTCAGCATTGCCATGCTCGGCATCGGAGCCGGCGGCACGGTCCTGTCGATCCGTTCCGGTCTTGTGAAAGCGGAGATGCTGCCTGTTTTCGGGATATTGCTGGCAACCGCTTTTCCGATTTCCTATCTCATCGCGAACGCATTACCCTTCGATCCTGCCCGTTTCTCCTGGGACCGGTTCCAGATATTTTACCTGGGCCTCACTTGCCTGGTGCTTGCAATGCCGTTCTTCTTTTTCGGTCTGCTTGCCTTGTCTCTCTACGCGCTTTATCCTGACCGCTCAGGACAGGTATATGCCGCTGATCTGCTGGGAGCCGGTTGCGGAAGCATCCTGATCTTTCTGGTCCTCTCGGCAGGCGGGCCGGAAAATGCGCCTTTCCTGGCGTCATTGGTCGTTTCAGCAATCCTTGCCGTCCTTATTCGGGGAACGATGCGAGCTGCGGTCCTGGTGCTGATCCTGCTCGATTCTGCGATGCTGTTTCTTCATCCCGCGATAATCGATCCGTCCATCTCTCCGTACAAACCCCTGGAATCAGCTCTCCGCTTTCCGGGAGCGCGACGGTTGGCGGTGTCATACGACCCTAGCTCGCGCATAGACGTGTTTGAAAGTCCGGCAGTGCGCTATGCTCCCGGCCTGAGCCTCAGGTATTTCGATCCTCTGCCGAACCAGACCGGTATCGCCGTTGACGGCGGCGATTTGCATGCCTTCACTGACGAACGAGACAAAAGCAAACTGGGATTTCTGCGGCATCTTCCCTCGAGCCTTCCCTTTCTTCTCGGTCAGGGAGGGCCGGCCCTGATCCTTGAGCCCCGTGGCGGACTGCCTGTCCTCGTAGGGAAGGAATACGGATCGCGGCCGGTCGTCGCCCTCGAATCGAATCAGCATCTCGTCAGGATCGTGAAAGGAATCGCCGGACCACAAGGCGCTTCTTCTGCGGCTGATATTCTTGCATCGGGGATCGGCAGATCCTGGCTTTCCACCACGGACCGGCTCTTCCGGGTGATCGACATTTCCACGCTCGGCGCAATGCCGGCAGGATCCTTCGGATTCTCGGAGGATTACCGGTTCACGATCGAAGCGTTCTCAGCCTATCTCCGGCACCTGGAACCGGAAGGTCTTCTTTCCGTCAGCCTCTATCTCGCTCCCCCTCCCCGATCCGATCTTCGGGTTCTGGCGACGCTTGCGAAAGCAGCAGAACGCTTGGGCATCGAAGACATTTCTTCCCGTCTCGCGATCATACGAAGCTGGGACACCGTGACTCTTATTTTGAAGCGATCGGAATTGACTCGCGAAGAAATTGAGACGATTCGTACGTTTTGCAAAGCACGACTTTTTGACACGGTCTTTCTCCCGGGTATGAATATTGCGGAGGCTAACCGGCATATCACCATGCCGGACAATTCCTACGCGGAAACCATCAGGGAAATGGTGGATCCTCAGTTGCGGGCGCTTATCCTTGAAAATTATCCTTTCGATATCAAACCGAGGACCGACGACTCGCCATTCTTCCATTACCACCTGAAATGGAGGAGTATCGGCGTGATTTATAAGATGACGGGCGATAAGTGGCAGTACTTTCTCGAAGAAGGCTATCTTTTGCCGGTCCTGTTTCTCCTCCTCCTGATACTCAGCGCCTGCCTGGTGCTGGCTCCGGTGCTGGTCATGAGAAGAACAAAAGATCGCAGGTCATGCGGAAAACACGTGCTGTTGCTGGCGGTGTTCGGCTGTCTCGGAATCGCGTATCTCTTTGTTGAAATCGCCTGCATTCAACAGATGATCCTGCCGCTCCAGGAGCCGACCCTTGCCGCAGGCGTGGTCATTGCATCGCTCCTGGCCGGTTCCGGCGCGGGAAGCATCGTGGCATCGCGCAGAAACAGCCATCGCGTCTTGTCGGCGCCTCTTATGCTGGCTTTTCTTATCATTGCCTCGATGTTCTTCCTTCCGAAATGTGCTCACCTGTTGATCCCGCTTTCGAAAACACTCAGGATCAGCGTCTCCTTCCTGATCTTCCTTCCCCTGGGATTCCTGATGGGCATGCCCTTTCCCCTGGCCATGACGATCCTCGGGCAGAAGGCGCCGGGACT
>JAKAHZ010000063.1 GCA_021814615.1 Nitrospirota bacterium | reverse complement strand
CATGACGGGATCGTACAGTTCCGCCGAATTGTACCAGATGCTGTCATTGCCTCCTCCCGCGACAAGCACATCGCCGCTTTGCAGAAGTGTCGCCGTGTTCCATCTGCGGGGTGAAGCCATCGACCCCGTCGACGACCACGTTCCTGCCGACGGATCGAACAGCTCGGCGGAGGAAAGATAGACGCTGCCATCATATCCACCCGCTATGAGGACCTTTCCGCTGGAAAGCGGCGTTGCCGTGTGGTAGGCGCGCGCTGCCGTCATCGGGGTCGTGGTTGACCACGTAGCAATAACAGGGTCATACAGTTCAGCAGAGAAAAGCCCAACCCCGCCGGCGAGTCCTCCCGCGACGAGGACGTTACCGTTTTGCAAAAGCGTGGCCGTGTGCCACTGTCGAGCAGTCGCCATCAATCCTGTATCGGACCAGGCGCCGGCATCAGGATCGTACACCTCCGCTGAATGAAGATTGGCACTGCCGTCGTATCCTCCGGCGACAAGAATCTTGCCGTTCTGGAGAAGCGTCGCCGTGTGCCGATAACGCGCATGTGCCATCGATCCCGTGGAAGACCAGATGCCCGATTCCGGATCGTACAGTTCCGCCGAGGAGAGCGCGGCGCCGTCGAATCCCCCGGCGACCAGTACCTTCCCATTCGGCAGAAGCGTGGCCGTGTGAACGCCTCGCGCAGCTGCTAGGGAACCAGTCGTCGACCAGGTACCCGCTGACGGGTCGTACAATTCCGCAGAGGAGACGTAGGAACTGCCGTTGAATCCGCCGGCGATAAGAACCTTGCCGTTGGGAAGCACTGTCGCCGAATGCCGGTCGCGCGGTATTGCCATCGCTCCTGTTATTTTCCACCAATCATTTTCAACGGGTGGCGGGATAGGGTGCCACAGTCTGGTGACCTCTGCCCACTGCCCGGGATACAGCATTGATTCCTGCTGCACTTCGAAATACGGTGCGTACTCCCAGTCAGGATCGATGTAGAGGAAGGGATCAGCTACCGCTTGACCTGCCACGGTTCCTCCATTGACTCCATACGTAAGAACATTAGCGTCTGTCCGAACCGTGTATTCAACGGAACTATCCATGGTACTGCGCTGGAGAACGGTTTTCCACGATCCACTGACGGATTTATATGATTCACCAACACAATCTTTGTCTTGTGGCGGCGATTGCCATGTACCATAATAGGTAAAATACGGTTCGACGCACGCTGATTGATGAAACAGCGTGGCCGTTCCTTTCGCAATTGAAAAACTGGCATAAGCATTTCCAGTATATTCACCTGCCTTCTTGGTTGAGGATGCCTCCAACTCGTAATAGAGCCGCACGGGGACCGACAGTACTGCTGCCAGCGGTCCCAGCAGCTCCGGCGGGATGGTCACCGCCTTCAGCATGATCCGATGCTTGACTTGGGCAGTCGCGCCGGATCCAGCCACACATCGCGGATCGAATATCGGCCTTGAACAGGTGAGAGAACCCATGGCGTCGGCCATGGGTTCTATGGCATAACCCAGCAGGTATGGACTGCCAATTCCATCATAGGAAACATCCGAGCCGTATGCTGCGGCAGCAACGCTGAAGCTGCCATCAAAAGAACTTTCTTGAAATTCTCCATGCGCTGAGGCGGATACGACAGCCACGAGCCCTTCACCAGCCATCGGGTTGTAAGGAAAGGGCGGAGTTGGTATCCCATGAGTTGCGTACCCCGGCGACCCGGCGGAAGCTTCAAAGCTCGCAGCAGAAGCCATGCTGCCGCTTAATAAGGAATAGATGATCATCACTCCAGAAACGAGCGTCCGCAGATTTTTCATGATCACGACCTCCTTATGCTCAGAAGAATGATGAGTGATCCGTCTTTAACAAAAAAGCCGAGCATGCCAAAGGTTCTTCCTTCGGCAGCTCGGCCATCTTGATGAACAAGATCCGCCGCTTTCCGTCCCCCTCTCACGAAGGGTTTGGCTTTATCGGCGAAATTATTGAATTGTGATATACGGTGAATTGATACGGTTAATTGTAGCAGGATTCGAGGTAGCACACTGCTTTTTCCGCGGAGGTATTTTAGGATCGTGCAGAAAAAGACAGAAAAACGCAGAACACTCAATGGAAAACATAAGCTGCAATGCAGCACTCGAGAAGATGGTGAGCCAATCGTCATGAATCCCGTCGGCAAAACATAACACACACCGCAAAAAGGCCTGGCATTTCTGCCAGGCCTTCAGTTTCTCTTTTGTTCTTGATCGATTTCTTCGCTACCAGTTCCCGGTCACTGGATAGACGGTGCCCAGGCCGACGCCGAAGACGCCGAAGGTGTCCGCGGGCATGCCGTCCCACTGCCAGTTGTTGTTCGTGTCCAGGTACCAGTTCCCGTCGGAGTACACGCCGATCTTCGTAATGCCGTCGCCGTTCCAGTCGCCCGTCACCGGGATCACGTTCGACAGGCCCACGCCGAAGATGCCGAACACATCGGTCGGCGTATCGTCCCAGACCCAGTTCTTGTTCTTGTCCAGGTACCATTTGCCGTCCGAGTAGATGCCGATCTTGGCGATGCCGTCGCCGGTCCAGTCGCCGATCACGGGCTTGGCATTCGGCACGCCCACGCCGAAGACCCCGCGCACATCAACGCCTTCGCCGTCCCAGGCCCAGTTATTGTTCATGTCCAGGTACCAGATGCCGTCCGAGTAGATGCCGATCTTGGTGATCCCGTCGCCGTTCCAGTCCCCGGTCACGGGAACCGCATTCGGCACACCCACGCCGAAGACGCCGCGCACATCCGTCCCTTCGCCGTCCCACTGCCAGTTGTTGTTCATATCCAGGTACCAGACGCCGTCGATGAACACGCCGATCTTGGTCTTGCCGTCGCCGTTCCAGTCGCCCACGACGGGGACGGCGCCGGTCAGGCCGACGCCGAAGACGCCCAGGATGTCCGGCGGCGTGCCGTTCCAGTCCCAGCTCTGGTTCGCATCGAGATACCAGTAGCCGTTCTGGAACACGCCGATCTTGGCAGGCGCGGCAAAGAGGGCTTTGCAGCTTTTGGCCCCGTTCATGGTCAGACTGCCATCGGCGCAGTCGGGATCTCCGGTCCAGCCCACGAAGTTCCAGCCCGGATCAGGCGTTGCCGAGAGCACCACCGGCCCTGCTCCATCGTAATAGTTGGCCGAACAGAAATATCCGCAGTCGATGCCGGCGGGATTGCTCGTCACCGTTCCCCTGCCGTGTTTTGCCACCGTGAGATGCTGCAGCGTCGCCGCCGTGACCGTCCAGGTATGGCTCGCCGGCGACGGATCGGGATTGTGCGCAAGATCGACGGCCCGCACGCTCACCGTATGGTCGCCCAGCGCGACAGTATAGGTCTTGCCGCTCGCGCAGGGCAGGAAGGCGCCGAAATCGATCTGGCATTCGAAGGTCGACGGTTCGGAAGCACTGAAGGTAAAGGTCGCCGACGTGGAGTTCGTCAGGAGCTCGGGCGCTCCGGTGAGCGTGGTGTTCGGCGGCGTGGCATCCAGCGTGATCGCCGCGGGGTAGGTATCCGACCAGTTCCCTGCGCTGTCCTGGAACTGCGCGGAGACCGTTTTCAGTCCGTCGCCTGGCGTAAGGGACCAGGCCTGAACATCGGCATAATCGAAGAGCGTCCAGTCGATCCCGTTGTTCGAGACCTGCATCTTCTTGCAGGGTCCGCCGAGATCAACGCAGGAGAGGTAGAGTGTTACTTCCGTCGTGATGGTGTAGGGCGATCCAAAATTGATCATGATCGAACCCGTCGGCTTCACGCCGTCCAGCACTCGCCGCGTCCGGTGGTTGGATTGATCGGCGATCTGGATGGAATATCCGGAATCGACGAACACGCCCGTCGGGCCGTTCAGACTGGCCGATGTCGCAAGGATCCCGTCGCCGTTGTACCGGCCGTTCCCGTTCGCGTCCGTGTACCCGTCCCCGGCCACCGTGGAGATATTCCCTCCCAGCACGACCTTCCGGATGCGGTGGTTATACTGATCGGCGATGTACAGGAAACCGTCGGGGTCGAAGGAGACGCTCGCGGGGAAGTTCAAGCTTGCCGTGGTCGCGGCAATCCCGTCGCCGTTGTATCTCCCGTCGCCGTTGGCGTCCGTATACCCGTCCCCTGCCACGGTGGTAATATTTCCGCCTTCAACAACCATGCGGATACGGTTGTTCAGTTCGTCGGCGATGTAAATGTTCCCGACCGCATCCAGCGTGACGCCGGCAGGATAGTTCAGGCTGGCGGATGTTGCCGGGATATTGTCGCCGTTGTATCTCCCGTTGCCGGTCACGGCGTCCGTGTATCCGTCGCCCGCAACCGTGGTGATCGTGCCGCCGGCATCCACTTTTCTGATCCGGTGGTTGAAGTAATCGGCAATGTAGAGAACGCCGCCGGGAGCAGCATACACGTCGGAGGGGGAATCGAGCTGCGCCAATGTGGCGGCATAGCCGTCGCCGGAGAAGCCCGCGAGGCCGGTGCCCGCCACGGTAGTGATGGTGCCGGCGGTATCGATCTTCCGGATGCGGTTGTTCCCGAAATCGGCGATGTACAGGTTCCCGTTCGCGTCGAAGCTGACGCTGATGGGATAGCTGAGGTTCGCGGAGGTTGCAGGGCCGTTGTCGCCGAAGTAGCCATCGACGCCCGTGCCGGCGATCGTGGTGATCACGCCGGAAGTGTCAACCTTCCTGATGCGGTTGTTGCCCGAGTCGGCGATATACAGGTTGCCCGCCAGGTCGGAGGTGACGCCGGAAGGATAGGAAACGCTTGCCGAGGTAGCCAGTCCGCTGTCTCCCGAGAAGCCCGTTGTTCCGGTCCCCGCCGTGGTGACAATGTCCCCGGGCGCGGCTGCCGCCGGAAGCGCGCCCGCAAGCGCGAGCAGCAGAACAAGCGCTGCGATCTTCGCGATACTTCTCCCCGAATGGTTCCCTGCATGTCTATTCATACCTGTTCCACTCCTTTACTGCGTTGACCTTGAAGAGGGCCGCGAGAACGGCCGCTGCCGGATGAACGGCAGGCATGAACGCCGCGCGCCGCCCGGAAAACGTTATTTATAGTAATTTTTATCTGCGTCGGCTGTCAAGGGAATATTCGGGAGGGACAGAACGGGGTGGTCAGCGTGCCGGCTGCCTGCCCTGGGACAGGGCGCCGCCCGGAATCACGAACCGCTCCCGGATGATCCGCTTGAAGCGGGGAAGGTAGATGAGATCGAACACGTCGCCCTTGTCAGGGAAGAGCGCGACGGCGGCACGCCGCGCGTCGTCGATCACGTTGAAGGCCTCGCGCAGCGTCAGCTTCGACTGTGAGAGCACGGCCGCGGTCAGGTCAACGACGATGTTGAGCCGCCGCATGCGCCGTTCTTCGTCCAAAAGCAGTTCTTTCATTCCGGCGTTATTGTACACCTTCCGCCGCCGTAAGCGCAATTGACCGCGAAGCTTTGCGATACCTGAAGGCGGTTGCGTGAGGGAGGAATGAGGCAGGAGCAAACCAGGAACGGAAAAGGACGAATTACTTCCTTATATAGGTGCCGCTCTTGCCGCCGGACTTCCTGAGCAGCCGGAGATCGGAAATGGTCATCGAGCGGTCCGCGGATTTGCACATATCGTAGATCGTGAGGGCAGCCACCGAAGCGGCGGTCAGTGCCTCCATCTCCACGCCGGTCCTTCCCGTCAGCCGCACGGTTGCCTCGACGGCGATGCTCGCCCGCTTCCGGTCAGGAATGAACTCGATCCCGACCGACGACAGGTTAAGCGGATGGCAGAGCGGAATGAGGTCGGGCGTTTTCTTGGCAGCCATGATGCCGGCGAGGCGGGCAACGCCCAGCACGTCGCCCTTGGCAATAGTGCCGTCCAGGATCAACTTGAGCGTTGCCGGCTCCATGGCGATCCGTGCGCCGGCGATCGCCTCTCGCAGGGTCTCGTCCTTTGCTGAGACGTCCACCATGCGGGCCGCGCCCCGCTCGTCCAGGTGCGTAAGCTTTCCCTTCGTCGCTCGCCGCTTGTCTCTCGTCGCAGGCATCTAGCCCCCGATCTTCGACATGGTCCGCTCGAAGCAGGCCCCCGGCGCCTCCGCCAGGTAATGCCGCTCCGGCTTTACTTGCAGAGCCAGCTGAAGCAGCCGCACCAGTTCCTCGTCGCCGCACCCGCCCCGCATGGGCGATTTCACGTCGATCTCCGTGTCCGACAACAAGCAGGGACGGATCCTGCCGTCAGCCGTGAGCCGGAGCCTGCGGCAGCTCTCGCAGAAATGTTTGGTGATGGGGCTGATGAACCCGATGACCCCGCGCCCGCCTGCCAGCCGGAAATTCCGCGCCGGCCCCGCGCCCGTCGCGTCAGACGCCGGTTCGAGGGGCCCGAGAACTTCTTCGATCGCCCGGCGGGCCTCTTCCGAGGAAACGCAGGAATCGGTGTCCCACCGGTCATGGGCGCCGATGGGCATCAATTCGATAAACCGGACATGAAACTGCCGGTCGAGCGTCAGCCGGGCAAAGTCGACGATCTCATCGTCATTCACCCCTCTGACCGGAACCATGTTGATCTTGATCGGCGCAAAGCCGCAGGTTTCCGCCTTTTCGATCCCCCGCCACACGCGTCCCCATTCGTCGCTGCCCGTGATCCCGGCAAACCGCGCAGGCTTCAGCGAATCAAGGCTGATGTTCAACCGGCAGATGCCGGCGTCCCGAAGACCCTCGGCCATCTCCTCGAGCAGCAGTCCGTTGGTGGTAATGCTTATGTCCGTGATCCCCGGAACGGGCCTGAGCGAGGCGAGGAAGGGGAGCAGGTCGCGCCGGACGAGCGGTTCTCCGCCGGTGATGCGCACATGGGAGATCCCGAGCGTGGCGGCGACAGTCACGAGGCGATGGATCTCTTCATACCGGAGAACATCGCCATGGGAGAGCAAGCGCATTCCGCTTCGCGGCTTGCAATAGGCGCAGGAAAGATTGCACCGGTCGGTGACCGAAACTCGCAGGTAATCGATGATCCGGTTGCGGGGATCGACAAGCGGCATACAAAACTGTACCACAGGCCTGTGCGTGCCGCAACCCGAATAATCGCTTTGCCCCACCCGCGAGGTATGCTATAATCTGTTCGCAGCTTCCGGATCAGCGGACTATGCTGAATCGTTCCCCCCGGAGTTGCGCGTTCGGGAGTTCCTGCATGGACGACGTATCGAAGCGCCATTATTTCGGCCGCGGCAAAAGCAGCAGATCGACGGGGCCGCAGATGCGGTTCATCGTGTTCCTTATCCTCGTCCTGGCGGGTTACACGCTCCTTATCCGCGTCTTTCAAAAGCTCGCCCTGATCGTCGAGCTGCCGGCCTTCCTGCCCATCGCGCTGGTCACGCTGCTCCTGTTCATCGGCGTCGCGGGCTTCCTCTACTCCCATACCTTCATCGGCCCGCTCCACCGTATCCGCCACACCCTCGAGCAGCTCGCCGAGGGGAACTGCTCGGTCACGCTCAGGCTGCGGGAGCACGACGATCCGTTGCTCAAGGAGATCGTTCAGACGATTATCAGGCTCTGCGAGAACACGCGCTCGACGAACCGCACGGTGCTGGAGACGGCACGCGACCTGTTGCGGGATCTTGCGTCGCTCCGCGATCGCGTGGACCGGGGCGCGTCGAAGACCGAGCTTAAACCCCTCTTGGACCAGATCGACCGGAAGCGTGCGGATCTCGAAAAAGCGCTGACCAGCGTTGCGGATTAAAAGGAGAAAGGACCTCTATGGCGGGCGGCGTCGGCGGGAAAAGCATGAAGCAGGTGGCCATCGACGTGATCGATGGTTACACTGCGGTAAACCCGATCTTCCTGAAGAAGTTCGACAAGGAGATGATCAAGGATCTCTATGAGAACCTGAACAAGGCCATGACCGGGGTGCGCAACCTGCCGGTCCAGTTCAACGATATCGTTGCCATGCGGAACAAGAACATGAAACTCCAGCGCCTGCATAACGCGATCATCATCGTCAGGAACCACGCCCGGGAAAAGCGCATCCCGCTGTAAATGAAAAAGGGACGGCTCGTCGGGCCGTCCCTTCAATGATCGATCGCTCGTATGCTCCGCGTATCCCCTCTCCGGGGCCCGCGCCTGCTGTTACTCCACCGCTACGCTGAACTTCTTCTTAAACTCCTCGGCCTTCATCTTCGCCGTGGCTGCCAGCATATCGAGCGCTTCGTTCTCCAGGTCTTCCTTCTCCAGGCGTATCATGTACCGCCGCGCCATATGGTAATCGTCGGAAGCGGTGTCCACGGTCCGGATCCTGGTCTTGCCCGTCTTGGGGTCGAGCAGGTCGGCGAACCTGATCGGCAGACTCTTGCCGTCCTTCAGCATGATCATGGCGCCCGTGCCGCCGTTCACAAGGAACTTGACGGCGCTGTAGCCCAGGTAGCGGGTGTACTCGCGGTCCGACGAGATGGGCGGGTGGCAGCGCAGCTCGTAGCCGATGTCCTTGGCGATGATGGTCATCTTGATCCCCATCGCCGCAAGCTCCTGGGTGACGCGCTGCTTCAGCATGTCGCCCAGCGGCACTTCCGCCAGGCGGATGTTGCCGTGCTCGTCCCGCGGCACATCCTTCATGAAGGTGAGCTCCTCGGGATCGAAGCGGATCGCCACGCCCTCTGCGATGACGGCCACGCCGTGGTTCCGTCCCGTGGCCATCCGCTTGATAATGGCTCCCGTCAGGATGTTCACGACCTTGTTGAGCGAGATCTTGTTCCCCAGCTCCTCGGGGATGAGGGTGAGCGTTGCGCCGGCGCCCATGCCCATGCCGAGCGCAAGGTGGCCCGCCGAGCGGCCCATGGCCACGACGAAATACCACCGGAAGGCCGTCTGGGCGTCCTCCATGAGGTTCTCGACGAGCTGCGCCCCGATCTGGCGGGCGGTCTCGAAGCCGAAGGTCGGCACGCCGTGGGGGAGCGGCAGGTCGTTGTCGATCGTCTTGGGCACGTGGCAAACCGCGATCTTGCCTCCCGCAGCCTGCTCCACCTTCGTGGCCGTGTAGGCGGTGTCGTCGCCGCCGATGGTCACCAGGTACTTGATGCCCAGCTCGTTCAGGGCCTTGATGACGTTCGTCATCTTGGCCGGATCCTTGGTGGGGTTCTCGCGCGAGGTGCGGATGATCGAACCGCCGCGCGTATGGATCCGCGAAATGTCCTCGGGATGCAGCATCAGGGTGTGCGACGCGTCTCCCTTGGACAGCCATTTGAAGCCGTCATACATGCCGATCACTTCGAGCCCCTGCTTGTACGCCTCAAAGGTGACCGCGCTGATCACGCCGTTGATGCCCGGCGCAGGCCCGCCGCCGACCACGATGCCGAGTTTCTCCGCCATGCTCCGCCTCCTGAAAAAAAGTATTTCGAAACTTGTGAACTGGTGCGAGGGAAGGTACGAATGCTGCCGGGACGAACAACGCGGAACTTTAACAAAAGCCGGCGGTCTTGTCAATAGCGGCCCGGGACAATCAGGGCTGCAGCAGGTCGCCGTATTCCGCGGGCCGCCGGTGCTTGAGGAACCCCCAGGTATCGGCTGCAGCGGCGCGCTCTGCCAGATCGATGTCCGCCAGGACGATGGCCTCCTTGCTGCCCGCGAGCTCCGAGACCATCTCTCCCCAGGGATCGGCGCAGAAGCTCCTGCCCGTGAAGGCGAGCCGCCCTTCGTGACCCACACGGTTCACGCGGAACACAAAGAGGTTGTTGGCGAAGGCGTTCGCGGCAATTGCCCGCTCCCAGTGGCTCTGTCCGTCCTGGGACGCCGCCGTGGGCGCGAAGACGATCTCCGCGCCCTTCAAGGCGAGAATGCGCGAGCCCTCCGGAAAGAGGTTGTCCCAGCAGATCTGGACGCCGATCTTTCCCTGAGAGGTGGCGAAGACGGGGAACCGGGTGTCGCCGGTGGAGAAGTAGAACCGTTCGCGGTACAGGGGAAGGTCGGGCAGGTGCACTTTCCGGTAAACGCCGAGCACCGTGCCGTTGTCGATCACCGCGGCGGAGTTGTAGTACGCGTTGTCGTGCGTTTCGAAGAACGGAAGGACGATGACGATCCCGTGCTTCCGGGACGGCGCCTCGAAGGCGCGGATCAGTTCCCCGGCAATCCCGGAGGCGAGGCTGAACCGCGTGCGGTCTTCGCCGGCAAGGAACCAGGGCGAACAGCAGAGCTCGGGGAAACCGATGATCCGGGCGCCCTTCTGCGCGGCCATCTCGACGATATCGAGCGCATGGCCCAAGTTCTTCGCCATCTCGGGTCCCGCGCTCATCTGGATACCGGCGATGCGCAAGCTGCTCCTCCCTTTTCCCGCAACGGGAAACTTCGGCGTTTCTGCGCCCCATTATAGCGGCGGGAACCGCAAATGTATACCGGAATTTCGGGCGCAGCCTTACCCGATCCGGAGCACCTTTGCTCCCCGGATTTTTCGCTCCTTGAGCTCCAGAAGCGCCCGGTTCGCATCAATAAGGGGATATTCCTGCACTTCCGGTTTGATCCGCATCTCCGCCGCGAGCCTCAGGAACTCCTCCACGTCCCTGCGCGTGAGGTTCGCCACGCTCTTGATCTCTTTTTCCATCCAAAGGTCGCGCTCGTAGTCAAGGGAAGAGAGGGCGTCCTTGTCGCGGTCCTCTTTCCGGATCGCATTGATCACGAGCCGGCCTCCCTTTTCCAGATTCCGCAAAGCGTGCACCACCGGGGTCCAGGCAGGCGTGGTATCGATGATGGCTTGCAGTTTTTCAGGGGCCCGATCCGCGGTATCGCCGGCCCAGGCAGCGCCCAGTTCGCGCGCAAATGCCTGCTCGGCGACCGTGCGTGAGAACACGACGACCTGCGACGCCGGATGAAGATGCCTGATCATCTGGAGCACGAGATGGGCTGACGCGCCGAAACCCGTCAGGCCGATTGCGTCGCCTTCCCTGATCCCGGCGAGCCGGAGCGACCGGAAACCGATGGCGCCTGCACAGAGGAGCGGCGCGGTCTCGGCGTCGGTAAAGATATCGGGCAGCGGATAGGCGAACTTCTCCGGCACGGTCGTGTACTCCGCGTACCCGCCGTGGACGTCCCGGCCCGTGGCCCGGAACTCGCCGCACAGGTTCTCCCGGCCTGCAAGGCAATGCCTGCACCTGCCGCAGGCCGAATGGATCCAGGCAATGCCCACGCGCTGGCCGGGTGAAAACCGCGAAGCGCCCCTGCCGAGTCCTTCGACGCGGCCCACGATCTGGTGACCGGGGATAATCGGCAGCATGCTCGGCGGTGTTCTGCCTTCGATCTCGTCCAGCTCCGTGTGGCAGACGCCGCAGACCGAAATCCGTACCAGCACCTCGCCCTCCGCCGGAACAGGCTTCGGCAGGTCGGTTTGCGCCAGGGGAGCCTTGTTACTCGCGAGGTCGGTGACGGCATGCAATACCATGGCTCTCATGACTCGAGAATAGTGCATATCCCGAAGCACGTCAAGCTACAGGAGGAGAGCGCAGCAAGGATGCGATAAACGGGAAGAACGGTCAGGCCGCTTTGCCGCCACGGACAGCCTGACCGTGCCCCGATGCTTGTCAGAACGGGATCCCCATGAGGAATCGCGTTTCCCGGTCATTGGTCTTGTCATTCAGCGCGAAAACCGCGCCGAGATTCGCCCACAGCCTTCCGCGGCTCCAGGAGATGGTCGGTCCCGCCGCGTAGGTCCCTTCCCGGTAGCTTCCCTTCGATTCCAGGCCCAGCCGGAAGCTGTCGGAGATCCGGTAACTGATGCCCGCGGCATACCCGTGTTCCGCGCCGGCATCCTTCACGTAGGCTTTCTCAAAGACCTGGTTGTAGGCAATGTTCACCCGGCCGATATCCTTTGCCAGCACCAGCTTTCCCTCAAACTCGCTCGCCTCGTCCGTATTTTCCACATGCTCGGCATAGAAGAGGACATCCACGGGCAGCTGGTTCTGCTCGGCCACGCGATACCGCAATCGCAACTTGTACCCGGCGTAGAAGAAGCTCCCGTCCGCCGGCTGCTCGAACATCTGGTAAATCGCCGCATCCAGGCGATCGGTGATGCCGTATTCCACCTCCACCTGCTGCTGCCAGTCGCTGGCGCCGCTCACCTTCCGGTCCTTCGTCACCGCCGTCTGATAGTACTCGATCTCTGCGCTGTCCTTCGCCAGCGTCGAATAGTCATAGGTCCATACATAGGCCTTTTGATCCGCCCGCGCTACCCCCCTGCCGATGAGGATTGCCGCCGCCAATCCCACTGCGGCAAACCACTTTATTGCGATGTTCATTCGTCAATTCCCTTTCCGTGACATCCCTGCCACTTTTACGGCGCTCCTGCCCCCCCGGAACGGGCCCATCCCGGACGAGGCGCCTGATACGAATATGATAATCAATATCAAAACCATGCCGGATTACCACGGTCGCCGGAGCGTTGTCAATGCCTTTTTTTCCTGCACGGTCATTCGGCGCCGGTTGCTGCGCCTGCCGTCGGTGTTATACTCAAAGAAAGAGCAGACCCCGTAGCTGACGTTACACGAGACCGGGGACCGCAGCATGATTCCCCACGCCAACCCGATACGCTCCTATCGCAGGTACTGGCTTCCGGAGCTGATCGTCCTGATCGCACTGGCAGCCGGTACCACGATTCTCTTCGCCGTCACGAATCTGGACGTCGAGACGATCCGGCCCTATTACCGTCCAGGACTCGAAAACCCCTGGCCCCTGTCGAAGGAACCGCTCTGGTCGCTCTTTTACCGTTCCGCTCCCTGGGTGACGGCGTCGCTTGCAGTCGCGGGAACACTGCTCCTCGTCTTCGGCCTCACGAAGAGCGACAGCCGTCAATTCAGGATCTACGGCCTCTTCATGCTGCTGTGCGTTGCGATCGGTCCGGGCCTCATCATCAATGTCGTGCTCAAGGACCACTGGGGCAGGCCTCGTCCGCGCCAGATCGAGGAGTTCGGCGGACGGCTCACATACACGCAGCCGCTCGTTCCTTCGAACCGGTACGGCAAGTCCTTTCCCTGCGGCCACTGCTCGGTGGGGTATCTCTACGGTGTGGGCTGGTGGCTTTGGAGACGGAAGCATCCCGGCCGCGCCGTAGCTTCCCTCGCTGCCGGCCTCACGCTCGGCACCCTGCTCGGCATAGGACGGATGACCGCAGGCGCGCATTTCCTTTCCGACGCGTTCTGGTCCGCTCTGATTGCCTTCTTCATCGCCCATCTGCTCTATTATTACGTCCTCCGGATCCCGGCCCGGGAAGACGGCCTGCCGTCCCTCTATCCGCAGATCGAGACGCGGCCGCGCCTCAAACGCTCGCTGATCGCGGCTGCAGTCCTGCTTGGCCTCGGGATCGTGGGCGGCGGCATGCTTGCGAGCCCGACCGACGCAGATCTGACGAGGAGCATCGACCTGACCGCCTATCCTGTCAGGCCCGGGGCGGTCGAGATCCGGGCAAAGGCGCTGGACCTGGAGCTGGCGCTCGTCGATCAGCCTGTCCGGGAGATTGCTGTGTCCGGATGGGCTCACGGGTTCGGGCTCTGGACGAACAAGATCCGGTCCTCCTGGGATGTGGAACCCGGGCAGGTGCCGACATTCCATTTTCGCGTGATCGAGCACGGCCTGTTCACGGACATTGACGGAAACGCACGGATCGCAATCCCGGTAAGCGGCATGAAACGCATCACCGTCCGGCTGGGGCGGGGAGACATCGTTGTGCGGGATGAACGAGGAGCATCGAAGCGCGAAGCTTTGCCTGCGCTTGATTTGGCGACAGGAGACGGCGAGATACAACGGCCTTGAACCACTACGAACCGGACGGCTTCAAACCGCCCGGGAGAGGACACCGTGAATCTCAGGGCCTCCTGCGCCTGCCCCGGGGAAAAAATGACTACGTCGCGGAGAGAAAGAACGCCTCCGCCCGCTCCCGTGCCTCTTCCACACTGCCGCTGCTCTGGACCCGCGAAGCCAAGTGGTGTCCGAACCGGTAGTTCCGCGCGAAATAGTGTGTGAACTCCTTCAGGCGGCCGAGCCGGTACTGCGGACGGAAGAGCGAGGCCAGATGCCCGAGGAACGACGCATAGAGCAACGGCAGGACCACGGAAGGAACGGCAATCTCCCTGCCGAAGAGGTTGCGGCTGATCTCGGCGAAGAGCCAGGGTTTGATGACTGCGCCGCGGCCGATCATGAGACCGTCGGCGCCGGAAACTTCCAGGCACTGTTTTGCATCCGCCACGGAAAAGATCCCTCCGTTCACGACCACGGGGATCGAAATCCACTCCTTGATGCGGCTGATATACTCCCACCGCGGCGTCCGGGCAAAGGACTCATGCTTGAGCCTCGCGTGGACCGAGAGCAGGTCGATGCCCTCTTCCTGGAGCATGACGCAGAAATCGCGAAGCTTCCGGTCATCGAGCGAAGCGCCGATCCGGATCTTGGCGGACAGCGGCAGGGTCGTGCGCTTCCTGGCGTCGGCCACGATGCGGCGCACTTCAGCCGGTTCCTCCATGAGCCTGATGCCGGCGCCGAACTTCCCCACTGCCGCAGCCGGGCAGCCCATGTTGAAATCCACGGCATCCGCCCCGCAGGCATGGAGCGCATCGATGGCAGGAGCGATCTCGTCGGCGCGCGAGAGCAGGAGCTGATAGGAAAGCGGGCGCTCGGAAGGCGACCGTACCAGCCAGGGAGAGACCGTCGGGTTCTCCGCGGGCAGTCGTTTGGCCGAGAGCATCTCCGTCGAGAGCAGGCCGATGCCGCCGAATCCGGCAATGATCTGTCTGAGCGCGCTGTGGGTGAGCCCCGCCATGGGAGCAAGCAGGAGCGGCGGGTCGATCACGAGACCGCGAACAGTGATCTGCTGTCGAAAAACCGGCATAGATAATTCTTTCCCGGAGCGGTCCCGGAAGACGGTGATATCCGATGGACTCCGTATACGGCGCTATTGATAGGCGGTCTTGTCCCCGATATCGTAGGCAAGGGGCATGAAGACTTTTCTCATGGTGAAGAGGAGCAGCACCCCGGCGATCAGGACGAGGCCGGAAACAACGTTGCCGCCAAGCACTCCCGCAGAGGCAAGCAGCAGATAGAGCGGCATGATCATGGCGAGAAGATACCCTTCGAGCAGCTTGAAGCAGAACGCCTCTTTCGCCGTCACGAATCCCAGGCATCCCGAAAGCGGCAGAAGCAGGAGCGCGCCGTAGGGCCGGGCCACGCCGGCGGACAGGGACCCCTTGCCGATGATCAAGAGCACGATCAGGCATCCGAGAGACAGAAAATAAAGATTCTTGAGATAGGTCTTGAATTTACCGATATAGAGATGAATGAAGAAAACGGAGAGACCCACGGACAGATACAGTCCGTAGCCCAGTGCATCTGTGATGGACCCCGGGGATGTTCCCGTTGCAACAAGCCCTGCGAGGCATACGATGACCGCCGTTGCCGCCACAATGCCGACGCGATACAGCACCACCGTCACACGGTCTTCGGTCGTGAGCGGCTGAAAAATCTGTCGTTCTCCCATCTTCCCTCTTTTCTGCGCGCGATTCGGCGACGCCGGTCAGTTCTTCTTTTCTTTCTTCCAGAACGCCAGATCGTTCATCATGAGCTTGAGCAGCTCCTTAGGGGACATGCGAGATGTCTCCTTGCACCGGCACGTATCATCATGCTCATGAGCAGATTCCGCCTTCGCTCCGCCAGATTCTTTTCCCGCATCTGACATTTTTTTCCCGTTCATACAACAATAGTAACCTTTCAGGCCAGTCCCTGTCAAAACCAGTTCTCGAACCTGCCGGACAAAGCTGATCGTGCGTCCCGCGTCGAATTCGCTGTCGATCCTTTCGTTCCATTGTTCGTTCTGAGCGAGGCAGTCCAAATCGCACGCCCAAATTGGACCGGCACGATACCTGCTTGACCCGCTACGATCGAAATAACCGCAAGAATACCGGCTGAAATCAACATTTACTTCTGGCATATGCATTGCTAAATGTCTATTGACGCTGCTACATGCCCCGCACGCAAACAGCGCTTCTCGGAGGGAAGAAGCCTGATTCCTATATCGAGTATCGAACGAAGCTGTTCTCTAAAAAGGAGGAAATTCGAATGGAGCGACCAAAGTATTATCTCATGATTTTGATTATCTTCACGATGGCTGTGTTTCTGTCAACCTCAGCTATGGCTGTTCAGGGGACCCCTCTTCCCGGCGGAAAGATTCCTCAGTTCGTTGATCCGTTGCCGCTGCTCGGCGCCGCAGGCGGCACCATGGAAACCGTGATTGCCGGCCCGGGCGAAATCACGCTGAACATGCTCGAGTTTCAGGCCAAGATGCTGCCGTCGACCTTCAAGCCGGCGAACGGGCTTGCCTACTCGGGCACCTGGGTTTTCGGCTACCGGGTCGGCCCGACGACCGCACCCGCAAAGGCGGTTGATACCTACATCGGCCCGGTGATCGTTGCGACACGGAACCAGCCTACCCAGGTCAGGTATGTCAACAATCTGACCGCCAACAACATTTTCTGGAGAGACTGGACCGATCAGAGCATTCACTCTGCGTTCCACCAGGCTATGGGTATCCCGATGCCCATGGTCTTTGACTCTACTCACTACCTGGGCCCGATCCTGGCTGTTCCGCACCTCCATGGCGGCGAGGATCCTGCAGTGACTGACGGTGGGCCGGAGGCCTGGTTCGCCAGCGACAAGCCGGGGCTGGCGTCCATCACCGTCAGCCAAGGTCCCGCTTACTATGCCGGCACCGATGTGGCCGGAGCGGGAACCCATCCGGCAGCAGCTAACGAGGCGATTTATCGCTATCCCAACTCTCAGGAGGCGGCTCCGCTCTGGTTCCATGACCATCTGCTCGGCGGCACGCGTCTCAATGCGACCTTTGCGGGCCTGGCCGGCGCTTATGCGATCGTCGACCCGAACCTCGCTCTCCCCGCGGGCCTGGACCCCGTCGGTCTTGGCGGAAGACTCTCCGTTCCCCTGGTGATTCAGGACCGCATGTTCGACACCAACGGCCAGCTGTTCTTCCCCAACGTCGGCATCAACCCGGAACATCCCTACTGGATCCCCGAGTTCGTGGGCGATGCGATCGTCGTGAACGGAAAGGCCTGGCCGTACATGAACGTGGACCGGCAGCGTTATCGTTTCTACGTCATTGACGGCTCGAATTCCCGGCCCTATGACCTGTTCCTTCAGGACCAGGTTACCGGCGTCAAAGGCCCACGCATGTGGGTAATCGCAACGGACGGCGGCTATCTGGACAGCCCGGTCCTGATCGACCCGAACGCCACCGGCGCGCAGGCCAAGGCAGGCGTGCAGAAGAGCCTGTTCATGATGCCGGGCGAGCGCTATGAAGTGATCGTGGACTTCAACGATCCGGCCTGGATCGCCTCCATCACTGCGGCGTACGGTGGGGTCGTCCCGAATCCGCTGAACCTCATCCTGCGCAACGTCGCTCCCACAGTCAACGGCAATCCGAAAGCAAGCACCGAGGGCAGGATCATGCAGTTCCGCGTCTCTGCCAATGCGCCGGCTGACGGAAGCTACAATCCCGCCGGTGGAATCCCGATCCGCTCGGGGTCACAAAAGATCGTGCGGCTGGCGAATCCCGCGCTGGGCACGCTTGCTGCGGGCGTTACCCCCAACAAGACCCGCGAGCTGACGCTCGTCGAGATCGCAGGATTGGGCGGACCGCTGGAAGTGCTGGTGAACAACAGCAGATGGAGCGGCCTGCGGGAGAGCACCGGCCAGCCCATCCCCGGATCGACCCTGGTGCTCGGCAACTACATTACGGAAATGATGAATGAGGGCGAGACCGAGGTCTGGGAGGTCGTAAACACGACAATGGACAAACATCCCATTCATCTCCATGGCCTGCAGTTCCAGCTCATCAACCGTCAGGCCTACGATCCGAAGGCGTTCATGGCCGCCTACAATCTGGCCTTCGGCGGGGTGCTCATCCCCGGATACGGACCGCCCTACGCGTATGACGCGGCTTCGAACCCGCAGTCGGGTGGGAAATTCGGCGGCAATCCGGACATTGCGCCGTTCCTGCTCGGGCTGCCGGCTGCGCCGCTGTCCCAGGAAGCCGGGTGGAAAGATACCGTCATGATGAATCCCGGCGAAGTGTCGCGCATCGCTGTACGCATCGCGCCCCAGGACAAGGCGATCAATGCTCCAGACCTGTTCTGGCCCTACCAGCCGAACGCGCTGAACGGCGCCTATGTCTGGCATTGCCACAACACGGACCACGAGGACAACGAGCTGATGCGGCCGAGCCAGTTCCCGCCGAATCCGCTTTCAGCCAGAACCTACGTCCAGGGCATCGACTACTAGCATCAGGCGAATTTACAGGGGCCGCCGAAAGGCGGCCCTT
>JAKAHZ010000195.1 GCA_021814615.1 Nitrospirota bacterium | reverse complement strand
GGTCAGCGCAACCTGACCGTATTTCCCGATCCAGTCCGTCGGATCCGCTTCGATGCCGGGGAGAACATCCGTGACACGCCTGCCGACCAGCTGGGCGGCCGCGAGGCCCGTCAGCCGTTCGAAGGCTTCGTTGACCTGGAGGAAGATGTAGTTGCAGGGCTTGCCGTTTGCATCGAGCACGATGCGGTGATAGGCGAATCCTTCGGACATGTTGCTGAAGAGGGATTGCAGCTTCTCCTCGCTCCGCCGCACTTCGTCCTGCGCGGCCCGCGCCTCGGTGCTCTCGATCACTTCCCAGCCGCCGGCGTTCCGGACAAGGGCGAAACGATGGTCCCGGATGATCTCCATGAGGCCCCGGGCGTCGAACGCCGCTCGGGGATAGGCAAAGAGCGCGAGCGCGTGATATCGGCCGATATCGGCGATGTCGCGCGAGAAGGTTCTGTCCTGCTTCCGCCCCGCGAAGCCCGTGAAACAGATCCGAACACCGTCGAATCCCGCGGAAATCGCCCGGTCGACGACCTCAACGACGGCGCTTCCCGAGGCCCCCCCGAGCGCGCGCCAGCTGCTGTAGGGCATCAATTCGATCCGGCCTTGATGCGCGGTTTCCGCGTATCGCGCGGCGGCAGCTGCCAGGGCGTCCGTTGCGCCGCTGCCGGGGGACGCGTCGGGCATGACCCAGAGGCAACGCTCATTGTTCGCCAGGCCCGCATCGAAGAAGGGAACGAGGAGTTCGAGGAGTTCGTCCGTCGTCTGGTAGAACTGACAGAAGTGGCTTCCCCAGGGCAGGGAGCCGATCAATGAGATCCCTGATGTGCGTTTATCGGACAGCATGGCTAAATCACCTTACCGGAACATGCGGCATCCGTGACGTCATCCCCGCGCATGGCTGTTGCCCGGCGCTTTCACGATCTGCCATTCCCCCTGATTCATGGCAAGGGCGAACTCATGGTTCCTGACCACGTCGAGGATCTCCACCACGCCGCACTTCACGAGCGAATAGGTGCAGAGCACGAGCAGCTTGGTGCCGCCGATGACGTTGTTGATCTCGGCTTCATAGCAGGCGAAGTCGTCCCAATCCTTCTTGTTATCGATCCAGTAGGGGTTGCCGCTCACCCGCATGCCCGCGAACCCCCGCGCCAGGGCCTCGTTGTGCTTCTCCATCCACATGGCGAGCGTCCGTTTCAAGTCGAAGCTCCCGCCCTTGAGATACCAGTCGGTGTACGGGAAGATCTCCATCTGTCCCTTTGCCAGGCGCTCGTCGAACCCCTCCACGCTCTTCCGCATCACCGCCATCGCGTCCTCGGTCGTAAGGAAGTCCGACGTCACCCAGATGCAGAGCTCATTGTGCTCCAGCCCCGCGCGGAAGTACGGCACAAGCACATCGAGCAGGTCTTTCTGTGTCGTGTAGAACTGGCAAAAATGGCTGCCCCAGGGCAAATCGCCCACGAGGGCCAATCCCGAATCTCTCTTCTCTGTTGCGTGCTGCACACAATCCTCCGCTTCCGATTCGAAAGGTTCACGATGAGATGCGGCGAATGATCATTCCTTCTCTAACTCGACATGATAGCGCGGCGCATCTCCCGTCCGCTGAAGCATTTCATTGATCTCTTTCTTGAGCTCGATCATGCGCAACTCGCGGTCCACGGCTGCGCGATTGAACCGTGCCAGCTCGTCATTTGCCGCCCTGAGCTCCCTGACGCTCTCCTGGAGCTTTTCCTCTGCCCGTCTGCGCGCCGTTATGTCGCTTGCAATGGCAAGCACGCCACGCATCGATCCATCGGCGTCCCAGACAGGGACGGATCGCCAATGGAAGTACACATCGCCCCCGGTCGAGGGAAAGATGAATTCCCCGAAATGCTCACTTCCCGTTTCCAGGACGCGCCGGAGCAATCGTTCGAGTTCGGCCGCGGCAGCCGGAGGAAGGCCCGCCTCCCCGACCGTTTTGCCGATGAATGCCTCCTCGGGGAGGCCGGAAAGACGCGTGATCGCGGGACTGACGTAGAGATGGCGCAGTTCACGATCGTGAAGGGCGATGCAGTCCGGGCTGCTCTCGGTCAAGGAACGGAACAGCGCCTCGCTCCGCCGGAGCGCCTCTTCCGCGTTCTTGCGTTCCGTGACGTCGATAAAGGCGCCGATCAGCGCGGGTTTTCCGGAAAAACTGATCGGCCGAATGGTCGATGAGCTCCAGAACACCGAACCGTCCTTGCGTTTGAGCCGGACTTCGTAATTCGTCACCCTGCCCTGATCTTTCAGCGTCTGGAGAATCCTGGATCGATCTTCCGGATCATAATAGACGTCACCCGCTTTCCTTCCCATCAGTTCATCAAGGGAATAGCCGAAAGCCGCGTGATACGCCGCGTTTGCATACAGGAATTTTTGATCGGCCGCATCCACGACGCCGATCCCCACCGCGGTATTTTCCGCGATCGCCTTGAACCGCTCCTCGCTCTCCCGGAGCGCCCGTTCGGCGCGCCGGTGTTCGGTCACGTCGCGCGAAACAGCCAACAGGCGCTCGGGCTTCCCACCTGCGCCCAGCACCGGAGAAATGCTCACATCCCACCACTTCGGCGTGCCTGCCGCCGTGGGACAGTATCCCTGGAAGGACGAGCTCAGCCCCTGCTTTGCCTTGTTGATCGCTGCGATGACCTGTTCGCGGTCCGTGCCCTTCCAGAATTCCGAGTACGGCATGTTGGCATAGTCCCCGAAGCTCTTGATCTCGAGCAGCCGTTGCCCCGACGGGCTCATATACTGCAGCCGCCCGTCCAGGTCGAGCAGCTTGATGCAGTCGCTGCTGCTGTCGATGATGCTCTGATTGAATGCATTGCTTTTTCGCAGGTCATCTTCGGCCCGCTTGCGCTCTTCGATATTGCTCATTGCCGTCCGGAGCGAGACGGTCCCCTCGTCCGGGTTCTCGACAGCGGCGCTTTCGAGCAGAGTCCAGAATGCGCTCTTCTTCCTGCTGTTCCGTATTCGGACCTCGAGCGAGCGCTGCACCCGGTTCTCCAGGACCTCGGCGCTATGTGTCATAAAGAGACCCCGGTCCTTCGGGTCAAGAAACTCCTCAAATCGTTTGTTCAGGAGGAAGCGTTTCCCCGTGCTCAGCATCGTGGCCGCGGTCAGGTTGGCCTCCAGGATGCTGCCCTTTTCATCGATGGTGAGGTAGCCGACGGGAGCGAGATCGTAGAGGTCCGCGTACTTCCGGCGGGAGATCTCGAGCTCTTCCTGTGCCCGGCGGAGCTCCTCGTTCTGCATCTCCAGCTCGATCTGATGCGTGCCGAGATCGTGGATGAGGGTCTTCATGCCCGACGAGGAAAGATCCTCCAGGCGCCCGGTCTGCTTCTTCAGCGACGCCTCGGCGCGCTTGCGGAGGGGGGAGGATTTCTTTTTTGGAGGAGCGGGCTTTTTCATGATGGCAGCCGGTTCATCACGCAATTTGCGTCTAGTTCCTCATGGTCAAAGGCCTTCAGCGCGAGGTCGCAAGGAAAAGAGAGTTACCAATTGAATTTCTTGAAGCCACGACCAACAAACATTTTCGCGCAAAGTCGCAAAGAGAGACGTAAAGCAAGAATCAAGGGGTGGCTTCCCTTTGCGTCTTGGCTCGCGAGATGCCTTTGTGCTATTGATCTTAGCCTCGGGCGTTGCCGCGTTTATTAACTTCGCGTCCTTCGCGCCTTGGCGGTTCAAAACCACTGGTATTGCCCCTATTTCCCCGTCACATCTTCGATAGCCAGCAGGATCGTATCGGTGTTCAGTCCTTCCTGCCGGATGCGCCGGGCGTTCAAGAGCATCTTCCTGTGGCCGATCTGCGGGAAGTCATGCTCCATCGCATAGTTTTCAAAGGACCTGTCCGTCGCGAGAACTTCATCCAGAAGCGTCCTCAGCGCCGGGATGTTCCACTGCCCGTTCCCCAGCTCGAAAATGGGCCTCTTCTCGGTCTCTCCGGGAACGGTTTTGAAATGGTCATAGAACGACCGGT
>JAKAHZ010000194.1 GCA_021814615.1 Nitrospirota bacterium | reverse complement strand
GATCTGCAGATTTCCCGAGGGAGCATAGGACAGGACGTCTCCGGCCGCTCAACGAGCGCCGTACATCAATGGAATGATCAGGCTTTCCCGGGGGGAGCCAAGGAGGATCCGTCATGCTGCAGGCACTTGAAAAATTCGTCGTCACCGAAATCGCGGCCGACCTGGGCAGAAGAACCCTGGCTCCCGACGAAGACCTGCTCGAGCAGCGGATCATCGATTCCCTTGGGATTCTGCGGCTGGTCACCTACCTCGAGGAGTCCCAGGGCGTCAAGATCCTCGACGGCGACATCGTTCCCGAGAATTTTCAGACCCTGAACAGCATTATCGCATTCATCGAACGCAAGAAACAGAACGCCTGATCGAAACGGCAGGAACACACTGTATGGATTTCGAATTCACCCAGGATCAGCTGGAGTTCAAGAAGAGCGCCGTCGAATTCGCCCGCAAGGAGCTGAACGACGGCGTGATCGACCGCGATCGCGATGCCGTCTTTTCGCGGGAACTCTGGAAGAAGTGCGCGGCCTTCGGCATTCAGGGTTCTGCGTTCCCGGAATGCTACGGCGGCCTGAACACGGACATCTTCAGCACCATGCTCCTCATGGAGGGCCTCGGCTACGGGTGCAAGGACAGCGGGCTGCTTTTCGCCATCAACGGCCAGATGTGGACCGTGCAGATGCCGATTCTCCGCTTCGGCTCCGATGCGCTCAAGGAGCGGTATCTGCCCAAGTTCTGCAGCGGCGAGCTGATCGGAGCGAACGGCGTTACCGAGCCGAACGCCGGCTCCGATGCCTTCAGCATGTCAACCACAGCGAAGCGGGACGGCGACGCCTACATTCTGAACGGGACGAAGACCTTCTGCACCATGGCGCCGGACGCCGATGTGTTCATGGTCTTTGCCACCGTGGACAAGCGCAAGGGTTTCATGGGCGTCACCGCCTTCGTCGTCGACCGCACGACACCCGGCTTCCGCGTGGGCAAGGAGATCGGCAAGATGGGGCTTCGGACCGCTCCCATGGCCGAGCTGATCCTGGAGGACTGCCGGGTTCCTACGGAGAACCTCTTGGGCAGGGAGGGCAACGGGGCGGCGGTGTTCGAGGACACGGTGGAGTGGGAGCGTACCTGCATCCTCGCCAGCATCCTGGGCGCCATGGAGCGTCAGCTGGAGCAGTGCGTCAGGTACGCACGGGAGCGCAAGCAGTTCGGCAAGGCAATCGGCAAGTACCAGTCCGTGGCCAACAAGATCGTGGACATGAAGGTTCGCCTCGAAACGTCCCGGCTCTTCCTGTACAAGGTTGCCTGGATGAAACAGGCCCGCGGCAAGGCCCCGCTCGAAGCAGCAGCAGCCAAGCTCTACCTGAGCGAATCATGGATCCAATCCTGTCTGGATGCCGTGCAGATCCACGGCGGCTACGGTTATACCACGGAATACGAGGTGGAGCGCGATCTGCGCGACTCGGTGGGGAGCACGCTCTATTCCGGCACGTCGGAGATTCAGCGGAACATCATCGCCCGACATCTGGGACTGTGATCCGCGCAGGAGGCTCATCATGCGTCACCTTGTCACCCTCATACGGCCTTTACGCACGTGCTCCCTGGTGGCTGTCGTTGTTGCCGCGTTCATCGTCGTGACGGCGGCTGCCGCCGTTGCCGCGACTCCTCCTCAGCCGGTCGTTGCGATTCATGTCTCGGAGCTGACGCAGGCGCTCGAGACCATGCCCGCGACTCCTCCCACGCCGACCGGAGCAGGGACAACGGGTTTCGAATGGTACCGCACATCCTGGCATTATTTCGTCGGTTATGAGTCCCTGAAGGAAGCGCTCCGCTCCGACGGCACGCCCTATGTGGAAGTGAATGACGCCGTTATCACGGCAGGCGGCTTGCTGAATCCGGACGGTTCACCGAAATATCCGATACTGATCAGCCTCGCGTCGGAAGCGGTTGCTGCGGCGGAAATCGAGCCGCTCCGCGCCTATGTCCAGGCCGGCGGGTTTCTTTTTGTCGGCTCCTCGTCGTTCACGCGCAATCCCGACGGCACCAGCCGCGGGGATTTTGCTCTGGCTGCCGAAATGGGCCTGCACCAGGTGCATGCCTTCTTCGACAACTGGTACGAGAACCTGCATTTTACCAAGGAGGTCAATGACCGTCTCGTCGCCGAGATACCCTCGGGTACGATCTCCTGGCGTATGCCGGCGAAAGCCGATGAGGTTCCGCTCGGTTCCTCTCCCAGCCACTTCATCCACGGGGCGCATACCGTGTTCCAGGTTTCCGCGGACGGCGGAACGACGGTGCTCGCCGGCGGCGATTCGGGACCGCTTGTCGCCAGGAGGCAGTACGGCCAGGGAACGATTATCTACCACGGCGCGTTCCAGCCGCTGATCGGACACACGATTTACGATCCCGCGCTGTATGCCTACCTCATCTACCGGCGCGCGATCGAGTGGGCGTTCGAATCTTTTACGCTGCCGGTCGTGAAGTTGAGCCCGCTCCGCTATGACGATAATGCGGCTTTTGTGGTGCGCCACGATTTCGAGAACTACCCGGCGTCGATCCGCCAGATAGAAACCTCGGCTGCGTACGAAGCCGCCGCGGGCGCCAAAGGCGACTATTACTTCTGCACCGGAACGCTGCGCGATGAAATGGCCGACCGCGATGCCGTTGTCGCCAGCCTGCGCAGGGCCGTGACCGATTCCGGAGCGACCGTCGGGTCCCATAACGGCGGACTCAAGAATCCCACAAACGATTCGCTGACCTTAGGCGCCTTCGATTATTGGCACTGGGGCCCCGACGAAGCGCTGGATGTCGTGCCGGCAGGGTACGCCAGCGGCAAGGCCTATGCGGAGGCCTCTCTGACCACGGCCTTCCAGGATGTCGAGGGCTGGATGGCCGGCATCGATAACGGCAGGCCGGGATGCGGCGCCGCGGCTTCCTGTCCACGCATCTGGGCCGCCCCCTATATGAATTCCACGCGCGAAGAGTCGCGCATTATCCTTGAAGCACTGGGCGCCAAGAGCCTCGGCACGGGCGAACAGAAAATCGGACCCTTCCCCCACTGGGCATTGTCCTATGAAACGCCGGGGAAGCGTTTTTCCTTCGTGTCCGAGCCGACGAGCGACTGGTACGTGGGCGTCGAGATCCCGGGAGCGCTGGAGTGGGGTCATACGGCTGAGACTATGCAGGCTGCGGTGGATTTCTACTATAATCTCGGCGCGCCGATCAATTTGTATGGACATCTTGCGTCCGACGCCAGCACGCTGGTGGGGCAGTACGTGAACTATGCCGTTACGAAACCGCGCATGTGGGCGACCAATGCCGTCGGGATCGCGGATTGGTGGCAGCTGCGATCGCAGGTGACGATCACCGCGGGATATGGCATTACCGGCAACACCGTCGTGTCGCAGGCCACGATCACGGGATCTGCGGATCCCGGGGTTGCCGTGGAGTTCCTGCTGCCGATGAACATCATCAGCGGCAGCCCGCAGGTGTTTCTGAACGGCGCGCCGGCGAATCCTTCCGATTACCGTACCGTGGGCAACACCCTTAAGGTGCGGGCGGGGATCACTGCCTCCCTGGTGACGGTACAGTATACGATCAGCAATCCCCTGCCCGCGGTTAGCAGTCTGTTGCCCGCCGTCGTCACCGCGGGCGCCGGGGACCTTTCCCTGAACGTAAACGGCAGTGGATTTATCGCCGGCTCGACGGTCCAGTGGAACGGAGCGGACCGGCTGACGAGCTACCTCACGTCGACCCAGCTGGCCGCCACGATCCCCGCGGCAGACCTCGTCACCGCAGGCACGGCGACGGTGACGGTCGTGAATCCCACGCCGGGCGGCGGCACCTCAAACGGCCTGACTTTCGTGATCCAGCATCCGCTCTTCGGCACCTGGACGCAGACGGACTGGACGGGCGGAAGCGGGCAGGAGATCTGGACCGACGCGACGCGCTATGCGTCGGGCAGCGGCGTCGACAACAGCATCCCCGGCGAAGTCCG
>JAKAHZ010000193.1 GCA_021814615.1 Nitrospirota bacterium | reverse complement strand
TGAATTTCAGGGCCGCGGATCGCTTAGGCTCTTTCGGCACGGTTTTTCCCATGGCCTCACCCGGCTCCGAAGATGTTCCGGTACAAATCCTCACCGAAGCTCGTGGGCACCGGCTCCCCCTCCATCAGTTTGAAGGTGCGCTCCCTGGGTGCCCGCAGGAAGAGGATGTTTCCCGCGTTGCTTTCATGGAATCCCCGCGCCAATTCATAGAGGTGGGTCACGCAGATCACCCTGATCCGCCGCTCCACCAGGGCGGAGATGATCTGCCGGGCAATCTCCGAGCCCTCCCGCTCATTCGTCGCCGCGAACGATTCGTTCAGCAGGATCATAGCATGGGGCGTGAGCTGATCGATGATGTCGCTCATTCGGTTGAGCTCTTCATCGAGCTTCCCGCTTTGCATACCGATGTCCTCTTCCCGTTTGTAATGGGTGAAGAGGCCGTCGCAGATACTGGCGGAGAACGAATCAGCCGGAACGAACATCCCGCACTGCATCATCAGTTGAGCCAGGCCGATAGCGCGCAGGAGGGTCGATTTGCCTCCCTGATTAGCGCCCGTGATGAGCAGAAGCTCCTTGCCGTCGGCGTTCGCATCGTTGCCGACCACCGGCTTATCCAGATGCAACGCCAGGCACACGTCGTACAGCCCCCGAAAAGAGAGGCGTCGCTCCTCCATGATTTTGGGGGAGGCAACGCATACCGGCACTTTCTTTTGGGCGAGCACGTCGTGCAGATTCAGGCAACCGATGTAGAAGGCCAGCTCCGTCCGCAGCGTGCCGAAGAAACCGCGCACCTGCTCCGCGGATTGGGCCAGGACATTGGCAGCGAGACCGATCCCCCGGTTTCGCACCTCGTCAAGGGCCCTGATCCCGCCTTCATCCCTGGGGTGAACGGAAAAGCTATGGGGCGGCGCTTCCGGTTCGAAAAGTTGCGCCACTCCTGGGAAAAACTCCTGAAGCCATTCCAGGAACCGCGTCCACCGGGTTTCCCTTTTCCCAGGGGGCGGCCGGTGGAGCACATAACGCGTCCCCTTGTTGCCGCTCCCCAATTCGGCGCTGAGCAACATCCCGCCACGGAATTTCAACCCCTCCAGGTGCTCCTTGATCCCCGCGACATACTGGTCGGTGAGTTCTTCAGTCAATCTCCTAAAAAAGGCAGTCCATCCCACCGAAGCGAATCGGCCCGTCTGCGCATCGGTGAACCTCCTCAGCTTCTTGAGCAACGCCACGAGCGCTTCCATGTGCGCGATCGAGTAACGCAGGACCGAGTCGGGATAGCGGTCGAAAAGGAAGCCGTGATACTGCTTCTTCGCTGCCTCGGTCGCCTCGACGGCGAGGGCGTAAAGCTCCCGGACAGCGGCCGGCTGGTTCAGGCAATCGTGCAGAATATCCTGGCGATACCGGATGGCGCCGGGATATTTCTCGAAGCCCGTCTGGATCACCCTTGCGGCCACTTCCCGAAGGAAGTCATCCTCCTGTGCCATTGCGTTGAACAGCGTGGTCAAGTCCAGGTCCTTGGTCAGTGCCTCCGCCTGCCAGGGAGGCGGCGCCTGCATGTCGAAATCCCGATCCCGGTACAGAAGTCGCGCCTTCATGAGTCGATGCGCTCCTTGACCAGATTATAGGTGAGCCGGTACTTGTCGGCGATCGCCTCCGCGTAGGCAAGGCCATCCGCAGGCCGCCTGACGATCTTGTAGGTCCGCAGCGCCGGATTCTCGGGGGCGACCATGCTGGTCATGCTCGTTGTCTTCTCGCCGAGCGACGCCAGCTCATCGATGAAGGTCACCCAGACGCCCAAGAGGTCCAGCTCCATGAGCCTGGCCGCGATCCGTTGGCTGAGGAGCAACGCGTCCCGGAAGGTGGTGGAGGCGAAGATCTCGTTGATGATGACGATGCTCCGCGGGGTGGCGGCTTCCAGGATGGCATGAATCCTGACCAGATCGTCCTGGAGCTTGCCGCGGAGATTGGCGCTATTCTCCTCGCGTTCGAAGTGGGTGAAAAGCCGGTCGAAGAGGAAAAGCTGCGCCTCCGTGCCCGGGACGGGGCAGCCCAGACTGGCAAGGTAATGCAACTGTCCGAAGGTGCGGGCGAAGGTCGTTTTGCCTCCCTGATTCGGCCCGGTGACAATGATGATCCGCTCCTCCCCATGCAGGTGGAAGTCATTGCAGACCGGGATCGCCTGTTCGCCAAGGAGCTTTCCCGCCAGGGCCATATCGAAGCCCTGCTCGTCATAAACCTCCTTGCCGGTGTGGGCGATGCGCGGATAGCAAAAATTCAATCCTTCCCGCTTGAAGAGGGCGATATGCTCCAGATAGGCAATGTAGAATTGGACCTCCTGATCGAAGGTGACCATCGTTGCGTCCTGGAAGTCCTTCCGGGTCGCGCAAAAGCCTTCCAGCGCCGAGAACAGGTTCGGGTAGAGCTGGATCACCAGATCGAGGATATTGGCCTCCACATGATTCATTTCCGGCCAATCCCTGAAATCGAAGGCGTACTCCTTGACCGCTCCCTGTTTGAACCTCGCAAAGGTCGCCTCGATTTCCGCACTGTAGTCGGGCTCCCCTTCGTATTTGCGGGCCTGGACCGTAAGACCATCGATGAGCAGGCAGTAGCGAATGGAAGCGAGACTGGCCCTGAGCTGTCGCGTTTGCGTGAAAAGCGCTTGGAAGCCCTCGGATGCCGCATAAGCGGTCAGGTATTCCCGGAATGCCATCAGTCCGCGAGAGACGAGCTGCTTCGGGGAGATATCCCGGACCAGGCGCGTCACCGCTCCGCAATAGGTATCCACCGCCTCTAGGAACCAGCGTTCCTTCTGGCGCTCGTAGCGGAGCTTCTCGGCCTCGGCAAGATGGCCGCGCATTGCCTGCATGCCTTCCGCAAAGGCCTTGATGTTGTCGGACACGGACGCGTCTTCGAGGTCCTGCATGATTTCATGGCGATAAGTAATAGCGTCAACGTCGTGCAGAGCCAGATGGAAAAAGGGGTTCAGGTCATATTCCTCCTTGCCGGTCGTGATGGCGGCGACGATCTGGTCGAGGTTGAGATCGACGAAGAAATCGGGCGCGGCAAGCGGCTCGTCCGCCGTGCGGTCATAAAAGTCGGGAAAGAGGATACTTGTAAATGTCATCGGGAGACACTCCCATGTCCGGCGAGGCCTTGCCGGACGAGCGGCTCAATCGCCGTAGATGTAGTCACGGGTCAGCGGCAAGCAAGCCGCGCCCCCCCTGACCGCGAGGACTTGATGAACCGCGATCCAATTGTGGGCAAAGCCATGGGCGCACCCCGCCAGATAGCACCGCCAGATGCGCCAGCGCTTTTCGCCGGCCAGCTCCCGCAGCCGTTCCCCCGCCGCCTCGAATCGCTCGGCCCAGTGGTTGAGGGTCAGGGCATAGTGACGACGCAGATTTTCCACGTCCACCGGTTCGAGCCCTGCCGCCACCATCTCCTGCAGGGTGAAGCCGATAGGCGGCAGCTCGCTGTGGGGAAAAACATAGCGTTTGATAAAATCACCGCCCCCACCATCGGCGTCGGTGACGGTGATGCCGTGGTTCAGGGCGATGCCGTCATCCGTGAGCAACTCCCGGACCCTGCCAAAATAGCCCCGCAGGTTTTTGAACCCGACGTGTTCGAACATCCCGACGCTGGCGATGCGGTCAAACCTGCCGGTCACATCCCGATAATCCTCGACCCGCGCCTCGCAGCGGTCGGTAAGCCCGGCGGCGGCGATCCGTTCCCGGGCCAGTTCGTACTGGTTATGCGACAGGGTGATTCCCAACGCCCGCGCCCCGAACCTTTCCGCCGCCCGCATGATCAACGCCCCCCAACCGCAGCCGATGTCGAGCAGTCGGTCTCCGGGTTGAATCCGGAGCTTGCGCAGGATATGATCGATCTTTTGTTCCTGGGCCTTCTCCAGGGTATCTCCTTCGCCACGGAAATAGGCACAGGAATATACAATGCCGGGGTCGAGCCAGTGGCTGTAGAACTCATTCGACACATCGTAATGATAAGCGATT
>JAKAHZ010000062.1 GCA_021814615.1 Nitrospirota bacterium | reverse complement strand
CGCGCCTTCTCGCCGTCGATGGTGACCGTGGGAAGCTGGCGCAGGTCGGCCCTGCCCCTGCGCATGGCCGCGGTGACCTCCTGCGGGATGGCTGCGGCTTCCTGCATCGCCGCAGGGGAGAAATCCACGTCCAGTTCGTGCTGTTCGATGATCAGCTCGGTGTCGATGCCCGGGTCGCCGGGCTTGCCGATGATCCGGGTGATGCGGCCTTCCGCCGGCCGGTTCCGCTGGGGGTAGGAGAGGATCTCGGCGGAAACGAGGTCGCCCGATTCCGCGCCTGAGGCGTTCTCGGCGGAGACGAAGAGTTCGAGCAGCAGTTTCTGGTCCGCGGGCCGCACATAGCCGTGTCGTTCGTGCTTGAGCGCGGAGGGCTCGAAGGTGCCGACGATCTTCGTGTGCGCCCGCTCCAGGATGCGGACGATGACGCCTTCGCGCTTTTCCTCGGATTTCTTCTTTCGGATGCACCGGGGCGCGGCTGCGGGCGGCGTGACGCGAACCACCACCTTGTCGCCGTCCATGGCATCGAGCCGGTTCACTGCGGGAATGAAGATGTCGGACTTTCCCTTTTTCTCGGACAGCACGAAGCCGTAGCCCGCAGTGTGGGCCTGGAACACGCCCGATTCGAGGTTCATCTTGTCCGGCAGGCCGTAGCGGTTGCCCCGGTTCTTGATCAGGGCGCCTTCGGTTGCCAGTTCAGCCAGGAATTGCTTCAGGATCTTTCGGTCGTCGGTCTTGAGGTGGAGCAGGCGCATGATCTCGCGCACGAGCAGCGGCCTGCCTGCGCGGGTCTTCATGAAGGTGAGAACGTCTTTTTTCGTAAAGGTCATGGGGCTATTGTACCGCAGGGGAGCGTGGAATAGGGGAAATACTTTGGCGGCGACCCTGCTTTTTTATCTGCATCCCGGTTCGCAGGCCGCGCATGCATGCCGGGATTATCGTTGTTTCCGAAGAAGAAGCTTTCTTTAGTTGTCATTGCGAGCGGAGCGAAGCAATCTCGTCGTTGCTGTTATGATTGAATGCTATCAGAAAAGATCCGTAAAGTTCAAAATCAACGACGAGATTGCTTCGTCGCTGACGCAGCTCCTCGCAATGACAGAAAGCGACATCTAACCGCTCACCCGCATCAGCTTCCCTTTCGCCTCGCCGATCACGACCATTCCCCGCATGATCTGCGCTTCCGCCTCGATCAGCCGTTTGGACTCTCCGGTGATCTTCGCGAAGATCGACAATTGGTCTCCCGGCCGGGCAGGGGCCTTGAACTTGACGGTGATCTCGGCGCTTACCGCGGGCATGCCGAGCTTCCACGCGAGCTTGACCATGGCCTCGTCCAGGAGCGCTGCGATCACGCCGCCGTGGATGATGTCCTGGTATCCCTGGTGTTCCGGACGGGCGGTAAAGGACCCGCGGAGGGTCTTCGCAGACTCGTCGATGGTGAAGGCTGCGCGCAGGCCGGAGGAGTTCTTCGGCCCGCAGACGTAGCAGTCCTCGTTGTCCTTGAGTTCATGCATGCTTTGGCTTGGGGGCTTTTCCTGCGCCGTGCTTTTCGATCTCCGCCTTCCGCCGCTTCAGGGTCTCTTCGCAGGTTTGGGGCTCTCCGGTGCAGGCGGGGTAGGTTTTCGCGAGCTTGCTCTCGTACCGGCTCTTTGTCGTATTGTGATACTCGCGCACAAGCTCGATCTTCGGGCTTTTCCGGATTCCGTAGGGGCGGAGGATATCGTCGCCAAAGACCTTCTCGTAGGCGCTGCCGAAGAGGTTCTCGTAACACACGTTCACGAGCTCGGTGCAGTAGACCGCATGGTTCCGGTCCTTGAACCGGTAGTCATAGGCGGTGCGCTGCTTCGCGTGTTCATGAGCGCAGGCAAGGGCTTTTCCTTTCTGCTCCTCCGTTGCGCCCTTGATGCGCACGAGGCTGACCGCGTCGGTCCTGCAGAAGGTGATCAGGTCTTCCTTTACAACGCCGGCGCCGATGGCATGGATCACGCTGGTGTCCTCGACGCAGAGGGCGGCATGGCCCCAGAACCCCGGTGTGAAGATGGTGTTCAGGAATCCTTCGTAGCGACGGAGCAGGATGTCGCCGGGACGGGCTTCGTTCAGGATCGATCGTACTTGGGAACCGGTTACCGCGTAATGGTGCGGCTTGTACACGAACCAGAAGGGGAACCGGTGCAGATAGAGGTCCCCGGTGAGCTGGATCATCCATTTCGGCAGCTGCAATCCCATTGTGTCCTCCCCGGAAACAGTGTGATCATTGCTGAAGCCCTGCGCTTGTCACCCGACAGTGATGCCAGTATAATGAAAAACATGTCTGAAGGCAACGAAATACCGGTCCAGGCATCGGAGCTCGTCGAAAGCGGGATCGTTGATGCCGCGCAGGCGGCCCGGAATCTCCAACTGATCCGCAAGCGGATCGGCGATGATGACTTCCGGACCGTGAGGCCCGATCTCCTCGCAGCGCTCCGCCAATGCGGCGATCCCGATATGGCGATGAACCATCTCGAGCGCTTCCTGTCCGAGCTGGATCCGCCGTCCCTCTTCATCCAGGCCCTGCAGGCCTATCCGCCCGCCCTGTTCCACCTGGTAACGCTCTTTGGCGCGAGCAGGTTCCTTTCGGTCTACGCTGCCTCGCATGCAGGGGAAACGCTCGGCCATCTTTCGAATCCCCTCTATCTTGACTATCCCGCCGAGCGCGAAGTGCTCGAAGATCGCCTCTTCAGCGCAACGCAGGCCGCGGTCAAGGAAGAGGATTTCTTCCGCAGCCTCCGCCTCTTCCGGAAACAGGAGATGCTCAGGATCTCCCTGCGCGATCTGTTGGGCAAGGCCGATCTGTCGGAAACGACGACTGAGCTTTCGAACCTTGCGGAAGTGACGCTCCAGACGGCATGCGAATGGGCGGGGGACGAACTGCGGCGGCGGCACGGCAGGCCCGAGACGGCGCTGAAAGACGGAAGCACGGTTCCGGCGGAGTTCGCCGTCATCGGCATGGGCAAGCTGGGCGGCGGCGAACTGAACTTCAGCTCAGACATCGATCTCATGTACGTCTATTCGGCGGACGGCGAGACGAGCGGCGGCGAGAGCGGAGGCCTGGCCAACCGCATCACGAACCATCAGTATTTCGTCAAGCTCGGCGAGATGGTGAGCGCCGCCATCGGCAGGAACACGGCAGACGGCTTCGTGTTCCGCGTGGACCTGCGGCTCCGGCCCGAAGGGCAGCAGGGGCCGCTCGCCCAGAGCCTGGGCGGATACGAGATCTACTACGAATCCTGGGGGCAGACCTGGGAGCGATCAGCCCTGATCAAGGCCCGGCCCGTTGCCGGGAACGGGGAGGTGGGCAGGGAATTCGTGGAGCGCATCACTCCCTTCGTGTATCGCAAGTATCTCGATTTCAGCGCCATCGTCGAGATCCGGGAAATGAAACAGAAGATCAACCGGGAAGTGCAGCTCAAGGGGAAGACCTACCGTGACGTGAAGCTGGGGTACGGCGGAATCCGGGAGATCGAGTTTTTGGTCCAGGCGCTGCAGCTCATCTACGGCGGACGCGACCGCACGCTCCGGGAGCGGAACACGCTCAGAGCGCTCTACACCCTTGCGCAAAAGGGCCTCTTGAGCTACGAGGAGGCCTCGGACCTGAGCAAGGCCTACCATTTCCTGCGCACCGTGGAGCACCGCATCCAGATGCTGAACGATCTCCAGTCCCAGACACTGCCCACGGGCGAGACAGAACTGCGCGGCCTTGCGCGAAGGACCGGTTACCTTGTGCCGCAGCGGGAGGCCGAGGCCTTGCTCGCCGACTACGCGCTGCATACCGGGAATGTGCGCAGGATCTACGACAAGCTGCTGGGCCAGGCGGTGGGCGAAGAAGGGGGAGAGCAGGGGGACGACGATATCGCTGCCCTGCTTGATCCGGACACGCACGAGCAGGACGCCCGGGCGATCCTTGTGCGCAGCGGCTTCCGCGATCCGGAACGAGCGGTCCGGAATATCTTCCTCCTGCGCGAGGGCGAATCCTTCGCGCACCAGACGCCCCGGAGCAGGCGCGCTTTCCGCGAGCTTTTCCCGCTGCTCTTCCGGGAGGTCATCGCTTCGCCGGACCCGGACATGGCGCTGCATCATCTCGAATCCTTTCTAGCTGCCCGGGGGTCCTGGGACGCGGTGCAGACGGTCATCCAGCATTCGCCGCGCGTGCCCGAGGCGATCATCTCCGTCTTCGGCAACAGCGAATATTTCTCGCGCATCCTGATCCGCACGCCCGAGCTCCTGCACGACCTGCTGGAGCACTCCTGGGGCGAGGTGTACGGCACGGTCCGGTCGCTCGGGAGGTCGCTGGACGCTTCACTGGAGCAGGCGCCGACGATCACGGACAAGCTCGATGCGCTCCGGAGGTTCAAACAGAAAGAGGAACTGCGCATCGGCATGGCCGATCTGACAGGCACGCTTCCGCTACCCGTGGTCTGCCGCTCGCTTTCGCGCCTCGCAGACGCTTGTGTTGCAGCGGCCTTGCGTCTGGCTGCGGAAGAAACGGCGAAACGGAGCGGGGGGTGCGGAGAGACAACGGGCATGGCGGTGATCGGCGCGGGAAAGCTGGGCGGACGCGAGCTGATCTACGGTTCTGATCTGGATGTGTTCTTCGTTTACGATGAAAGCAGATCGTGTCAGCCTCCGTCAGGCATGACGGTCTTCGAGTATTTCAGCAAGGTGGCGGAGAAGGCAATCTCCTATCTTTCGACCATGACGAGGGAAGGGTCCGCGTACCGCGTTGATACAAGACTCCGGCCCACAGGCTCCAAGGGGCCGCTGGTGCAGGCAGTCGATTCAGTCCTCGCTTATGTGGAACGGGATGCGGAGACCTGGGAACGACAGTCGCTCATCCATGCACGCTTCGTTTCCGGAGACCGTGAAGTGGGCGCCGCTTTTGCCGCCGGGCTCCGGAACACGATCTACCGGGGAGTTGCTCCGTCGCTGGCAGCTGATGTGCGGGCAATGCGCAAACGCATGGAAGAAGAGCGGGGGAGGGAGGATACGAAGCAGTTCAATATCAAGCAGGGAACAGGCGGGCTCGTGGATATCGAGTTCCTTGCGCAGTATCTGCAGCTCCGGTACGGAGGGGAACGGAGCAGGGTCAGGATACCGGGAACGCTGAACGCGCTGTGCGCGCTCAGGAGGGAAGGAGTTCTGTGGCAGGGGCAGGAGACAACGCTTCGCACGGCTTATCTGTTTCTCCGAAGGCTGGAAAGCAGGATGCGCGTGGTGGCGAACCAGTCGTCGAGCAATCTGGTCCGCGATCCGGAGAAGATCCGCACCCTGGCCCGGCGCATGGGATTCGCGGATGGGGAAATCTCCGCAGGCAGATGCCTGCTTGATCATTACGAAGAGCTGCGCAAGACCGTGCGGGGACTTTTTGAGGAGATGGTGGGGTGAACGCTGCGGTGACGTTGTGAAGATGGAAATGCACGGAGAAAGACGTGACCCTATTGGGTCTGCTTCTCGGTCTGCAAATAGCGGGGGGAGATTGACGACTATGGGTCTTTCATGGTTTCTTTCATTTTCCTTTGACTTTGTGGCCCGCTCAGTCGCCTTGTCGATCTGGGGCGTGTGGATGGTGAATTCCAGAGAAGAGTTGAGCACCGCGCCAAAGAGCGCGGGACTCGACTGGTTAAAAGATCAGGAGGTTTTCTCAAGTCGCTCTGCCACCCAGACCTTAATGATAGACTGGCGAGGAACGCCCAGGCGTTTTGCTTCCTTCTCTACCTCCTCTTTTCTCGATCGCCGTACTGAGGTGAGCGCGCCTTCTTGTTAAGAGCGGCAGGAGATACTTCGTTCGGCTTGCTATTCAGTTTCCATCCCGTACTTCTTCAGCTTCCTCCAGAGCGACACGCGGTCGATGCCCAGGATCTGAGCAGCCAGGGTCTTGTTGCCCGCAACCTCGTTTAACACCCACTTGATATAGGCCGTTTCCTGCTCTTCCAGCGACGGGATCTTGCCTTCGCGCTTCCGGAAGGTCTTGATGTTCAGTTCCTTCAGATCTTCGGGCAAGTGGGCAAGCTCGATGGCCGCGCCGTTGGCCAGGGCAACGCCACGCTCGATGATGTTCTCCAGCTCCCGCACGTTCCCGGGAAAATCGTAGTTCAGGAGGAGCGACAGCACGTCCTCGTTGATCTCGTTCACCTGCTTCTTCATAAGCGTGGCGTACTTTTTCAGGAAGTAGAAGGAGAGGATGGGGATGTCGTCCTTGCGTTCCGAGAGCGGGGGAATGCGGAGCGAGACCACGTTCAGCCGGAAGTAGAGGTCCTGCCGGAAAGTGCCCGCTTTGACCAGCTCCTGCACATCGCGATTCGTGGCGGCGATGAGCCGGACGTCGATCTTTACGGGCTCCGTGCCGCCCACGCGCAGGAGCTCGCGCTCCTGGATAACCCGCAGGAGCTTCACCTGCATGGTGGGCGACATCTCGGTGATCTCGTCCAGGAAGAGGGTGCCGCCTGCCGCTATCTCGAGAATGCCGCGCTTCCGGTCCGCCGCGCCGGTGAAGGCGCCTTTCTCGTGGCCGAAAAGCTCGTTGGCAAGGAGCTCCTCGGTGAAGGCGCCGCAGTTCACGGCGAAGAAGGGGGCCGCCGCGCGGTTGCTGTTCACGTGGAGGTAGCGGGCAAAGAGCTCCTTGCCCGTGCCGCTCTCGCCGGTGATCATGATCGTGGTGTCCACGGGAGCGACCTGGCGGGAGATGTCCAGGAGCTTCCGCATGGCCGCGTCCTGGGTGATGATCTTCACTTTGCCCTGGAAGCTCTCAAGCTGCTCGCGGAGGTGCTTGTTCTCCTTCTTGAGCTGCACCTTATGGATCGCTTCCTTCACCACCTTCCGCACCTCGTCGAGTTTGAAGGGCTTGGCGATGTAGTAGAAGGCGCCGTGCTTCATGGCATCCACGGCGGATTCGAGGGTGGCGAATCCGGTGATCATGATCACTTCGGTGTCCGGCGCGACCTCGCGGCTCTTCTTCAGGATCTGAAGGCCGTCGACCTTCTCCATGCGCAGGTCCGTGAGCACCACGTCGAAGGCCTGCTCGTCCAGGAGGTTCATGCCGTTCTGGCCGCTCTGCGTCCCGGTGACCTCGTAGCCTTCCTTTTTCATGATGTGTTCGAGGTTCTTGAGCGCGATGCGCTCGTCGTCGATGATGAGGATCTTTCCCTGATTTTCCATTTTCTATTCCTTTACTGAACATCAATATTGCCACGAAGGCGCGAAGACCCGAAGGGAACCGCGGCATTCCGTCTTCTGTGTGCTGTCATTTGCATTCTGTTTCTGCCAACTATCTCCTGGATTCTGGCTCCTGACTCCTGGCTCCTGTTTCTGACTCCTGACTTCTGACTCCTGACTTTGTTTCTTGTCTCCCTGTCGCCGTGTCTCCTTGTCGGTCACTTCACCGGCAGCCTGATCAGGAACGACGTTCCCTTGCCCTGCTCGCTGTCCACGGCGATGCAGCCGTCATGCTCCTCCACGATCTCGTGCACGATGAAGAGCCCCAGGCCCGATCCCTTTCCCACGTCCTTGGTGGTGAAGAAGGGATCGAAGACCTTGGGGAGGACCTCCGGCGGGATGCCCGCGCCGGTATCGCGGATCTCGATGTCCACGGTGTCGTCCTCGAGAGTGCATTTGCCGCGGTACTTGAGATAATTATAGATGCCCGTGTCGTCGCCCGCCTTGTCGATGGCGCGGTGCTTCCGGGCAACGATCGTGACGCCGCCGTCGCCGGGGATCGCGTCCAGGGCGTTCTTGACGAGATTCAGGAAAACCTGCTGGATCCGCTGTTTGTCCGCGATGATCGTCACGTCGTCGGGAATGTCGAGGGAGATTGCCACGCGGGAGGGCACCTGGCCCTTGATGAAGCGGATGGTTTCCTCAAAGAGGGCCTTGAGGGGCAGCGACTGTTTCTTGAAATCCCGGTCGCGGGAGAATTCGAGGAGCGACCGGACGATGTTCCGGGCGCGGTCCGTCTGATCGTTGATCTGCGCCAGGAGCTCGATCGCGTAGTCTGGGTCCACGGGCCAGGGTTTGTCCGCGCTCGTCTTCCTGGCGTCCTGCAGTTCCTCGGACAGGATCTGGCCCGACGAGGAGATGTTGGACAGGGGGTTGTTCAGCTCGTGGGCCACGCCGGAGAGGAGCGTGCCGAGGGACGCGAGCTTCTCGGACTGGACCAGGTGGCGCTGGCGCAGTTCGAGCTCGCGCAGCATCTTGTTGAAGGCCTTCGTGAGCGAGAGCACCTCGCGGTCCTTCGAATCGATCCGGATGTTCTCGAACCTGCCGTCGGCGATCACCTCCATGTTCCGCTCCATCAGCTTGAGCGGCTTCACGACCATCCGGGCCAGGACCTGGCCGAATAGGATCACGAGCACGATGAGCCCGGTAATGGAGATGATCAGGATGCGGCGGGAGTTCGCGAGCATCGCCCGGATGCTGCGGCGCTCCGCCTTCGACATGGACTCGGCGATGGTGACGATGTCCTTGCCCGTTTTCCGGATGCTGCCTTCGAGTCGCGGCTTCGCCGCGATGTCCCCGTCGGACCGGCCGGCGTGCTGGCGCCGGAGGAGCTCCTCGTATTGCACCATGAGCACGCGGTACTGCCGGAGGCCGTCCTGCAGGCCGGCGAAGTTCTCGGTCGGTGCAACGGCGCGGAAGCCGTCGAGGTTCGCTTCGATGAGCCCCACGGCGATGGTGGCGTAGCGGATATTCTCCTCGAAGTCGGAACGCTGCTCGTAGAGGAAATAGTTCTTTTCGAAGCGGCGGACCTCCAGGATCGTGTCGAAGAACTCGGCGACCGCTTCGCCGGAGGTGATCTTCTTCTCCAGGAAGTTCAGCTCCACGAAGGTGAAGACCGAAAGCCCGGCGATCAGGAGCACCACGGCGTAATAGCCGAAGCGGATCTTGGAGCGGATGCTTTGCTGATAGGCGATCATGGTTGTCAGGCGCTCCCGGCAGCCCGGCCCGGCTGCACAAGCGCGATCGCCGCAGCGTCGGCGACCGAGTCGATCAGCTCGATGGTGATGCCTTGTACCGCATCGGGAGGAAGCTCTTCAACGTCGGCGCGGTTCTTCGCCGGGAGAACGACGACGGAGACGCGGGCGCGTCTGGCTGCCAGGATTTTTTCGCGGATCCCGGCGACGGGCAGGACCCGCCCGGTGAGCGTGATCTCGCCGCTCAAGGCCACGTCGCGCCGGATGGGACGGCCGGTGAGGAGCGAGAGGATCGCCATGGCCATGGCGATGCCCGCGGAGGGCCCGTCCTTCTGGACCGCGCCAGAAGGCACATGGATGTGGATGTCCTGGTGCTCGAAGAAGTCATCTGCAAGGCCGAAGGCGACAGCGCGGCTCCGTATATAGGAAAGGGCGGCTTGCGCCGACTCGCGCATCACGTCGCCCAGCGATCCCGTGATGATCAGTTCCTTCGTGCCTTTCATCTTCGCCGCTTCCACGAAGATGATGTCACCGCCCGTCTCGGTCCTGACGAGGCCGGTCGCCACGCCCACGCGGTCCTGCTCCTCGATCACCTCGAAATGGAACTTTCGCCGCCCCAGATACTGCTCCACGGCAGCGGGCATCACCGTGACCCGGTGGTCCGGTCCCCGGTCGAGCGACTCCTTGGCGATCTTGCGGCAGATCGTGGCGATCCTGCGCTCCAGGTTCCTGATGCCCGCTTCGCGCGTATACTCCCGGATGATGGTTTCCAGCGCGTCGGGCGTGAAGGAGATCCGGTTCGGCGAGAGGCCCTTTTCCCGGATCTGCTTCGGCACGAGGAACCGGGAGGCGATCTCGGTCTTCTCCTCCTGGCTGTAGCCGGAAAATTCGATCACCTCCATGCGGTCGCGCAGGGGATCGGGAATGGTGTCCAGCATGTTGGCGGTGACGATGAACATGACGCCCGAGAGGTCGAAGGGCGCGTCGAGATAGTGGTCCAGGAAGGACCGGTTCTGCTCGGGGTCCAGCACCTCCAAAAGGGCGGAGGCGGGATCGCCCTTGAAGTCCGACCCGATCTTGTCCAGCTCGTCCAGCATCAGCACGGGATTCGACGTTTCGGCGCGGCGGATCTCCTCGATCACCCGTCCGGGTTTGGCGCCCACATAGGTGCGCCGGTGTCCGCGGATGTCCGCTTCGTCCTTCATGCCGCCGAGCGAGATGCGGCTGAACTTCCTGCCCAGCGCCTGGGCGATCGCGCGGCCCAGGGAGGTCTTGCCCGTGCCGGGCGGGCCCGCAAAACAGAGCACCGTGCCCTTCGTATTGGAAAGCATAGCCCGCTTTTCGAGGGCTTGTTTTACCGTATCGCGCACTTCGTCGAGCTTATAGGGCTTGGTGATGTAATGGAAGGCGCCTTTCCGCATGGCCTCGATCGCCGATGGGACGGTGGCGAACCCCGTAACGATGATCACCCTGGCGTCGGCATGGCGCTTGCGCGCCGTTTCGAGGAGCTCCATGCCGCTGACCTTTCCCATGCGAAGATCCGTCAGGATCACGTCGAACTCCGCTGCGTCAAGCTCGCGGAGACCGGCCTCCGCGTCCGGCGCGGTGACGACCTCGTAGCCTTCCTTGGTGAGCACGTGGGAGAGGTTCTTTCTCGCGATCTCCTCGTCGTCGATGACGAGGAGGCGTACCTGCCGGTTCATGCGAAGGACCTTCACGGCCAGATGTTCGAGGACCCGTTCCTTGATGCGCTGCAAGCCGAAGTGATTTGCGTTCAGGAGGCGCTCGGCCCGGACGATATCAAGGTTGTCTTCGGTCTTGCGGTTCCAGGGAAGGGAAAGCAGGTAGTCGATGTAGGTGAGACCGATGGTGAACTCTGCGGAAGAAGGATTGATCTTTGCGAGAACGTCGAGTTCCTGGGAAGCGATCGCGCTCACGGCAGCTGGTAGCGATGCGTCCTGCAGTCTGTGCCGCAGATCGGCAACGATCTGGTCCTGGTCGGACCCTTCGGGCTTTGACGAGAAGAATTTCATAATGTACTGCGAATCAATCGTCCGGTTGCAATTTACAACGTTGAGACGACTCATGCAACAACTAAAAAATAGCAAATAAAACAGCCAATTGCAAGTTGATATGAATATAGCATTGCAATATACAACAAATGGGTTCCATATGTGAACAGCACTATAAAATAAAAAACCTAATAAATCAATATGTTGACTTATGGGCGTGTTTGGCATGGTCATTGTAATAGAAAGAGTAGAAATGCAGATGGCAAATGTCGAAAGAGAAAAGGAGGAAAGGACCATGAAAAGCCTGTTCAAGAAAATGGAGACTGCTTTCGCAGCAGCTGCCTTCGCAGAGGAAGGCGAGTTCGAGACCGCCCGGCAGTTGATGAATGAAGACAAGCAGACCCGGAAGACCGACCGGCCTTCGGCCTATGACACCAAGAGGCCTGCTACCCGTCCCACACTGAGGGTCGACTAAGGATCGCGCAGAACGCGCCAACACGGGGCAGACTATGGACTCGAACAAAATGAAAAAGATCATGCGGCAGATCGAGGATACCATGGCGGCGGTTTCCTTTGCCGAGGAAGGGCAGGCGGAATCCGCGGCCTCGCTCTTTAAGCGCGAGCGGCGGGTCCTGCTGGCGCTCAAAGAAGGGCATACGGACGTCAAGACCCTTCGCTATGCCCTGAATGCGACGCTGCGGATCAGCGCACAGCTCGACGTCCTCTTTGTTTGCGCGCCTGACGGCGAAGGGCAGACATCCCCGCTGCTTCAGGCCTTTGCCGAGGAGCTCAAGGCGGCCGGTGTCGAGCACCGGATCTTCGAACGATCAGGATGCCTGAAGCAGGAGATCATCGACTTCACGAACAAGGAGCGCGATGTGCTCTTCGTGGTCGTGGAATCGCCGGGGAGCCTCGACGCGGACTGCCGGAAGAAGGAAGGCCTTCTCACGGAACTCTGGAAGAACCTGCGCTGCCCGCTGGTGGTCGTGTCGGATGCTGCGGGAGCATAGGGTTACCGCGAATATGCACCACGGAGCCACAGAGACACGGAGGAATCGAGGGCTTGGGTTGGAATGCGGGGAATCATGCAGAAAACATATTCCATAATCGTTCTCGAAATTCAAAACGAAGGTTTCTGCTCTTCTCGGTGGTCTCCGTGCCTCAGTGGTAAATAAGCTTTTTCACTTGTTCAGAATATTCAGAAACTATAAGGAGGAACATCATGGCAACAAGCAGCACTAAGAAGAAGCCGGTGGCGAAGATGCTCGTGATGGGGATCATATCGATCGCCCTTTACGCGGCGCTTTTGACCCACCAGGACGAAGTGAACGAGATGTTCGGCAAGGGGACCTGGTATGCGTTCCTGCCCATTCTGGCGGCGTTCCTGTTCTCGTTCGTGCATGGGTCATTCACCGGAGATTTCTGGACCGTCGTGGGCATTGAGGCGGCGAAGAAGAAAAAGGAGGTAAAGTAAGATGCACGACATCGTCAACAGCTTCATCAACCTCGACACGATCACGATCCTCTATCTCTTCGGCGTCGGTTTCGTGGGCGGCCTCGTCTCCGGCTTCATCGGTTCCGGCGGCGCCTTCGTGCTCACTCCCGGCATGATGAGCCTGGGCGTTCCGGGTCTCATGGCGGTTGCCAGCAACATGTGCCACAAGTTCCCCAAGGCCCTCGTGGGGGCCATGAAGCGGTTCAAGTACGGGCAGGTGGATGTGAAGCTCGGTGTCATCCTGGGCATTTCGGCGGAAGCGGGCGTGCTCTACGGCGCCCAGATCCAGGAGAACATCAAGAAGTCCTTCGGCGACGCGGGCTCGAACCTCTATGTGAGCGCGGCCTTCGTCGTAATCCTCGCCGTGGTCGGCGGCTTCGTGCTGCGCGACGCCTGGAAGACCTACAAGTCCGGCAACGCCCATGAAGAAGAGAAGACGGGCAAACTGGCCAAGTGGGTGCAGTCCATCAACATCCCCGGCACCATGGTCTACTTCAAGAGCCTGAACGCCAAGGTCTCGATCCTCTTCACCATTCCGCTGGGTTTCGCCACGGGCATGCTTGCCGCGACGATCGCCGTCGGCGGGTTCATCGGCGTCCCCTCCATGATCTATGTCCTGGGCGCGCCGAGCCTCATGGCCTCGGCCACGGAGCTCGTGATCGCTTTCGTCATGGGCCTGGGCGGCTCCTTCAAGTACGCGCTCCACGGCCTGGTCGACATCCGGCTTGCCATGATCATCCTTGCCGGTTCGCTCTTCGGCATCCAGCTCGGCGCCATCGGCACGACCTATGTGAAGCCCTTCATGATCAAGGTGGTCATGGGCGTCATCATGGTGATCGTGCTCTTCAGCCGCGCGCTCATGGTCCCGGTCTATCTGTCCCAACTGGGCCTGATCGGCAAGATGAGCGACATGACCGTCAAGGTGTTGAAGAACACCAGCTTTGCTATAATGATCGCAGCGCTCCTGATCGGTGCATTCATCGTCCTCAAGTCCTTTGTGGAGGGCCGCAGGGAAGAGAAGCTCCGTCTCGCATCCGAGGCGCTCGAACATGGGAAGATATAGAAAGATCCTTGTTGCCGTCGATGGTTCTGAATCCAGCCGGAACGCGCTTATGCAGGCGTTCCGGCTTGCTGTTGATGAGAAGTGCTGGATCACCGTGACTTCCGTGGTTCCGCCCGTAACCGGGGACCTCGATCTGACGGCGGTCAAGGACGTTCGCTCCTCCCTTGCCCGGCCCTGCGAAGAAGCTCTTCGCGACGCGGCGCGGCTGGCGGAGCAGGAACGGGTGCTCATCAAGACGGTGCGCGAGGAAGGGGAAACCTACGAGCGTATCGTCGATCTTGCCGACGCCGAGAACGCAGACATCATCGTCATGGGAAGACGCGGCCTGCGGCAGCTTGAGCGGGCCATGGTCGGCAGCGTGACCGCACGGGTCATCGGTCACACGCAGCGCGATGTCCTGGTGGTCCCCAAGGATGCGACCGTAGGATGGAAGAAGGTCATTGTCGGGACTGACGGTTCGCGATTCAGCGCCGTTGCCGTGGAAAAGGCGATCTCCTTCGCCGCCTCCTACGGAGGCTCCCTTGCCGTTATTTCGGTGGTCGACGTGCCCACGGAGCTTTATGCCGAATCGCCCAAGGCCGTTGAGGACCTGATCCGGAAGGCCAAGGCGGATACGGCTGCGGTGAAGTCCCGGGCCGAGGCCTCGGGAGTGGCGACGGAAACCTTCGTGGGCGAGGCGGAAGCCGACGAGGCGATCCTGAGGCTCGCGAGGGACCAGGCTGCCGATGTCATCGTCGTGGGGTCCCACGGCAGGACGGGCCTCCGCAGACTGCTCATGGGGAGCGTCACAGAAAAGGTGATCGGCTCCGCCGTCTGCCCGGTGCTTGTCGTCAGGTCCTGAGACGAAGGACCGTTGACTGCATTCCCTGCCCCATTCCCTCCGTTTTTCGTTGCGCGCGGCCGTCGTTCATGCTATGGTGGCCCATGTCCCTGAAGAAAAAGATCATTCTGACCTTCTTCATCAGCGCATTTCTCATCGCCATCCTGGCGGTTTTCGAATTCATCAACTTCAACAGCATCAAGCAGGAGATCCGCTTTCTCGAGCTGACCGATACGGTCAGGAGCAAGTCCCTGCAGCTCCGCCGGCATGAGAAAAATTTCTTTCTCTACAGCCCGCGCGCATCGGACGACGAAGCGAAGGCGATCTATCAGTACCTGGACGACCTGGACAGCATTCTTGCCGATCTCCTGGCAGGGGGCGCAAACGACTCGCTTCGCCGGCTTCGTCAGAACGTCGTTGAGTACCGGAACACCTTTCATTCCATTGAAGCGCGGCTCACGGATCTTGGCGCCGGTCTCCGGGGGGTGGCAGGAAACGGTTCGTCGGCGAGGTTCTTCCCGCTGCTCGAAGCGGCAATCTACGAACGTCCCCATCAGGCCGCCGAGTTCCTGCGGAGGGTCTACGGCCTGTCGCCGGGTCATCGGCTGATCACGGGGCTGGAGCAGCTTGACCGGGAGATCGGGGCGCTGCGGAAGAACGGCGAGGACGTGATCACCAATGCCAAGGACCTCGACCGGGCGGCGCGGGAGAACGTGGAATCGGGCATCAGGACATCCCAGGCGGCAATCGTCATCGTCTTTCCCGTCTTTCTGGTGACCGGCATCGCCATGCTCTTCGTGATCAGCCGGAGCGTGGTGAGCCGTCTCCGGCTGCTGATCGACGTGATGGAAAAATCCCGCGCGGGGACGTTCGAGCATGTCAAGGCGCCGGTGCGCTCCTGGGGCAACGACGAAGTGGGCCAGCTGATCCGGAAGTTCGACGACATGGAGGACGAACTCGAGGAGCGGCAGGCGCTGATCGAGCAGAAGAATCAGGAACTGCTCCAAAGCAAAAAACTTGCCGCCATCGGCACGCTCGCCGCGGGTGTGGCCCATGAGCTGAACAACCCGTTGAATAACATCTACCTGTCCACGCAGGTGCTGGTGCGCGAACTCGGTACGGCTGCGGCCCCGTCGGTGCGGGAAGTGACCGGCGATATCCTGGGCCAGACCGCGCGGGTCAAGACGATCGTGGGAGATCTTTTGGAGTTCGCCCGGGGCCGCGAACCGCAGTTTGCCGACGTGGAGATAACGTCGCTGATCCGGGACGCCTTCAACCGCGTGCGTTCGGCTGCGGCGCAGGTTGCCTTCAGCCTCGACAGCCCGGGCGAAACGGTCCTGGCCGCCGATCCGGATCAGATGGAGCGGGTTTTCATCAACCTCTTCACAAATGCCAGCCAGGCCATGGACGGCCGGGGGGAGCTCCGCGTCACCGTGACGCCGACAGATGGGAGCGTGACGATCAGCGTTTCTGATACGGGGAGAGGGATGACCCCGGAGGCCGCGGAAAAGATCTTTGAGCCCTTCTACTCCACGCGGGAAAAGGGCACGGGCCTGGGGCTTGCCATCGTCTATAATATCGTGAAAAAGCATCACGGCGACATCGTCGTGAACAGCGCTGAAGGGAAGGGCGCGATCTTCATGATCACGCTGCCGAAGAAGACCGAGCCGACGACACGGTGACGGGGGGGCAAGGCGAACGGCATGGCATTCAACATTCTCATAGCCGAGGACGAGGAAATCACGCTCAAGCACCTGGTGAGCGTACTCAAGACGGAGGGCTACGCGGTCACGGGTGTGTCCAACGGGCTGGACGCGCTGAACCGTCTCGAAAAAGGATCCTACGACCTTCTGATCGCCGATATCAAGATGCCCGGCCTTACGGGGATCGAGCTCCTCGACCAGGTGCGGGAGAAGACGCCGGAGACGGAGGTCGTGATCATCACCGGGTTCGGGAGCATCGGGTCTGCCGTCGAGGCCATGAAGAAGGGCGCGTCTGAGTATGTGACCAAACCCTTCGATCTCGACGAAATGGTCCTCAAGGTGCGGAAGCTGAGCGACCGCAAGGGCCTGGTGCGGGAGAACATCGCGCTCAAGACCTACCTGGGCATGGACAAGAAGGTTTCGATCATCGCCCGGAGCGACAGCATGCAGAAAATCCTTGAGGTGATCGAGGGGATCAAGGATTCGGAAAGCAATATCTTCTTTACCGGCGAGACAGGCGTGGGCAAGAGCCTGCTCGCGCGGATCGTGCATTTCACGAGCAGGCGGCAGGCTCGGCCGTTCCTTGCGATCAACTGCGCGACCCTGACGGAAGAGCTTCTGGCAAGCGAGCTCTTCGGCCATGAGCGGGGAGCCTTCACCGGAGCGGTGCGGACCAAGCAGGGCCTCGTGGAGATCGCCGACACGGGTACGCTGTTCCTCGACGAGATCGCCGAGATGGCGCCGAACCTTCAGGCAAAGCTCCTGAAAGTGATCGAGGAGGGCGAATTCTTCCGCGTGGGCGGCACGCGGCCCATTCATGTTGATGTGCGGTTCATCGCGGCGACGAACCAGGATGTGCGGGACCGGATCAGCGACGGCAGGTTCCGCGAGGACCTCTACTACCGTCTGAATGTCATGGAGATCTTCATTCCGCCGCTCCGCGACCGGCGGGACGACATCGAACCCCTGGCCTCCTATTTCCTGCGGAAGCATCTGCCCAAGTCGAACAAGAAGATCGAGGGATTCACCCGCGAAGCCATGGATTTCCTGATGCATTACAGCTTTCCCGGGAATGTGCGCGAGCTCGAGAATATCGTGGAACGGGCGCTGATGCTTGAAAAGGGCCCGACCATCACGCCCGACAGCCTGCCCCAGAGCATGAAACTCTTTCAGATCGAAACGCTCGAGCCGGGCAAGGTGAAGAGCCTCGATGCCATGAACCGCGATTACGTGCTCAAGGTGCTCGACCTTTTCGGGGGGAACCGTTCCAAGGCGGCGGAGGTGCTGGGGATATCCCGCACAAGCCTCTGGCGCATCCTGAAGGAGGAATAGGCGGCGAAGCAGCCGGGTCCGCAGTTCTTCTTGCAATTTCTGGCATCTCGCGCTATCTTCTCTTTCACATGATCCCTCGGCCGGTGTTTTCGCGGTCGACGAATTGCTCGGTGCAACATCCCGTTGCCCGGCGATGACGAAGAAAGGCAGATGAAATGGAATTAGATGTGCGACTGGGGCAACGATCGCTTTCGATCCCGATCGAGAATCCCTACCGGATCGATGCCGGAGCCATGGAATCCCGCATTGGCGAATTCGCGAAGGAGCAGGGCGCCGCATTGAACGGTCTTGACGTCAGGGGGCTGCTGCCGCTCATGATCCGGGGCGTGGTCGGATGCGAGGAAGGCTGCCCGGCGAACGCCAAACAGCTCGTGGAGCGGGGGTTCCGCGATTTTTCCCTGGAATATGTCGAAGGCGGCATCCTGACCGCAACAGCAAAAGCGCAGAACGGCACGCCGCTGATCCTGAAATTGTTCCCGGATTTCTAGAAGGAACTCGGCTGTGCCGCAACAGGAGCGCCGCGAGGTCCGGGAAAAGGGGAAGAAATGCCGGCAGCAAATTCATCACTGCGGTTCATTGCGCGCATCGTCCTGATCGGCATTGCCGTCCTGGGAGCGATCCAGCTTGTTCCCTACGGCCGGAGCCATACCAATCCGCCGGCGGAGAGGGAGCCTGCCTGGGACCGTCCGGCCACGCGGGAGTATTTCTTCCGGCTCTGCAAGAACTGCCACAGCAATGAGACCGTATGGCCTTGGTACAGCCACGTCGCCCCGGCGTCATGGATGGTCCAGCAGGATGTTGACGAGGCGCGCAGGCTCTTCAATGTCACTGAATGGGGCAGGCCGAAAAACAAGGGCGACGAGGCCGCCGGGGAGCTCCGCGACCATGAAATGCCGCCCTTTTTCTACAGGCTTGTTCATCCCGAGACTCGCCTGACGGCCACGGAGCGCGATGAATTCCTCCAGGGCCTCATCAGGACGTTCGGCGACAAGACAACGCCGGAGAAAAAGTGATCTCTCCAGGTGCTTGCGGCTAAAGACGGGACGGCGGAAGGGGGCGCATAATGAGGGCATGGACTCGACTGTTCATGGTGATGGTGGTGGCGTCAGGGATCGCTGCAACAGCATCGCTCACGGCCTTTGCCGAAGAGAAGAAACTTGATATCCGCCAGGCCGATACGATGGGGGATGTGCTCGGCAGGATGACCGGTTCACCGGTGGACCTGACGCTCCGGTCGGGGGCCTCGCTTTCCGGCAAGCTCGCCAAGGTGCATCAGAACATCGCCGTGCTGTCCGAACTCCGGGGCAAGGAATTCTACGATGCCGTGGTCCGCATCGACGATATCAGCGCGGTGACCGTCAGGATGCGGGATCGATAACGGCGGGTCCGGCGGTTTCCTGCAG
>JAKAHZ010000003.1 GCA_021814615.1 Nitrospirota bacterium | reverse complement strand
CAAACTCGTAGCTAAGAATTTCAAGGCACTACGAGATTGCTTCCACCGCTTTATTCGTGCGGGGGCAGGCTTGCAAAATCGCTCCTCGCAATGACAATCCAGGACTTCGTGGAAATGACAGCACGAGGTAACAGTGGCAGGCGTGTTTCCAGAAGAATGGGGGAATTACCAGGAAAGGACGAGAAAATACAGCACCATCAGGATAAGGCCGGAGGGAACGCCCAGCTCAGCCCAGGAGCGGCTGGAGATCCTGAGTTTTGAGGCGGCAATGATATTCGGGATATTGCCGGGAATCAGCATGCCGCCGGAAATGATGATGCCTAAAAGTATGCTCTTGACCTGCACGACATTCATCTGCGGCCCCAGCTCTGCGGCCGCCAGGGTGGCGTTGTCCAGAACCGCCGAGGACATATTGACCCAGTAGAGAACTCCCGCGGAGAGACGCGAGATGTACGTATCGATCAGCGGCTTGAACCCCGCGCCGAGCAGCACGAGCGCGGCAACGAAAACATAGACCAGGAGGGAACGACGGAAAATGCCCGAAACCGGCTCGGGCCGGTCCTCCACCAGGCCATGCCCGGCCTTCACTTCCCTGCCGCGCAGGAAGGCCCCGGCAAGGGAGACCGCGACGAGGCCGGGAAGAATATAGACGGCCAGCAAGCGCAGGAGAAAGAAGAAATCGGTATCAAAAGGCCCGCCGCGCAGCTTGGCGATCGCGATCGTGGAAAGCGGCTCGCCCACCGGCGTCAGGGCCGCGCCCATGCCGATGGAGAAACAGGCAAGGATCACGAGCCGCGTTTCGTACTTCTTGTCCAGGTTCAGGCTGCTCACGATCTCGCAGAGCACCAGCGCTGCGATAATGGCGGTGATGATGCTCGACAGGAGCCCGAGGATGAGGATCAGGAGAAACGCGAAGACCCGGGGACCGATGGCCCGCTCCGCCGCCACGATGGACCAGGTCAGGGGGTCGCGAAAGAGCCGGAAGAGGAGGCCGAAGACGAGCGTCGCCGCCGTGATCCTGACCGGTTCGATCAGCGCCGTTTCGATCAGTTGCAGGTCCCAGAGCCGCTCCGGGCCGAAAAGGCTGGAGAGGCTGACCGTCAGCGCACCGACGGCGAGCAGGAAGAGCTCGATGTTGTGCTCCACCCGTTTCACGGTGATCGGCAGGACCAGGATCAGCAGAAAGACGATGCCGAGAAGCAGATTGATCATGGGTATCGTACTCTAGCACGAAATCGCATGCGCGAAAACAGAATTTGCTCCACCTCGGACGACAACGCACGCCGGACTAACGCACGACCACGTCCCGCGCGCCCCTCGCGACCACTTCGGCGATGTCCTGCATGAGGATGTCGCCGCAGCCCGCGTCGCCGGACAGCGCGAATGCGCGAATGACATTGATGATCTCCGGCGCATCGTCATCGGACACCACCACATCCAGCCGCGACTGTTCCCGTCCGTTTTCCCTGTGCGTCGACGCGCGCAGATGGCGCGTCCAGCCGGCCTGTCCGCCGCTCTCTTCAACGAGCGAGACCGTGGCGTCCGGATATCCCGCGTCGCCCAGAACAGCGCAAAGAGCAGCAACCCGGTCCGGATGGATGATCGCTTCGATCCGTTTCACGACAGACTCCTTTCCTCTTCTTCTGGCTCGTAACCTTCGAGGGAGAAAGAAGAGCCGGCAGTGGTTCCTGCCGGCTTTGATAACGTACGCAGGCTACGGGCGTCCTCAGATCGCCACGTCGCCCTTCTCGCCGGTCCGGATGCGGACGACGTCCTCCAGCTTGGTGATGAAGATCTTGCCGTCTCCGATCTTGCCGGTCTTGGCCTTCTCCAGGATCGTCGAGAGGACCTTTTCCACCGTGCCGTCGGCCACAATGACCTCGATCTTCACCTTCGGGATGAACGCGATGTCGTATTCCGCGCCGCGGTACAGTTCCACATGCCCTTTCTGGCGGCCGAATCCCTTCACCTCGGTCACCGTCATGCCCTGGATGCCCATTGCGTTCAGCGCATCCTTCACTTCGTCCAGCTTGAACGGTTTGATGATTGCTTCGATCTTTTTCATGGCATCCTCCTAGCGGTGCGTGTGGCGCGTCTGGAAATCGGGATAGGCGGAAACCGCCACTTCGGCCTGATCAAGCCCCTCGATCTCGATTTCTTCGGGGACCCGGAGGCCGACCGTCTTGTTCAGCACCCAGAACATGGCGTAGGATGCAATGAACACGAAGATGATGTTGGTCGCCGTTCCGATGAGCTGGGCCGCGAACTGGGACCCGCCGCCGTAGAACAGGCCCTTGACGCCTCCGGCGATGCCGTTGTATCCGTCGCCGTAGGTCCCGTCGGCAAAGAGCCCCAGGGAGATGACCCCCCAGGCGCCGTTCACGCCGTGGACCGAAATGGCGCCCACCGGATCGTCGATCTTCAGCGTCCGCTCGATGAAGAACACGGCGACGCAGACCAGGATGCCCGCGATCGCGCCGATCAGGACCGCTACCGGTGCGGTCACGAAGGCGCAGGGAGCGGTGATCGCCACCAGCCCCGCCAGCATGCCGTTGGCGATCATGCTGATGTCCGGCTTGCCGTACCGGAACCACATGTACAACATAGCCGAGAAGGCCCCGCCCGCCGAGGCGAGCATCGTGTTCACGGCCACCACGCCGATGCGGAGGTCCGTGCCGGCCAGGGACGAACCCGCGTTGAACCCGAACCACCCGAAGGCCAGGATGAAGGTGCCCACGATCGCCATGGGGATATGATGCCCGGGGATGGCCATCACCTTGCCGTCCTTGTACTTCCCGATGCGCGGCCCGATCACGAGCGCGCCGGCCAGGGCGGCCACGCCGCCCGTCATGTGCACCACCGAGGAACCCGCGTAATCCACATGGCCGTGGCCGAGGCCGAACATCTTGCCGAGCTGCGACAGCCAGCCGCCTCCCCAGACCCAGTTGGCATAGAGCGGATAGATGAGCCCGCCGATGATGAAGCCGTAGATCACGAAGGACTTGAAGTTCCAGCGCTCGGCCATGGAGCCCGTGGGGATCGTGGCCGTCGTGTCCATGAAGACCATCTGGAACAGGAAGAGCGCGAAGATGGACGCGTCATAGGACACGCCGGAGAGGAAGAACCCGGTGGTCCCGAAGAGCCCGAAGTCCTTGCCGAAGAGATGGACCGTGAACTCGTTCGCCAGAAGGCCGGTCCCCCCGGAAAGCGTCGCTACGCCGCCCACGCCGCCCATCTGGAGCGCGAACCCGCAGATCCAGTAGCCCAGCATGCCGAGCGGATAGACCATGAAGTTCATGGCCATCGTGTGGCCCGCGTTCTTCGCCTGGGTGAAACCCGTCTCCACCATGGCGAACCCGGCCTGCATGAACATGACCAGGAATCCCGCCACGAGGGTCCAGACGATGTTGATGGCGATGCGGTTGTGGCCCACCACATCGGCGAGCTTCGCCGCAAGCGGCTCGCTCTTGGACAGGTTCTTGAGATCCTCCGCCGTGGGCGCGCCTGCCGACGCGCCCACGACATCCGCGGCGCCGCCGGTGTTCGCGCCCGACGGATCGGGCTGGAGCGCCGGGGCAGCCGATGCGGCGGCCGGCGCGGGCGTCTCCGGTACGGTCCCCGTCGGGGCGCTCTGGCTGTCGGCCAGGACCCCGCCGGCAATGGCAACCACGAGGGCAAGTGCCATCGCTATGATCAATCTCTTTGTTTTCATGACAATCTCCTTATCCTTTCTCCGGGCAACAGTTCTCCTGTTACGGACGAACCGTTCGGAGCATTGCTTCTCTTGTGAGGTAAGAATGGGGCCGCCGGAGGTCCGGCGGCTTCCCGATGAAACGATTTACAGGTCGATGTCCACCTGCACCGTGTAGGTGGGCTTGTAATTCGAGTTGTTCCACATGTCCTCGCCGAAGATGACGCTCACGTTCGGCGCGAACTTCCAGGACAGGCCGTAGGACAGGGCGCCGTAGCTGTTCTCGCCGCCCATGTAGTCGATGGCGATCCAGAGCTTGTCCGAGATCTCCGACAGGGTCCGGTCGTAGGACGCCAGGATGCCGGTGTTGTCCTTCTTACCGTTCTTGTCCAGGAGCATCTTGTCGCTGCCCTGGTAGTAGCCGACGGAGAACCGTCCCGCCTTGCCGAAGGTCTTGGCGACCAGGCCGTAGACGATGTTGAAGTCCGTGCCCCAGCCCGCGGCGCTGTCGTACTTCTTCGTGCCGAAATCATAGCCGCCGACCGCGATGGCCGGCGAGCCCGCGAAGAGCGAATCCTCGGGCGTGCCGATCTTGGCGTTGAAGTAGAAGGGCGCCGAATCGATGGGGCGCACGCCGTAGGTCCGCTGGTCGATGCCCACCTCCATCTGGATCTTCTCCAAGGGCAGCACGCCCACCGTGAGGCCGTTGTTGATCACGTTCGGCTCCTGCCCGCCCGTCGCAGCCGCGTACGGGCTGTCGCCGCGCGCCTTCATGTACTCATCGAACCCAAAATGCCACTTCATATACCCCTGCACGTCCGTCGACGGGATCCAGATCTGCGTCGATGGCGTCGCGAAAGCGCTGCCCGCAAGCAGCACCAAACCGAGAACTACCGCTATTCTTTTCATAACCGTCCCCTCCTCCATTCCGCCGGGTTGTAATGCTGCCCGTTGCCGGACAGTACGTCAAATGATGAAAGACCTCCGGAGTCTCTCGAAGCTGCTCTTCCTTTCAGCTTCCTGTACCGGTAATAGCAAGGGCCGTGCCATCGGATGTTCGAACGTGAACCTATTGATTCTTCGCGGATATTGCGCCGAGCGCGTCTGGTTGAGTACGGAAGGAGCGTGTGAGGTCTGATGAATTAGATTGCAGGTGGTGAAGAAGTGATCAGAGAATTCGCCGGTTTGACGGGCGGAAAAGGGAGGGGAGCACAGGCATGGCAGGAAACAGGGGGTTGCCATGCAAGTGCTCCCGATGAAGCCGAGGTGTCAAGGTGACAAAGGAAGCGTTCCGTCAGGCGATCCGACCGTCGAAGTCCGTCACGGAAACCCGCTCCGCGCCGATCATTTCAGCAAGCGAGGCGATCCGGTCGATCTCCTCTTCGTTCACCCTCGCAATCCTGGCGATCTGCACGGATACGGCGAGTCCTGCTTCGATCGCCTGTTCGAGCCCGGTCCATTGCTGCTGCAGAATGATCCTGGCGGCGTCGGAACCTTCGTACCGCCGTCCGCGGAAGATGACGCTCTCGAAAATCCGTTCCCCCGCGTTCATCGTCGCCGCGTTCAGGGACAGGGTCACGCCCCTGCAGCCGGAACGGATGAGATCGCCGATCCGCTCCTGCAGCAGGATGCCGTTCGTCCGGACGGAAAGAAACAGCTGCGGGTACATGCCGTGCAGCCGCCGGAGAAAGAGGTACGTCGAGGCGTCGAGCAGCGGCTCGCCGGGACCGGTGATCTCCACGCCTTCGGGAGGATCGGGCGACCCCATGCTGCGGGAAAGGAGTTCCGTCGCCGCATCGACGGTCATGACGGTCGCGCCGATGCCTTCGCGCCATTCCCTGCCGTCGGAAGTCCTCTCCCGGACGCAGAAGCGGCAATGCATGTTGCAGATCGAAGTGAGGCGGACCTGCAGTACCCGCTTTTTCGGCCCTTTCGCGGGCATGCATGGGCCGATTTCCCTGACCACAGTGCCCTGCATGGCAAGCCTCCTTCCACTTCCTTTCAATAATGATGGACTCGTTAAAAAATCTACTTAGTCACAGAGGACACAGAGGAATAATTTCAATCTTGTAAAGATTTACCTCTGTGTGCTCTGTGGCAAATCTTGACTTATTACGATTTCATCGATAATGAAGCAAAGACGCTGCCAATCCTCTTTAATGAAAAATCAATCGCTTCGAAAGGGAATTCCGCGCTTGCCTGCCTGATTTTTCGGCATGTGCATGTTATTTGGACAGGGAGAAGCCAGACTGCATTCTTCCCCTTGTCAATTTCCCAAAAATGAAGTAGTTTCTTCCTAATTCCATTCGATCGGTCTGCGGACAGGTCTTCTTTGCGACCTCGTGACTTCGTGGCAGACAAAAGGAATCCTCCATGAACAACCTCTTCTCCGACCGCATCGCCGACGTTCCCCGCTCCTTCATCCGGGAGATCCTGAAGACCGCGCTCCAGCCGAACGTCATTTCCTTTGCCGGCGGCCTGCCGAACCGCGACCTTTTTCCCGTCGAGGAGATCAAGGCCGCGACCGTCAAGGTCATCGACAAGGAAGGCAGGGACGTGTTCCAGTACGGAAACTCCGAGGGGTCGGTGAAGCTGCGCGAATATATCGCCGGCCGGTACCGCACCCGGCTCGGCCTCGACGTTGCGGTCGACGAGATCCTGATCACCAACGGATCGCAGCAGGGGCTGGACCTCCTGGGCAAGGTGATCCTGAACGAAGGCGAAGGCTTGGTGATCGAGGAACCCGGGTATCTGGGCGCGATCCAGGCCTTCTCGCTCTATCGGCCCGCGTTCCTGCCGGTGCCTGTTTCGGACGCGGGCATGGACACGGTACGGCTGTCGCAAGCGCTGCAGCAGAAACCCAAGCTCATGTACACGGTGCCGAACTTCCAGAATCCCTCGGGCATCACCTATTCCGACGAAAACCGCCGGGCGGTAGCCGAGCTCCTGGCGAAGAGCGGCACGGTCCTGATCGAGGACGATCCCTACGGCGAGCTCCGGTTCTCGGGCGAGGCCAAACGCTCCTTCAAGCAGTACCTGCCGAAGCAGACCGTGATGCTTGGCTCCTTTTCCAAGACCGTGGTGCCGGGATTCCGGCTCGGTTGGATCGTTGCGCCCAAACCGCTCATGGACAAGCTCGTGATCGCAAAGCAGGCAGCGGACCTGCATACAAGCCACCTGCCCCAGGCGATCATCCGCCAGTACCTCGAGGACAACGACATCGACCGGCACATCGCCGTGATCCGCGACGCCTACGGCAGGCAGTGCAGAGCCATGCTTAGCGCCATGGAGCGGCAATTCCCCGCAGAGGTGCGCCACACCCATCCCGAGGGCGGCATGTTCGTCTGGGCCGAGCTGCCGGAAGGCCTGGCCAGCCTCGACCTCTTCGAGCTGGCGGTCAAGGAGAACGTGGTCTTCGTGCCCGGCGATCCCTTCTACGTGAACCGCACGCGCACGCGGACCATGCGGATCAATTTCTCCTGCGTGGATGAAGCGACGATCGGCATCGGGATCGAACGGCTGGGGAATGCGATGAGAAGGATGATGAAAGCCTGAAAGAGGTAAGGGCGCGGATAAAAGAGTTTTGCCGCGAAGACACCAAGACCCAAAGAAATGCTTTTGGGACACGGACGAGGCGAGGATCTTCGAGAAGATGCAAAAACAAATGGGACGCGGATGAACGCGGATAACGGCGGATCATTCCAATCAACTACGGATCTTTACCGTTGTCACCGTCCCCATGCGATCATTCCCGTCAGGCGCAGTCCGGATGTCCGAAGCCCGCAGGGCGAGTTTCCGAAATGCCCTGAGGACGACCGAGCATGACAGATCAGGATGATCGCCAGGTGCCCTTTTTTGGCCGCTGACGTTCACGATCCTGTTCTTTTTTCTGCATCCCGGTTCGCAGGCCGCGCAGGCATGCCGGGTTTCTCTTCGTACTCAGCATCATCTGCCTTCGCAGCACTTCCCCTCGCCCGATATCGGGCTCGGCCGTGTCTGCATGGCTCCGTGGTTTTTCCTATCTCTGCGGCAGGTCGCATGCGCGCGCGCGATCCTGCTCACGGGATGCAGGGGCTTTTGAAAAGACAGATACACGAAGTCTGAATGGACACAGATGAACTCGGATAAGCTCCGATCTGGCCCTTGATCGCGGTCCCCGAATGATCCTATCGGGGATCCAGGGAATTTCTTGATTATTCTTTCTCTGCGGCTCTGCGCGAGACGCCCTTCGCCGTATCGCCTTGCCGGCGTTCTCACTTCTCCAGCACAATCCCCGACGTTGTGGTGACGACGCCGTTCTCATCCACAATGATCGCCTCGGCGCCCTGCTGCTTCACGATCGCCATCCCCTTTTCCGGCCCCAGGATAAAAGGAGCCTTGGCGAGCGGATCGATGAAGGCCCCCTTGTTCCCCACGAGGGTCACCGAGATCACGCCTTTTGACGGCTTTCCGGTCCGGGGATCGATGATGTGGTGATACCGTTTCTTCTCCCGGATCACGAACCGCTCATAGTCCCCTGATGTTGAAACGTACTTATCCGACAGCTCCAGTACGGTCAGCACCTTGTCCTTCTCCCGGGGATGCTGAACGCCGATCCGCCAGGGAGTGCCGTCCTCGCGCTTGCCGAGCGCCCAGATGTCCCCAGCCAGCGCGATCAGCGCGTTTGTTATCCTCCGCTTTTTGACCACCTCCGCCACGCGGTCGGCGATGTATCCCTTCATGCCGCCGAAATCCAGGATCATGCCTTTCTTCTTGAGAAACAGCGTCGACGCCTTCCGGTCCGCAACGATGTTCCGATAATCCACGAGCTTCCTGATCCGGCCGATCTCCGCATCCGTGGGGATCTGGTTCTCTTTGAGCTTCATCTGCCAGAGGACCACGAGCGGCCCCACGGTGAGATCGAAGACCCCGCCGGAAAGCTTCGACACCCGGTCGGCGGCCCCGACCACCTCGATCATCTCCGGCGAAACCTTGACCGGATGCTCGCCGGCTGCCAGGTTCACCTGCGTGATCTCGCTCGTGTCCTTGTACAGCGACATCATCTCGTCCAGCCGGTGCACCTCCGCCATGCCTGCGTCGATCGCCGCATTCGCAGCCGCGGGATCCTCGCTCACCACGGTGATCGTCACGTTCGTGCCCATGATGGACTCGGTCTTCTGGAAGGTGCGCTGCCTGCTGCAGCCGAACACCAGCAGCAGGAGAATGCCGCATAAAACGACCAGCCTCTTCTTCATTCCTGTTCTCCGATCCATGCCGAGCGACGCTCGCAGCATACTTCGCCCAAACAAATCTAACGCTGATAAACACCAAAGACAAACGCTTTACCACGAAGATCACGAAGAGCACGAAGAAATGTCTTGCGCGAAGATAGGTGGATGCCTTCACCGCGAAGCGCGACGAGAGTGCCGGGAAATTCGGAATCCATTGGATGTCTTCGTGTACTTCGTGTACTTCGTGGTTCGAATGGTCCTTGCCGTCTGTTTCCCCTCTTTGCCCTGAATCACTTCGCCGCCTGCCGCAAGGCCTCCGCGAACGCCTCCGGCCGCTCCACCTGGGGCATATGCCCGGCGCCGTGGATAGGAATGATCGCCTCCGCTCCGAGCCAGTGCCTGAGCCGTTCAGCCTGTTTTGCAGGAACGAGCCGGTCTCCGGTACCCCAGATGATCGAAGCCCGGACCTGCGGCCGCTTCTGCTGCCTCCGCTGATTGATGAACGTCTCGAATACGACGCGCGCCTGCTGTTCCTCGTTCCGCCGGATCCGGTCGATGAATCCCGGCGGCAGGAGCGCGGGATCGGGGAATGCCCGCGCAAAAGCCTTGTCCGAATAGGTCATGTTCCGCATGAGGGCGCGGAAACGCCGGGCAAGGGCGGGCAGCAGAACGAGCTTGCGCAGGAAGCCGGGGATCGCGGGCAGGGAGGAGCCGTTCACAAGCACGAGGCTGCGGGTCTGTTCGGGAAAGGTCGCTGTAAACTCGATGGCAACCGCTGCGCCGAAGGAATTGCCGACCACGATCGCCGGTCCCGCATTCCGTTCGACGAGCAGGTCCCGAAGCAGCACCACGCTGTCGTGAAGTGTCGGCTGCTTCAATGCCTCGGACAAGCCGAATCCCGGCATGTCGGGAGCGATGACCGTAAAGGACCGGCTGAGATCGCTCCAGACGCGCTGCCAGCTCATTTCCGCGTCGCCCCAGGCGGCATGCAGCAGGAGCAGCGCCGGTCCTGCGCCGCCGGTCCGGACATGCACGCGTTTTCCGCTGACGGTGATATCGAGAGGCTGAAGTTCCGTGGACATGATGGTTTTGGATATCGGTGATGAGATCCGACCCGGGGAGCATAGAACAATCAGCAGCGTATGTCAAGAACTGGCCGTCCCACCATTAAGTACAATTCATTCAACGCAGAAACGTCATGAAGAACATATGATAACCGCTGATAAGCCATACTTCAGCGTATCTCATAATGAATCTGCGTCTATCAGCGTTGAATGACCCTCTTGAAGGATGATAACCAGCTTATTTTCCTTTTCTTCGCGCCCTTCGCGTCTTCGCGGTGAAATGATTTAATTCCTTGCACGGATGCTTCCCTTTGATCTCTGAACGTGAAACTCGTACTTGGTACTTGGTACCTCGCACTGATTGCCTACCGAAACGCCTGGCGTGTAAATTCGTCGCTCCTGCAGCCGCCGAGCCGCCTGCTGCAGAACGGCCTGACCATCCAGAACCCCACGGCGAATCCGCCGACATGCGCCCACCAGGCGATGCCTTCCCCGCTCTTGACAACGAGCGCCGCGGCGCCGGAAAAGAGCTGCATGAGGAACCAGAAGGCTATGAAGAAGACGGCCGGGATCTCGACGATATAGGGGATGATGATGATGGGGATCACGACCAGAAGCCGGGCATAAGGAAAGAGCCGCAGATACGCTGCCATGACCCCCGCGATGGCGCCCGACGCTCCGATGACCGGCACCGTGGCGTCGCTGTTCACGACGAACTGGACGATATTCGCAGCGATACCGGCGAGGAAATAGAAGAGCAGGAACCGGACACGGCCGAGCCGCTCCTCCACATTGTCCCCGAAAATCCAGAGGGACCACATGTTCATGATCAGATGCAGCCACCCTCCGTGAAGGAACATGTTCGTCACGAAAGGCCAGAACGTGTCGAGGGGCAAACCGGCGAGCACGGCCCATTCCGGATGGCTGTAGCGCGCCGGCACCAGGCCGAAGAGGTAGATGACTTCATTCAGCGCATCCTCGGGCAGCATCTGCTCGAAGAGGAACAGCACGCTGTTCACGGCAATGATCGCAACGGTGACGACGGGGAAGGTCCATCGCGGGATCGTGTCTTTGAGGGGGATCATAGATCAAGTATACAACAGTGCGTCCCGTCCCCGGCACCCGCTACGGCCCCGGCTCGACGAGGAGAAGATAGGTGGCGCTTCCCGGGCCTGCTGCAACGGAAAAGAAAAGCGTTGCTCCCTGCGAGACGAGCGTGCATGCCTCCGGAATGGTCCCGGCAAAGAAGGTGTTGTTGATCAGGCAGGACGCGGGCGTCTGGAATGCGCTGTCAGCGCCGAAGGCCGCGAGGTTGGCGTTGCTCGACAGACCGACGACGCTGACCGTGTACCTGCCGCCCGCGATGAGGCCCGAGACGGCATAATAACTCGTACCGGCATTGCCCATCTGGCCGGTCGCGGGAACATCGGCGACAACAGACACCGGCGATGCGGTTGATCCTTCGTTCGCCGGGTTTGCGATGACCGGCGCCGGCGCCACGAGGACCGTATAGCCCGCGGACGGCGCGGTGCTGAAAAGGCCGTCGACGATGAGATACGCGCTCCCGCCGGAGGAGGAGAAGGTGCAGTCTTCCGGTGTCGTGCCGATGAAGAGCAGGTTGTCGGGCGAACAGACCGCTTTTGTCGCAAGCGTAGAATCGTTTCCGAACACATGGAGATCGGCGTCATTATCCTGGGCCGTGATCGCGGCGGTCAGCAGGCCCTGGGTCGCACCGTTCACGCGGTAGACCTTCGCTCCGGCCTGGGTGACCGCATCGGCCATGGGCAGGGAGAGCGTAAGGTCGAAGGCGGGCACCGGCTCCACGTCGATGGTGTACCCGGCCGACGAGGAGACCACGAAGGCGCCGTCCACGCCGAAGTAGAGCGTGCCCGACGGCGCGAAGAGGATGCAGTCCTCGGGAGCGGTGCCAGCCTGCGGCGTGGTATCGACCGCGCAGGTTGCAAGCGTCTGGAAGGAACTGTCCGCGCCGGACACGGCGAGATCGGCATCATCGCCCAGCCCCGTGATGCTCACCTTGTAGAGCGCGCCGGGCGTCACCGTTGCCTGGTAATAGTTGAAGCCGAAGCGGGCGACGGCGTCGACCAGCGGCGATCCGACCGTAACGGTCCGCACCGTTGGGCCGCTGTTCCCTCCTCCACAGGAGTCCAGGCTCATGACGAGAAGCGCGACAACCACGGTCATTCCGATGGGCCCGAGCCATCTCTTCTCGAAAGCACCCTTATTCATGTCTTGCCCGTCTTTCTGTAACAAGTATACTCCCGGTCCCCATTTCCGATCTGAATCCTTGCGCCGCACGACTAACGTTGTACGTTTCAGCGTTCATCGTGAACCATACCTGGTGAAATTGACGAGTAAACCAGTCCAGTTTGAGCAGTGCAGCCAAATCACCAAGAGCAATCCCTTGAGAATCAACAAGTTCGAAAATGGCAACAGCTTTGCTATCCTAGAGGCAGATGCATTTCATCCTGCGGGTTGGGAGGGAACATGAGAATAGCGATCAGAGCGGCATTGGTGATCCTGTTCGTGCTGGCCGGATTTGCTGCCGGGTTCTCCATCGGCAAAGTGACCGGCTTCAACACAGGAAGCGAATGGGCGATCGTGCAGGCGGGAATTATCGCGAAAGAAATGGGAGGCGCCATGCCCGTGGCGCTCGACGGAGAGGGAGCATTCCGCGTCGTTGTGAAGCAGCAGCCGGACATTTACCGGAAGGCCTGGAAGCAATCGGAGGGACGCATCGAATTGCTGACGGCGCTGGATGCGGAACGCCGCGCCGCCGATGAACAAGCAAGGCCCGTCGGCGTAGCGCTCCTCACGCCATGACCTGCACGCGATTCCAGGCCGCGAACAGAGAGGCGCTTGACATCTCCGGAAGCCGGTGATAGCTTCGAACTAACAGAAGCGTTCACCGAAAGACCAAACCCTTCGCGAGGAGGGGGCGGAAAGCTTCGGGTCTTTGCAAGCAGGGAAAAAGACGGCCGGGCTGCCGAAGAGAACACTTCGACGGTCCGGCCGTTTTCATTGAAGCAGCCAGACAGCATCAGGCAGGGAGGCATGACATGGACAGCAATCGTGACGAAACACCGGTCCCCCGGCCCTCGGCGGCATTTTCCTTTGAATACAAACATACCCATGTCGGCCGACACCGCATTCATTACATCGAGGAAGGATCGGGAAAACCGGTCCTCTTCATTCACGGGAATCCCACGTCGTCCTATCTCTGGAGGAACATCCTGCCGGAGGTCGCAAGGGCCACGGGCGGGCGGGCCATTGCACTGGACCTCCTGGGATTCGGCGCATCGGACAAGCCCTCGGATGTGGACTATTCCCTGGACCTGCACGCGACCATTGTCGAAGGCTTCATCGAAGAGCTGGGGCTCGAGGACGTGGTGCTCGTGCTGCACGACTGGGGGGGACCGCTCGGCATGCGCTATGCCGGAGGCCACGCAAAGAACGTGAGGGGCGTGGTGCTCATGGAGACATTCCTCTGGGACACGTCGTGGAAGGATTTCGGCAGCTTCGCCCCCGCCTTCCGTCTCCTCCGCACGCCTGCCGGCCGGTTCCTGAACCGGACGATGAACCTCTTCGTGAACGTGATCCTGCCCGGCAGCGTCGCCGAGCGGGACCACCTGACACCCGAGATCATGCAGCGCTACCGCGCCCCTTTCCCTACCCTGCGCTCGCGCAAGGCGATGGCCGTCTTCCCGGCGCTCATCCCGATCGCCGGCAGACCGGAAGCGAGCCGGCGGTTTTTCGACGAGTTGGACAAGACGCTGAAAGCCCTCGTCTGTCCGGTCATGTGGATCAAGGCAGATCCCGGAGCGATCATCACCTCGAACACCGAATACCGGCTCATCGCGCTCTCCGCGCGCCTGCCGCAGCTCACCATCCGCCGGTTCGGACGGAGCCTGCACTATCTGCAGGAAGACAATCCCGGCAGGGTCGCCGGCATGATCGTGGAGTGGATGCGGGAGAACGGCCTAGTTGCGTCCACGTCCCGTCCGCCGGACCTGCGCAAGGCGGCGTGACGAAAGCATCCCTTGGCAAGCCGGGCCGGTCGGAGGAGATTCATCAGCTGTCGGACAACACCTTCGTCATCAGGTACCGGTCATGAACGGCGAATCCCCGTTTCCGATACAGCTCCAGCGCCTGCAGATTGTCCCGGGACACCTCCAGCCTGAGCGCGCGGATGCCGAGCTTCCTCGCCTCAGTTTCCACAAACGTCAGCGCCTGCCCGCCGATTCCCCGGGAGCGGAATGCGGGAATGAGGTAGAGCTCGTCCACAAAGGCGTCCTTCCCGCCGAACTCCAGGATGTAGCCGAAGGTCAGGAACACATAGCCGATCGCGCCGCCGGCCGACTCGATCAGCCATGCCCTGCCGAGGCCGGGATCGGCCAGGAGCTGCCGCACCGCCCTTCGTGCCGCCTCCGGGTCAAAGGGGATATGATCGAAGGCGTAGTAGTCGGTCATCATTTCCAGAAGACGGTCGACATCATGAATGGCAAGGGGGGAAAATTTCACCTGCCCGGTCATGCACGAATCCCTTCTGCGCGGAGCGAGGCAACGAGCGTCCTCATCGCGCGGCCCGGTCCAGGGCAGCCTTGATCGATCCCTGGCTGTATCCGCGAATGTACGTCCCCTCGATATCGATGAAAGGAACGCCGGGCCCTCCGCCCTTCTGCGTCATCTCTTTCCGTTTTTCCGGCATCTTCTCGATATCGTACTGCACCAGCCCCGCGCCGAGCGACTGGACATAGGCGGCAGCCTGCTTGCAGTAGCCGCACCAGCTGGTCATGTAGAGAAGGACCGTTACGCTGCGATAATCCTTCTGCCGCTTCGGTTCCTGCGATTGCCCTGCCGGCGAGGGACGGTTCGGTGCGGGCTCAGGATCGGGATCGTTCCGGGGAGCAGCCCAGAAAACGCTGTCGCTCTTCATTTTCGTCTCTTCGGCGTTTGCATCTGCAGGCGGCTTGTCGGTGAACACCACATTGCCTCTGCTGTCGCGGTATTGGTAGATCTGGCCTGCAGCAGGGTACGCGCCGAAGAGAACGACGGCGGCGACAATGAAGGCCACTGGCACGGGACGGTTCATGGCATCTTGACCTCTCGACGATAGGATGTCCGAGCATACAACAGGCGGCATCTCGATGCAAGAACAGAATCCTCGGCAGGGCCGGCCCTGCTGTGCTACCATTTGAATACCGATTGATGCGCCAGGAGTCTCTCATGAAACCGGCAATCTTCATTATTCCCCTCGTTGCGCTGTTTCTGTCCGCCTGCGCTTCAGCGCCCTTCCCCGCTCCGCCCGATGTCGTGCCCTCCGTGGACCTATCCCGGTACACGGGAACATGGTATGAGATCGCAAGTTTCCCCGTGGGATTCCAGGAGGGCTGCGTGAACACGAAGGCGGTCTATACGCAGAGAACCGACGGGGACTTCACGGTCCTGAACTCCTGCATCCAGAACGGCCGGACAGCGAGCGCGGAAGGCACGGCATGGGTCGCGGACCAGACGACGAACGCAAAGCTCAAGGTCTCCTACTTCTGGCCCTTTCGCGGCGACTACTGGATCATCGATCTGGGAAAGGATTATGAATATTCGGTCGTCACCGTTCCGCAGCGGCACTACCTCTGGATTCTGTCACGTACACCCCGGATGAGCGACGAGCAGTTCAACGTAATCACGAACCGTCTCCGCGCATCGGGCTTCGACCTTTCCCTGCTCAAACGAACGACCCAGGGAGTGCAGGTGGCTATTCCCTGACGGGAGGCGCCATGGTCATCGAGGAATCGGTGGTGATCCATGCGGACCGGAAGAAAATATGGCGGGTCTTCACGCATCTGGGCGGCTGGAAGGAATGGAACCGGACCGCTCTCAACGTGAGCGGTGAGAGCGATCGAATGGAAGAAGGCCGGCGGTTCAGCTTCAGCCTGCACGGTTTCGGCGTGCCGGTGACGGTGGAGCCCGTGATCGACTACCTGACGCCACCGGAAGAGCTCTCCTGGTCGGGCAGGATGTACGGCGTCTCGTCGCGCCATGAGTTCCTCTTCCGCGAGCAGGACGGGGCCGTGCTCGTCACGAGCCGCGAGACCTTTCGCGGCGCGACACTCCTTCTTGCCGGCCCGGCCTTCCCGGAAAGTACGATCCGCAAGCTCACTGCCTCGCTGCTCGGAGACCTGAAAGGGGCCTGCGAGGAAATCCAGGTTCCCTGACCGGGGCGCGCGGCCGTCGGACCGGCAGTTCCTTTGCCTATCGAAATCTCCCGCGACTGCCCACGCCTTCCACCGCTGCGGGACCACGGAATGCAATGTTTTGCCCGCCTTCATGGTATACTAACAACCAGCGTCCTTCATCCCCCGCGATTTCGCAATCTTTGCAGCTTTGCCGTATTGACGTTGTCGCCGTCAGGCTTGCAGCCGTCCTGCGGGAAGGATACTCCCCGCAATGCGGGGCTCTCGGGACAAAGGAGCAACCGATGCTGACCAGGGAAACCGGACAGAGACGGATGAAACAGTACCTCGTTCTGCTCATCGTGGGCTGGTCGATCATCGTCGCCTGTTCCATCGGCTGGAATATCGTCGAGTTGCGCGCGAACACCTATGAGAAGGCGCGCATCGAAGCCCGTACTTTCTACGAGGTGAACCTCGTCTACCGCCACTGGGCCGCCGAGCGCGGCGGCGTCTATGTGCCGGTGACGGACACGTTCAAACCCAATCCCTACCTGAAGGTCCCGGACCGGGATGTGGTGACCACCACGGGGAAAAAGCTCACGCTCGTCAATCCGGCGTGGATGACGCGCCAGGTCTTCGAAGCTCTGAACGCCCAGTCTAAGCTCCCCATCATCAGCCATCTCACCAGCCTCAGGAACATCAATCCCGCGAACCGTGCCGATGCGTGGGAAGAGCAGGGCCTGCGGTCCTTCGAGCAGGGCGCCGCCGAAGCGAGCGCGGTCATCAGGATCGGCAACGCCCCCTATATGCGTGTCCTGAAGCCCTTTGTCGTCGAGCAGGCCTGCCTGACCTGCCACGCCGCTCAGGGCTACCGGGTCGGCGATATCCGGGGCGGCATGAGCATCGCTCTTCCTCTGGGACCGTACCTCGCCGCAATGAACAAAGAAGAACGGGCGGTGCTCCTGAGCCACATCGGCTTATGGTTCGTCGGCATCGGCGGGATCGTGCTCTTCACCCGGCGCATCGATCGGCACCAGCGCCGGATCCTCGAAAGCGAACAGAAATACCGGGCGCTCTTTGCGAACAATCCCCATCCCATGTGGGTCTATGACCTCGAAACGCTCCGGTTCCTCGCCGTGAACGACGCCGCCGTACGGCACTACGGCTACTCGCAGGAAGAGTTCCTCTCGATGACCATCAAGGACATCCGGCCGCCCGAGGACATCAGCCCGCTCATGGAAAAAGTGGCGCGCGTGACCGCCGGCGTCGACAAGTCCGGGACCTGGCGCCACCGCACGAAGGACGGCAGCGTCATCCTGGTCGACGTCACCTCGCATATCCTGGATTTCTCCGGCAGGCGGGCGAAACTCGTGCTTGCCAACGACATCACGGAACACCGCAGGCTGGAGGACCAGCTCAGGCAGGCGCAGAAGATGGAGGCCGTGGGGCTTCTCGCCGGCGGCGTTGCCCACGACTTCAACAACGCCCTGACCGCGATCATCGGATGCGGCAGCCTGATCCAGATGAAACTCCCCCCGGGCGATCCGTTGCGCGCCTTCGCCGACAGCATCCTTGCCACATCCCAGCGCGCGGCGCAGCTCACCCAGCGTCTCCTCGCCTTCAGCAGGAAGCAGATCATCAACCCGGCCGTCCTGGACCTGAACACGCTCATTTCCCGGCTCGGCGCCCTCTTGAAGCGACTGATCCGGGAAGATATCGAGCTGCGGCTCGAACTGTGCGGAGAGGAAACCCCGGTCATGGCGGACAGCGTCCAGATCGAGCAGGTGCTCATGAACCTGGCGACCAACGCGCGCGACGCCATGCCGACGGGCGGCGTCCTCGCCATCGCCACCGCGGTGGTCAATCTGGACTCGGCCGGCGCCGCGGCGCATGGCGCGACAACGGCGGGGCACTATGTCAGGCTGACGGTGTCCGACACCGGCGCGGGCATGGATGAGCGGACCCGCACGAGGATCTTCGAGCCCTTCTTCACGACCAAGGAGACCGGCAGGGGGACCGGCCTCGGCCTTGCCATGGCCTACGGGATCATCCAGCAGCACAACGGATTCATGGAAGTGGAAAGCAGCCCGGGCAAAGGCACCCGTTTCCATATCTACCTGCCCGTCACCCGGATGCGGCCGGCGACGGACGCCGGGTCCCAGATCGCTCCGCCGCCGGGCGGTAAAGAGACCATCCTCGTGGCCGAGGATGACGAGGTTATCCGCAACCTGACGCGCTCGATCCTGACGGAGTTCGGCTACACGGTGCTGGATGCGGAGAACGGCGAGGATGCGGTCCGCCTCTTCCGCGAAAACCGGGACCGGGTGCGGCTCGTACTGCTCGATGTGATCATGCCGAAGAAAAACGGGCGGGCCGCCCTCGAAGAGATCCGGGCGCTCAAGCCGGATGTGCGCGCGCTGTTCATCAGCGGCTACGATGCGGACGTCATCGGCAAGGAAGGACTGCTTGCGGAAAACCTCAGCGTGTTGACCAAGCCCCTCTCCCCGGCCGAACTGCTCCGCAAGGTCAGGAGCGAGATCGACCGCTGATAATCAGAACAGGATGCCGAGCCCCAGCATGCATTGGACCACGTAGAGCATCAGCACCGCCGTGCCGGTGTAGGCATGCGGATTCCGATAGGTCGGATCGGTACCTTTGATGCGCTTCGAAAGCAGGTAGAGCACGGCGATTCCCGTCACGATCAGGAAGCCGGTGACGAAGTGGGGAGGATAGGCAAAGATCCTCCCCTTGTCCAGCAGCACCACGACGATGCCGACGAGGAACCCCAGGCTCCCCCAGAGCGCAAACACCGGCCCTGCCTTGCGGTGGCGCCGCACGTCGTCAAAGGGAATGGGCGCTCCCGCTTTCCGCGCCTTCCTGATGCGAAAGCCGATGCGCGCCTGGGCGAAGAACAGCGCCATCATGCACAGGTTGAAGAATCCGTGGGCGTACCTGAGATAGGCGAGCAGTTCCCGGTCAATCATCTCTCACCCCGGAACCTACTCCACCACTTCCAGTGTCCCGTGCATTCCCCGGTCCTTGTGAGACTTGAAGAACCACGGCTTCTTCGTGCATTCGAATGCATAGGAGCCGGTCTTCGTCGGCGTGAATTTCACGACCTGAGGATCCGACGACAGTTTGACCGCCACATCGATCCCCGCTTCCGGCGCCTTGAGCGTGAAATCATGCGGAACGATGCCCCGCACCTTCTTCACCGTGAGCTCCACCGGCACGTTCACTTTCACCACGATCACATTGGGGTCAAAGTAGAAATCCCCGCCCGTGATCTCCATGCGCTGGACGCCGTCGCTTCCCACGGTTGCCACAGCCCGTTTTTCAACCCATCCTTCCTCTGCGGCAGCTGCGATGCCCGCCGCCAATGCAAGCAGAAGTCCGCTTATGATGGTAAACCGTTTCATGGTCTCGTCTCCTTCACTCTCGCCGCCGCGGCAGGAACCGCCCGGCGGGCATCCGCCGGCCCTTCAACAGACCGGATAGAATCCCCTGCTCAGTCTCCCGCAAAAGCCGGCAATGCCCTTCAGCTCGGCGGCCAGAATGCGCTCAGCAGCCCGGCTCTGGGACGGCGATAGCTTCCCCTTCAGCGGCAGGACCTGGGCCGTGGCCACCTGCGGTTCGCTGATCGGCGTCCCGATCCTGCTCAAGAACAGCACCTGGACCTCGCGCAGCCCCCCGACGCGCTCGTAGATTTTCCTGGCAGCCAGATGCGCCAGCACGTTGTAGATCTTGCCCACGTGGCTCACCGGATTCTTTCCCGCGGCAGCCTCGGTGCCCATGGGCCGGTTGAGCGAGATCAGGCCGTTCACCCGGTTGCCCCTGCCCACCTGGCCCGAATCGGCGTCCTCGGCCGACGTGCCGAGCAGGCTCAGGTACACGCCATGCATGCCCCGGCCCGGCACATCGAGCGTATTGAACTGTAGGTTCACGGAGCGGAAGGAGGCGAGCTTCGCGCCAAAGGTATCCAGGGCGCCCTGCACCACTCGCTTTCGGTCGAAATACTCCTCCTCGGATCGGACGAACCGGCAGAGCAGGGGCATGGCGACAGTGAGCTCCAGATCGCTGCCGTTGCGAAGGCCCATGACTTTCACATCCTCGCCGGTCTCGGGAAAACGCCGTTTAAAGGCCGGGGAATTGAGCCACCGCTCCAGACCCAGGACAGCCGCGTCCGTAGGGCTCAAAGGGTAATAGCCCACGGCGGCCGAGGTGTCGTTCGCGCCGTGCACCGCACCCGGCCTGGCGAAGATGTCCGTCAGTTCCTCTGACCCCTCGGCGAGCACGACGCGGTATTTCACGTGGCGCCGGGGATCCACGAAACGCAGGTGCTTCGCGATCCATGCCTTTGCGCTGTCCACGGCGATTGCTGCCACCGGGATCATCCGTTTCCCCAGCCGGAAGGTGGCCCGGTCGCCAATGGTGAGTTCCATGGGAACGGTCACCCGCCCGCCTCCGAAACGCTTTTCCACCCTGCCGGCAGCCAGCAGCCCCTTGTCGATGTTATGGTGCAGGATCGCGCCGAAGGCCGCGCGATATCTGCGGCAGAGCTCCACCGAGACCGCTTCCATAAGGGAATCACAGAGATAATCCGGATGGCCCGTGCCCTTTCGTTCGACGATCTCGATTCGCTGCTCCGTCACCGGGCTGCCCCGGAATGGTTCGATGACGATCATACCCATAGTCTAGCACAGGATCGGGTTCTCCTTACGGAGCGCATCCCGGACCTGGCCGCCCCCTTTTTCAGTTGACAGGCGTGCGCTATAGTTATTATGATAACCAAATCATGACGACCGTCCGGATCCGGGACAATCGGTACGAGGCGTTCTTTCCCATCGAGAACTCGCTGGGATTCATCGTGTACCGCACGGCGCTTCACATGAAAGCGACCCTGCAGCGGCGCTTCCGGCAGCGGGGATATAATATCACAACCGAACAGTGGAGCATCATGCTCAGCCTCTGGGAGCAGGACGGCAGGACGCAGCAGGAGATCGCCGACAAGACGGGAAAGAACAAGGCCAACATCACGCGGTTCATCGACGCCCTCGGCAGATCGGGCTACCTTGTCCGGCGGCGGGACCCCCGGGACCGCAGGAAGTACGCGATCTTCCTCACCGGCCGCGGCAAGGACCTGCGCCGCAAGCTTATGCCGATCGTGCAGGACCTCTGGAGGCACATCGGCGGTATCATTCCTCCGGCGGACCTGGCCGTGACCCGGCGGACCCTGAACAAGATCTTTGACCAGCTCCGCTGAACTCGCCCGAGAAGCGGAAGGAGCAGCCATGCATATGTGGAAAAGAACAGCAGCCGTGACGACCGCGATCGCCTTCGCCCTTCTTCTGCTCCTGGAGCCGGCGGCCCCCGCCTCCGCCCTTACGCTTCCCGAGGGGCTCAAGATCGTGACCGAGAAAGGCCGGGAAGTGTCCATCGCCCGGTCCGACGAGGAATCGGCAAGGGAGGCCGTGTCCCTCGCCCGGTCGCCCTGGCGGCCCGTAGTCGATCTCTATGCGCGGGAGACCTGGCTTCAGTACCAGCCCATGGCCAAGTTCGGCCCGAACGTGGTTCCCACGTCCCAGGACCAGTTCACCACCTACGGCGTCCGCGCGACGCAGGTGCTTTACGATTTCGGCAAAACCTCGTCGTCCATCGCTGCGGCGAAGGAAGGCGTCCGGTCCCGCGAGTCCGGCACCTTCCGCGCCCGGAACCATTCCGCCTTCGAGTTCATCACCGCTTATTTCGATCTGCTTGAGGCCGAGGACCTCTTGACCGTGGCGCAGGAGGAAGTGGGCCGGTACGAAACGCACCGCAAGGACGCTGAGGCGCGGCTCAAGGCCGGCGTGATCACGAAGAATGAGGTGCTGCAGGCCGACGTGGTGCTCGCCGATTCGAAGCAGCGGCTCCTCACAGCGGAGAACGCCCGGTCCCTCCGCACCTCCCGGGTCAACAGCCTGCTCCTCCGGCCGCTGAACGATCCCGTGCAGGCCACGCCGCCCGCCGGCCACCCGCCTCTTCCCGCCACGCTCGAGGAGGCCTGGCAAGCCGCTGAGCGGGAGAACCCCGATCTCCGCGATCTCGACGCCCGCGTGCGGGCCAAGGAAGCAGGCGTGAGCTCGGTGCGTTCCGAATACCTGCCCACACTCTACGTTTCCGGCGGATACGAGAAGAGCGAGAACGAATACCTGGTCCACGACAGCAACTGGTCCTTCATCGCCGGCATCAACATCAACCTCATGGCCGGCGGCGCAACGGATGCGCGCATCGGCATGGCGAAGAGCGAGCTTTCGTCCCTGCAGCTCACCCGCGACCGGGTCCTCGACGCGGTGCGGCTCGACACCAAGGCCGCCTGGCTCGAGATCCAGCTCTCGCAGCAGAAGATCCAGGTCGCCGAGGCGGCCGTGGCCCAGGCAGACGAGAACCTGCGCCTCGCCCGGCTCCGTTTCAAGGAAGGCGTCGGCACGGCAACGGACGTCACCGATGCGGTCACGCTCCTCACCACGGCGCGAACGAACGTTTCCCGCGCCACCTACGGCCAGAAACGGGCGGAGGCAGCCCTGCTCGCGGCCTTGGGCAGGGACCTGACCGCGGAGTACGGGAGCAATAAGGAAAACGCCCCCGTGGCGGCGCCGAGCTCATCACCGACATCAAGTTCATCCCCGACGCCGGGCGCGAAGTGACCCGACTTCGACTTTTCAGATGCATCTACATTTGATGGACTCGTAAGAATTCAAAATCTACCACTGAGGCACGGAGACACAGAGAAAAGCAATTCGAATAAATGGGGATTTTTTCAGTGTCCTCAGTGTCTCCGTGGTGATAATCGACTTTTTACGACTTCATCACATTTCGGTGTTCGTTAAAGGGGTATCACATGGCTGATCAGCAACCAGCAGCTCCGAAGGGCAAGAAGAAGGCGCTCACCATCGTCGGCATCGTCGTGGCCATGGGACTCGTCGCAGGCTTTGCGTACAATTCCTACCGGAACACGCATATCGCCACCGATGATGCCTTCATCGACGGCAACATCCATACAATCGCCGCGAAGATCAACGGCACGGTGAAAGCCGTGCACGTGAAGGACAACCAGGCGGTCAAGCAGGGAGACCTCCTCGCCGAGATCGACCCCGTCGATTACGACGTGAAGTTCAGGGAGGCCAACTCGGCGGCGAACGTGGAACGGGCAAAGCTCTCGGAAATGGACACGCGCATCGCCGCCGCCCGCGCGAATCTGGACCTGCAGCGCGCGAACCTGAAGCTCGCGGAACTGGAAAAAACGCGCATGGAAAGCCTCTTCCAGCAGGAAGCGGTGCCCCGGGACCGCTACGACCGCGCCCTGACGGGCTTCGAGGTTGCGCAGGCGCAGGTGAAGGCCGCGGAAGAACAGCTTCGCCAGGCGGAATCGCAGAAGCTTACGCAGGCCTCCACCCTCCGCCAGAAAGAGGCTGCGGCGTCCCTTGCGGAATTGAACACGCAGTACACCCGGCTCTACGCGCCGGTAAGCGGCTATGTCACGAAGAAAACGCTCCAGGAAGGCAACCAGGTGCAGGCGGGCCAGCCGCTCATGGCCGTCGTGGCCCTCAATGACATCTGGGTCACGGCGAACTACAAGGAGACGCAGATGACGCGCATCCGGCCGGGCCAGGCCGTAACCATGACCGTGGACAGCTATCCCGGCAAGACCTTCAAGGGCAAGGTGGACAGCATCATGGCCGGCACGGGGGTCAGCTTCTCCCTCTTCCCCGCGGAGAACGCCACGGGAAACTACGTCAAGGTCGTCCAGCGCATCCCCGTCAAGATCCGCTTTGATGAAGGCACGGACAAGGACCATGTGCTCCGGATCGGCATGTCCGTGGAACCCACGGTGATCGCGAACTAGTCCGAGGATGCGATGATGAGAAGTTGAGAAGCTGAGAGCGCGTCCGTTCCCAGCTTTCCACCTTCTCCGCGTCCCAACCTCCCGGTTTTCCCATGAGCATCCAGCACAAGACAACGAGCCGGGCACTCATCGCCTTCACGGTGATGCTGCCCACGCTGATCGAGATCATCGACACCTCGATCGTCAACGTGTCGCTCGACCATATCCGCGGGTCCCTTTCCGCGGGCTACGACGAGGCGACCTGGACCATCACCGCCTACCTGGTGTCGAACGCCATCGTCATCCCCATGGCGGCGTGGTTCGCCAAGCTCATCGGCCGGAAGAACTACCAGATCGCCTCCATCGCCATCTTCACGTTCAGTTCCTTCATGTGCGGATCCGCCTGGAGTCTCTCCAGCCTCGTCTTTTTCCGCATCCTCCAGGGCATCGGCGGCGGCGGCCTGGTGCCGATCAGCCAGTCCATCCTGCTCGAAAGCTTCCCGAGGGAAAAGCACGGCCAGGCCATGGCCATTTTCGGCCTCGGGGCCATGCTGGGCCCCATCGTGGGTCCCCTGCTCGGCGGCTGGATCACCGACAGCCTGTCGTGGCGCTGGATCTTCTACATCAACATCCCCATCGGCATCATCGCGATCATCATGAACATCCTCGTGATCCAGGATCCGCCGTACATGCAGCGCCAGAAAATGAAGATCGACTACTTCGGGCTCATGCTTCTTGCCCTTGGCCTGGGCGCTCTTCAGTTCGTGCTGGACAAGGGCGAGAACGAGGACTGGTTCAACTCCGAACTGATCGTGATCTTCTCGATCATCTCCCTCGTTTCGCTCACGGTCCTGATCATCAACGAGTACTATTCCGAGAATCCCATCGTGAACCTCAAGCTCTTCAAGGACCGGACATTCACGAGCGGCGCCACGGTCATGTTCTTCGTCTTCCTGAACCTCTTCGGCAGCATCGTGCTTCTGCCCGTGTTCCTCCAGATGCTCATGGGCTACACGTCGTTCTACGCGGGGCTCGTTCTGGGTCCCGGCGGCATCGCCACCATGCTTGCCATGCCCATTGTCGGAAAGTTTATCGGCAAGGTGAACCCCAAGCGGTTCCTGGTCGTGGGGATCACGGTCTGCGCCCTGAGCACTTATCTCATGTCGAACTTCACGCTCCAGACGGATTTCTGGACCTTTGTCTGGCCGCGGGTACTGCTCGGCTTCGGCATGGGCATGACCTTCATTCCTCTGACCACGCTGACCCTGTCCCATATCCCCAAAGAGCACATGACCGAAGCGACTTCGCTCTACAATCTGCTCCGGAACCTGGGAGGCAGCGTGGGCATCGCCTTCACCACCACCATACTTTCGCGCCGGGCCCAGTTCCACCAGACGCGCCTGGTCGAGCACCTTTCGCCCCTCGATCCGGGATACCAGATGGCGCGCGAAAAGATCACCGCCATGCTTCAGTCCAAGGGGCTTCCGGCGGCGGGGGCGGACGGGGTCCTGTACCGGGAGCTCATCCGCCAATCCACCACCATGGCCTTCACCGATGCCTTCCTGATCATCTGCGTGCTCATTCTCTGCGTCCTGCCGCTTGTGTTCATCATGCAGCGCTCGGAAGGCCCTGCGGGACCGGGCGCGGCGCACTGACCGGAACGGTTTCGACCATGTTCATCATTACCCGGCTCCTCCAGATCCTGCTCACCCCTCCCTCGATCATCCTGGCGATCCTCTTCGCGGGTTTCTGGCTCTCCCGCAGGAATCCGCAGGCCGGTCGGGCGCTCCTGGTCCTGGGAACGGTGTTCCTCTATCTGGCTTCAGTCCCTTCGGTCGCGGATCTCTTGATCAAGCCGCTCGAATCCGCCTATCCCCCTTTTCACGACACCGGGACGCTCCATGCAGACGCCGTCGTATCCCTGGGCGGCGGCGTCCGGGACCTTTCCTGGGTTCCTGCCGGCCCTGTTCCCTCGTCCAACGCTCTTGAACGCGTCGTCGCCGCCGCGGTCATCGCGCGGAAGTTGGACATCCCGCTTCTCTTCTCCGGGGGAAGCGGCGAGATCACTCCCGGCGCGGTGAGCGAAGCAGCCGCATCGACACGGCTTGCCGAAGACCTGGGCATTCAACCCGACAGGATCCTGATTGAAGACAGGTCCCGGAACACCCTGGAGAACGCCGGAGAGACGCGCAGGATCCTCAAGGGAACCACGATTATCCTCGTTACCTCCGCCTTTCACATGAAGCGCGCCGTCGCCCTGTTTCAGCGCGAGGGTTTCACGGTGATCCCCGCGCCGACGGGCTTCCGCGCGGAAACGCGTCCCCCTTCCGTCCGGAACATCCTGCCCAGCGCGGACAGCCTCGCAACCACCGCCACCGCGCTTTCCGAGTATTTGAACCGTGCCTGGTACACGCTGAACGGGACGATCTGAAGCCCTTCTTGCACGACATTGCCCATGCAGCGTCAGGAACAGCTGATCAGCCACTTCATGAAGAACGTCTTTTACGACCGTACCCGCCCTTGCTCGCTTCTTCGTGTCCTTCGCGTCCTTCGTGGTAAAGACTCGATCTCCCGCATCGTTGGTACGGTTTTTGACCACATCGACCTTCGGAATTACCTCCCTTGACAACCGCCGTGTTCCGGGGGTATCATTAGTTTAAGATTTAACTATTTAGCATTGATTTATCAGGACCAGGCAATGGGTACCAAGTTCAAAGGCAGCAAGGAAGAGATCCGGGCGCTGGACGTCTTCATCAAGCTGATTCGCGCCGCGGATTCGGTGGCTTCCCGGGTGGAATCGCACCTGGGCAACATCGAGCTGACGGTCAGCCAGTTCGGCGTCCTGGAAGCCCTCTTCCACCTCGGCCCCCTCTACCAGAAGGATCTGGCCCGGAAGATCCTGAAAAGCACCGGCAATATCACCATGGTCGTCGACAACCTGGAAAAACGCGGGCTCGTCGAGCGCATCCGCGACACTGAGGACCGGAGGCACCTCTCCGTCCGGCTCACGGACAAGGGAACGCGGCTGATCAGGGCCTTTTTCCCGAAACATGCAGGCCGTATCGTCCGGGAGATGAGCGTTCTGAACGCCTCGGAGCAGGAGCAGCTCGGGGCGCTCTGCAAGCGGGTGGGGCTCCAGATCGGCGCCCGCGCCTCGGGAAGGACTACAGACCGGCCGTCGTAAGGCCGTTGCCATACAAGCACGTCATTCAGGGATTCGATGTATTGGAAAAGGAGGAGTTCGCCATGTTCAAAAGACTCATCAACACACAGAACGACGTTGCGGCGCTGGTTCTGCGTCTTGTCCTCGGATATGTTTTTTTCTTTCACGGGATGCAGAAACTGACCACCCTGTACGGCGGTTACGGCTTCTCGGGGACCATGGGCTTCTTCACGGAGAAACTCGGCGTCCCCGCAGTCTTCGCGTTCCTGGCTATCATGGCCGAAGGGATCGGCTGGGCGGGGCTTATCAGCGGATTCCTGACCCGCATCGCGGCCCTGGGCATTACGGTCAACATGATCGTGGCCGTCAAGATGCTGCACTTTCAGAACGGCATCTTCATGAACTGGTTCGGGAACCAGAAGGGTGAAGGATACGAGTATCACCTGCTCGTGATCGCGATCGGCGTCGCACTCATGATCAAGGGAGGCGGCGCGCTTTCGGTGGACAGGCTGCTGTCGGACAAGAAATAGGCTTCTTCCCTCGGGTGCGGGAGGATGAAGTCGGTTAGGTTTTGATTTTGATGCAGTAGCAGCGGAACAACCAGGTGGGAGTACAGCTCAGGCCGCTCCGAAAGGAGCGGCCGCTTTTTTATGAGACTCTCGTGGACACAATATGAACCTTTTTGTCGGCTACAGCCGATTCATATTTCCTTGACCGATTTGCGCGAACTATGATACCGTATGCCGTCCGGATTTGGTCCATTTGATAGGGACTTCTCCGCGTCTAGACAATATCTTGTTAGTTTCGACTATGAATAAAGAGCCAAGGCCAATATATGATTCAAATGATCCTTGTGTTACCCTCTTCTATTCTCATAAAGAAGAAACATTATGTTTTTCTGTACGAGTACTTACTCAAGATAACAGCGAGATAGATGGCGAAATAACCATTTTGTCCCCGCTCCCCTCTGACAAAGAACTCGGAACAATTATTCAACAGAGACTAAAGAACAAAATCAAAGTTAGGCAGACGTTAAACGAGATAATTCTTGAAAGAAACGAGAGCACTACGCCAGCATCCGTTTTTCCGCATGAACCGGATTACCCATATTGGCCTTTCTTAGTTTGGACAAAGACACAAGGGAATATCCCCTTTATATTAGGAGTGCCCATCAGTAACTTCTATGATGAATTTCCGTTACGTCTTATATCACGCGAAACGCCCGCATTAGAGCTTGGCTCTGCGATTAGACGGTTAATTTACGATGTTTCACTTCGACTTCGACAGGCTGGATTGACTACCTGGCAAGATGCTGACCGCAAAGGTACATGGCTCAGCGATGGCCTAAGTCCGGCTGAAAGATAAAACGATGAACCAACGAACGCGTCCACAGCGACGCGCCAGACGGCGGCGCGTGACCGGCGCGCTCATCTCCCCTGCACAAACAAAAAGGCCGTCTCCTTCATCGTGTACTGCCCTTACTAATGAACCATATAATATCCCATATATTTATATTGCTACATATCGCAGAAATGTGTTAAAGTAATATCTCGATGAAGAAAACCGGATTCGACTGGGACGAGACTAAAGATCGGGATAACCAGAAGAAGCATAAGGTTTCTTTCGCGCTTGCTCAGCATGCCTTCCTCGATCCTTGCCGTGTTATAGTCGAAGATATAGAGCATAGCTCAGAAGAAAATCGATATTATTGCATCGGACGGGTCGGCGAAGGCATATTGACTGTTCGGTTCACCTATAGAGAACATGTCATCCGAATTTACGGTGCAGGATATTGGAGGAAAGGAAAGAAGATATATGAAGAGCAAAATTAAATATTCAGAGGAACCAATGGGAAAGTTGAAAGTTATTAATGATTTTCTGCCCCCGCCTGAACAATTAGTCGTTAAAGAAGACAACATAAAGGTGACAATCGCTCTAAAGAAATCGAGTATTGAGTTCTTTAAGAAGGAAGCAAAGAAACATCACACCTCCTATCAAAAGATGATACGTCAACTCATCGATTGGTACACTTCGCAACATCAGAAGAGCGCTTAAGCAGTCGTTCGAGATGGGGCGGGTACGCCCCTCAACTCTTCGCCGCCCACCCCCCTGCACAAACAAAAAGGCCGTCTCCTAGGAGACGGCCCTATTAATTTTCCCCGGTGTTCAGTTTACTCCGCCTTCTCCCGCTTCGGCCGCTTGTTCCCTTCCAGCACTCTCTTGCGAAGACGAATGCTCAGCGGCGTGATCTCCACCAGTTCATCTTCCTTGATGAACTCGATGGCCTGCTCCAGGGACAGGATCCGCGGCGGCACCAGATGCAGCGCTTCGTCGGCGCCGGAGGCCCGCATGTTCGTGAGCTTCTTTTCCTTCACGCAATTCACGTCGATGTCGTTCTCGCGGTTGTGCTCGCCCACGATCATGCCTTCGTAGACCGGCGTGCTCTCCTTCACGAAGAGCTCGCCGCGCGGCTGGAGATGGAAGAGCGCGTAGGTCGTGGTCTTTCCCGGCCGGTCGGCGACCAGGGCGCCGGTCAGGCGCTTCTGGATCGTGCCGTGCCAGGGCTCGTACCCGTCGAAGAGATGGTTCAGCAGGCCCGTGCCGCGCGTGTCCGTCAGGAACTCGGAGCGGAAGCCGATCAGCCCGCGCGAGGGGATGCGGAATTCCATGCGCACCCGGCCGTGGCCGTGGTTCGACATCTTCATCATCCTGCCCTTGCGCGTCCCGAGCTTCTGGGTCACCGCGCCGATGAACTCCTCGGGGCAGTCGATAACCAGGTTCTCCATGGGCTCGTGCACCCTGCCGTCGATGGTCTTGGTGATCGTCTCGGGCTGCGACACCGACAGTTCATAGCCTTCCCGCCGCATCATCTCGATGAGAATAGCCAGCTGCAGTTCGCCGCGCCCCATGACCTTGAAGCTGTCCGTGGCCTCCATGGGCTCCATGCGGATCGCCACGTTATAGAGCAGCTCTTTCTCCAGCCGGTCGCGCAGATGGCGCGATGTGACGAACTTGCCTTCCTTGCCCGAGAAGGGCGAGGTGTTGATGGAAAAGACGATCGAGATCGTGGGCTCGTCCACGGCGATGCGCGGAAGGGCGTTCGGGTTCTCGGGATCGGTGATCGTGTCGCCGATGTTCACGCCCTCCATGCCCGCGATGGAAACGATGTCGCCGACCGTGGCGCTCTCCGCGTCCGCGCGCTTCAGGCCCTGGAACTGGTAGAGGTTCGTGATCTTGACCTTGCGCACCTGGCCGGCATGGTCCACGATGCCCACGAACTGCGCCTGCTTGATCGTTCCGGCAATGACGCGGCCCACGGCGAGCCGGCCCACGTAGTCGTTGTAGTCGATGTTCGTGACCAGCACCTGCGGCGTTGCCGTCTCGTCGCCCTCGGGCGCCGGGATGGTCTTCACGATCAGGTCGAAGAGCGGTTGCAGGTTCTTCGCCTCATCTTCCATATTCAGCTTTGCCACGCCGTCGCGCGAGATGGCGTAGACGATGGGGAACTCGAGCTGCACGTCGTTCGCATCGAGGTCGATGAAGAGGTCGTAGACCTCGTTCACCACTTCCTGCACCCGCGCGTCGGGCCGGTCGATCTTGTTGATCACTACGATGGGCGGCAGGCCAAGCTCCAGGGCCTTCTTCAGCACGAAGCGCGTTTGCGGCAGCGGGCCTTCCGACGCGTCGACGAGCAGGAGCACGCCGTCCACCATCTTGAGCGTCCGTTCCACCTCGCCGCCGAAGTCCGCGTGGCCCGGCGTGTCCACGATATTGATCTTCACGCCGTTGTAGGAGACCGCGGTGTTCTTAGCCATGATCGTGATGCCGCGCTCGCGCTCCAGATCGATGTTGTCCATCACGCGCTCGGCGACGCGCTCGTTGTCGCGGAACGTGCCGCTCTGCCGGAGCAGCATGTCCACGAGCGTAGTCTTGCCGTGGTCCACGTGGGCGATGATGGCGATGTTTCTGAGATTCTCCCGTTTCATGTTCTACCTTTCTGATAAGCCGCAAGTTCGAGCAGTCTGCCACGAAGACACCAAGGCCCGAAGTAACCCAGTTCAGACGACGGTTTATTTGGCGTCTTCACGCCTTTCGGCAAAATTCGTTTTCGCCAATAGAAATCCCCCTGCGCCGCCCGTTCTTTCCGGGGGACCGAGGGGGATCAAGTGTTCGAAACCAAATCCCGCAAAAGCGGATGTTTATACCATGGAGCAGCAGGTAAAGTCAACGAAATACTGGCTTGATCAGAAGTCCAGGGACGCCATGACGCCCTTGGCATCGCCGTCGACATAGGGCATGATCGCGACCGCACGACCCCTTCCTGCGCGCTTCTTCTTGAAGTACGAAGCGTAGCTCTTGCCGATGATCGTCCCCAGGACGCCGCCGGCGACCACATCGGAGAGATGGTGCTGGTTGGACTGGATACGCGACGCGCCTACGAACGCCGTGATCCCATAGAGCGGCACGGCAACGAAAGGGTTCCAGTCGTACATCTCGGAGATCGTCGCTGCAAGCGTGGCCGTGCCCGAGGTGTGGCCGGACGGAAAGGACATGTTGTTCGACCCGCTCGGCCGCTTCCGGTGCGCGGCATACTTGATCGCTTCCGTGGCCACAAGATCGACCGCCCCTGCCTCGGCGGAAGCAACCGACGTGTCCGTCAGCTTCACGTTCCCCGCGATCTCGCCGACGGCGAACATGCCGACCACGACGCCGGCAAGCGTCGTTCCCTCGCCGATCTTGTTGCCCGTCTTGTACTTGCTGCCGAGCGGCTTCGTGTCGCGGAAATAGGACTGCGTATCCCGGTCGATGGTGAAGGCGACGATCGTTGCCGCGGCTCCCATCATGGCAAGCGGCACGTTCTCGCGGGAGAATATCGTCGCCGTGCCGCCGGTCATATCCTGGGGGATATCGCCCAGATATTCGCCAAGCGTGGGAAATGTGGACGGAGCGCCTCCCGCTGCGTTTGCGGCCGTCTCGGCAGCCGTCGCCGCAGCCGTCAGGAGGGCGAGCAGGAAGCAGATGATGCAGAGGGTCTTCAGGATGTTCTTCACCGGTGGTTCTCCGTTTCCGTTCGAAACGACGTACTTGCGTCGTTCACATCATCAGTGATGATGGTGGTGATGTTCCTTCTCTTCTCCCACAGGCCGAAGCTTGCCGAAGGCCTTCAGCACAACCTCGGACAGCGCAGGATGGATGTGGATGCCCTTGGCGACTGACCAGAGGTTCCCGTCGTTGGCCATGGCATTCACCACTTCCTGGATCAGGACCGACGCCTGCGGCCCGATGATGTGGTACCCCAGCACCTTGCCTGTCTTCCTGTGCACCACGGCTTTGGCGAAGCCCTCGGTCTCGCGCATGGCCTCCCCGCGGGCCACGTCGGTGTACTGCGCCTTGCCGACCATGACCTCGTCCTTGCCCATGATCTTGACCGCCTCGGCTTCGGTGAGGCCCACGGAGGCGATCTCGGGCCAGGAGAAGACCGCATGCGGCACGGTGAGATAGTTCATTCGCGACTTCTTTCCGTGCGTGACGTTGTGGAACACCAGCTCGGCCTCGTGATTCGCCGTATGCCGGAACATCTTCTTGCCGATAATGTCGCCGAAGGCCCAGATATTCTTCTTCGATGTTTCGTAGAACTCGTCGACCACGATGAACCCCTTCGCGTCGGTCTTGATGCCCGCCCGCTCGACCATGAGGTTGTCGGAGTTCGGCCTCCTGCCGGCGGCGAGCAGCAGGCGGCCCGCCGTGATCTCGATCTGCTTGCCGCCCGATCGCTCCCTTGCCGTGACGGTCACGACCGGGCCGCTCTGTTTCACTTCCACCGCCTCGGTATCCGTATAGACCTTCATGCGCCGGGACAGCGCTTTTTTCAGGAGCTCCGCCACCTCCGGTTCCTCCTCGGGAACGAGTTGCTTGTTGCGCTGCACGATCGTCACCTTCGTGCCCATGGCTTCGAAGAAATGGGCGAACTCCACGGCGATATACCCGCCGCCGATAATGACCATGCTCTCCGGCAGCGCGGTCAAACGGAGCGCGCTTTCGTTGGTCAGGTATTCGACGGTCTCGATGCCCTTCACCTGCGGGACCAGGGGCCGGGCGCCGGCGGCGATGATGATCGTCTTCCCCCGGATCTCCTGCCCCTTCACGGACAGAACGGACTCTCCCGTGAACTGGGCCTCGCCACCGTAGTAATCGAAATCCTCGGCTTCGTCGAGCGCCTTCTGCATGGGGTCGTGGCTCTTCCGCACGTGGGCTGCCATATGCTCCATGATCGCCCGGAAATCGATCTTCCCGATCTCGGCGGTTATGCCGAACTTGCCCGCCTCCCGGATCTCCATCAGTCTATCCGCCGGATAGACCAAGAGCTTCGTGGGAATTCAGCCCGTGTTCAGGCAGGTGCCGCCCGCGGGTCCCTTGTCGACAAGGGCAAGCGTGCGGTTGTGTTCCAGCACGTCGCCGATCAGGTTCGCTCCTGCGCCGGAGCCGATGATGATGACATCGTAATCTTTCATGGGAGATCCTTTCGTGTGCAAGGCCTTGCCCAGATTATAACACGGTCGGATTATAGCATTGCCCCGCCGGCAATGTATATGGTAAGCTGACGTCACAGAATGAACAATCCGCTCCTTCAAGAAGAGCATCCCGGCACGGGCCTCTCCTTCCCCGCAGCGCTCGCGCTTGTTGACCGCCTTGGCGGCGATGCGCTGTGGACACGCCATTGCCGCGCCGCCGCGCGGGTTGCCGAACGGGCCGGCGAGCTGCTGGCTGATCGCAGCCCCGTGGATCGGGAATTCCTGCGCGTGGCCGCGCTGGTGCATGACATCGGCAGGCACAAGACCCAGGATCCCGTCCTGCATGGCGTGGAGGGTTTCCGGTTCCTGTCCTCCCTCGGCCATCACCGGGAAGCGTTCGTCTGCGTCTGCCACATTCAGTGCGGCCTTTCGCGCCGGGAAGCCCTGCAATTCGGCCTTCCGGACCGGGACTTCCTTCCCCGCACGCTCGAAGAGCGGATGATTCCCGTGATCGACAGCGTGGTGGAGCTCGACCGGCCCACGACCATCGACGCGCGCTTCGCCTCCCTCGCCAGGCGCTATCCCCATAATCCCTTATTCCTCGCTACCGTGGACCGGTCTCACCGCCGGGTTCGCGCCCTCTTTGACCACATCGAAAGCCGGTACGGCATTTCCCTGGAGAAGGTCGCCGCAGAGGCTCTCGGCTGACATGATCGAACCTCCGCCGACATATAGATCACACAACCGCGATGGCGCCGAACAGCCGGCCGCCCTTCTTACCGGCATTTTCTTCCTCCTTGTCCTCGGGGCACTGGTGACAGCGTCCTACTTCCGGGGCGCGTTCACCGGCGACGGTTTTCATTACTATTCAGCACTGCGGAACTTTATTGACGGTTACGGCGCCTGGGAAGGGCCGGTATTCGAACATCTCTTCGGCAACCACGCATACCTCACGCTCTATCTCCTTGCTCCCGCTGTCGGGGTCTTTCGCTCGCCGCTCGTCCTGCTCTATGCCGGTCTGTTCAGCTGGTTCATCTCCGCATTCGTCTTCTACCGCTTCATGCGCCGTCTCTTCGCCGCCACGAACGATCCTGCGGGACCGACACTCTCCGTCGCCCTCGCCCTCGCCTATCTTTGCCATCCCCTCGTGCTCCAATGCGCGCTCGGGTATGGCAAGTTCCTGTTCCAGCCCGATTGCCTGCTGGCGCCGGGACTAATGCTCCTGGCAATGGCATTCTTCGCCCGCAATGCGCCCGCCACGATCCTCTCGATGCTCTTCATCGTCTGGACGAAGGAAGAGTACATCCCGCTCCTGCCTGCTCTCTTCCTCTGGCTCCTGATGAGCTACCGATTCCTGTACGGTTCCGTCTGGCCGGACAGACGACACGTCCTTTCTATAGCAGTGACCTATCTGGCTGCCAGCGCGCTTTCGCTGGCGGTCCTTTTTTTCTACCGACAGCGGAACGAATACCAGCACGTGAGCGTGAACCTTCACGCTCCCTCGCTGCCCGTGCTGCCGTCGCTGCTTGTGGTTTCACTGCTCTACCTTCTTCCCCTGGCCCCCTTCCTCATGCCAGTGATCGGCAACCGCCGCACGGCCATCTATTTCGTAGGTTTCACTGCAGCCCTGATTGCGGCACGGACGCTCATCGACATGGTCGTCTACGGGTCGGCGCTTTCTTGGCTCTGGGGTCATACAATCATTCCTCCGGTGCTATTTATCACCCTTGCCATCGCCCTGGCACAGCGCGCACAAGAAGGAGCTTTGCTGCTTTCCGCCCGGACGCTCGCTTACTCAATCGTCCTCTCGGCGGCCATCATGACAGGCCTCCCCGCACTCGGAGGCCTGAACGCGTCTTCGCTCTCCTACCATTTCGGGATCCTCACGGGAAGGCAGCAGATCCGTCCCGAATATCTGCGGCAGATCATCGAGATCAGCGATGCTCTTCCCGAGCCGCAGCGGCTGGAAACCGTCATGGTGCCGGAACATCTCATGTTTCCCCTCATGGATCGAAGCCATATTTCAATCGATTGGGCGATCGCGACCCGCTACTACCGGAAACCGACATTCGTTGACAACGTCTCGTACCTGATCATTCCCAAGGAAGGGACGGCACTGCGGCTTTTTTCGGACATTATCGAGAGCTCTTATATCTTGCACCATGAAACGGAGGATTTCTTCGTTTACAGGAGCACGGAATTATGACCGATCAGTTCGCCAAATACACCGCCAAGCTCCTGCGCGACGGGACTGCAGATCCCGCAAGCATCCGGTTCTTCCGGCTCGATGATGCGGTTACCGCCAGCGCCCAGGACGAGTGGACGCCGCTCTTCACCCAGGTCTTCGGCGGCCTGGACATCACGGCGATCTGCTTTGCCAGAACCAGCCTTCCCTTTGCCGACCTCCTGATCCGCCGCGCCGGCCCCGCCAACAGCAAGCTCGTGCCCAACGACAGCGAGACCCGCGTGTTCCTGCATGACATCCCCTTTATCAGGCGTTCGGACTGGGAGGATCGTCCGCCGGCCGGACGTGCGCCGTTGATCATCGAGAGCCTCAAGGAGCGAAAAGCGGTCATTATCGAGGATCTGGGCGTTGTCGCCACCGGCGCGGTCACCGTGGAGCAGGCCTTCATCGGGTTCTCCACCATCTTCCACACCACCTTCGTCAAGTACCTGCTGGATCTGTTGACCGAAGGGTTTCGGTTTCCCGGCGAGCGTGAAGCCTTCGCGGATTTTCGCCGGAACTGGCTGAAGGAATCCGATTTGTCCGGTCTTTCCTTCAGCGGCGAGCTTCCGCCTATCCGCGATGCGATCCGCGGCGAAATCTGCCGCGTCGGCAGGTATACGGTGGAAAAGGGCTTCGTGGACTCCTTTTTCGGCAATATCAGCTACTTCGACGGAACGACGATCCATATCAGCCAGACGGCATCGTCGCTTGACGAGCTGGAAGGCCACATCGATCCGGTGCCCCTCGACTACTCGTCCACCGCCGGCCTCTCCGCATCCTCGGAGCTTCCCGCTCACCGGGCGATCTACCGGGCAACGGATTTTCGGGCCATCCTGCACGGCCATCCCAAGTTCAGCGTGATTATGTCCATGTTCTGCGAGGAAAAGGACTGCGCCGTCAAGGACTGCAACCGGTTTTGCGACCGGAAGCGGTCCGTGGCCGGCATCCCCGTCGTCGCGGGGGAAACGGGAACCGGCGGCCTGGCGAAATCCGTGCCGCAGGCGATCGCCGGCCAGGGCGTCTGCATCGTCTATGGCCACGGGATCTTTGCCGCCGGGAGGACCGGTTTCGGCGAGGCCTTTGCCAGGATGGCCGATGCCGAGAACCGCTGCAGACAGGCCTACTTCGATCTCCTGGACCGGCTGCAGCAGCAACAAAAAAATCCCCTCACCCGGAACGGATGAGGGGATGCATCGATTCGTCGCTGCGGTGCGCGTTCAGGGCTTGATCGTCAGGAACACCGAACCGCCTTCGCGGTAGATCAGCACCAGCACGGTGTCTTTCGATTTGATGCTTCCCGCAGCCTTCTCGAAATCGGCGACCGTCCCGATATCCCGCTGATTCAACTGCTGAATCACATCGCCCCGCCGTACCAGCCCGGATGCGGGACTGTCCCCCGCCACGGCGCTCACGAGCACGCCGTTCACCTCGTCAGGGATGTGCATCCTGCTCCGCAACTCCGGGGTCAGCTCTTGAACGGCAACGCCCTTGAGCACGTTCTCCCGCTCGGTTTTCACCGCGGCCTTGGCCGGACCGGGCATCTCGCCCAGCGTCACCGTCAAGGTCTTTTCAGCCTTGTCGCGGATTACGGCCATCTCCACGCTCTTTCCGGGCGGGGTGTCCGCAGCCATGTTCCTCAAGGTCGTGGCATTGGTCACCGCTTTCCCGTTGAACTTCACGATCACGTCGCTCCGCTTCATGCCGCCCTTCTCAGCGGGGCTGTCCTTCATCACGTCGGAGACCAGGGCGCCCTCGCCGGACTTGATGCCGAAGTGGTCGGCCAGGTCGGGGGTCAGGTTCTGGATGCTCACGCCGAGCCATCCGCGTATCACCTTGCCGTTCTTGATGATGCTGTCCATGACGGTATGCGCCATGTTCGACGGAATGGCAAAACCGATCCCCATATAGCCGCCGCTGGTGGAGAAGATCGCCGTGTTGATACCCACCAGTTTTCCTTCCCCGTTCACCAGCGCGCCGCCCGAATTGCCGGGATTGATCGCCGCGTCGGTCTGAATGAAGTCTTCATAATCGGCGATCCCCACGTTCGACCTGCCCACGGCGCTCACGATGCCCATGGTGATCGTCTGGTTCAGGCCGAAGGGATTGCCCACGGCAAAGACGATATCGCCCGTCTTGAGCGTCTCGGAATCGGCAATGGGAAGCACCGGAAGCCCCTTGGCGTTGATCTTGACCACTGCGAGGTCCGTTTTCGGGTCCGATCCGACCACCTTGCCCTTGAACTCGCGCTTGTCCGTCAGAAGCACCTTGATTTCGTCAGCGTCCTTGATCACGTGATTGTTCGTCAGAATATAACCGTCCTCGGACACGATCACTCCCGATCCCAGGGCCGAGGATTTGAATTTCTGCTTGCCGCCACCGCCGGGATGATCGAATTGATCGCCGAAGAAACGGCGGAAGAAGGGATCATTGAACATGTCGCCGAAGGGGTTGCTATCGACGGTCACCGTCGAGGTCGTCGATATGTTGACCACCGACGGTTTTACCGTTTCAGCCACTTCGGCCAGGGCGTTGCTCATCTTGTTCAGGAACGTTTTCGATTCTGCGGAAACCGCTCTTTCCTTTGCAGGCGCGGGACTGATCCCCCACACCGCGTAAGCCGCCATCACAGCGATGATCGCCGCTATGATCACACCGTATCTCTTTCTCAATCTCTCCATGGAACTGTCCTCCGTTTGATTGCTTTATTGAGCTTCGCTGAATGGATAATTGAAGCTCTATCTATTAAGTATAATGCACTACCCCGTACTGTGTCGGCGGCCGGGGATAAACGCACTCGCTATCGTGTTGCACTCTGCAACCGCTCAACGTTTCCATAGGAAAGCGCTGCTCCTGTGTCTGCGTGCCGCGCAATGCGAGGCAATGCAATATATTTTGACACGAGAAAGAAATAAAGGATGAATGGTAAATGACGGAAAAACGAATGGCTCATAAATGAGGAAATGTCCAACAAAAGAAGTACAGAAAGTTCAAGGCATGAATATTCGCCCCAAACGCACTCTTGCGCGCCGCGCGTCAAAACCCTTGCAACACATGCAGCCGCAGGTGTCTCGCCCCTCTTCACGCAACTTTCACATTCACATACTTTTCCCGCGCGATGCCGACATCCACGGCGTACACATTGATGTCTTCCTCGGCAAAGACCTTTTTCAGTTTCTCAATCAAGGCATCGCGAACGACCTTTTCGTAAAGCTGCACGTCGTAATCGCGGGTATTCTCATCTACGCCCTGAAGCGGCACTTCCATGTTCAGTTCGATATCGGGAACGATCTTGAGCCACATAGGTCCACCTCCAATACAGGTGCTTTGTTATCTTGTATCTATAGTATAGCACGAGGGGAAGAGGCCTGTGCTCGACCGGGCAGCCTTATTGTGGTAAGGTAGAAAAAACGCGACCGCGACGTCTACGAGGTTTCGCCGACAGGGAGGGAGAAATGGGCGTGCTGAACAAACTACCGTGGAGCTATGTCATCCTGGGATGCCTGACCCTGGGACTTGCGCCGTTCAATCCTCCCCATATCTGGGAAAAGCTCGTCATGCTCATGAACGGCACCCTGACCAGGGGGATCGACCGGTTCGATCTCGTTTATCACAGCATCCCCTGGGCGCTGCTGGTCCTGAAACTCGTTGCGGCGAACCGAGGGAAGGCCGCATGATCCGAGAAGTTCCTGTTGCCACGATGACATCGAGACAGGAATAGGGAGGGGACGCGGATAAAGACGGATTGACACGGATCACAGCATGGGGACACGGCTGACGGCGGATAACCACCAACCAACTACGAGATTGCTTCCTCGCTTACTCTCCTCGCAATGACAGATAAGGAGCTTTGCTTTTTTGGCGACCCTTGCGAGCTTTGCGAGAGATGTCCTGCCTCACCGGCGCAGCAGGTCCTCCAGGATTTCTGCGGCATCGATGACGAAGCGCGGACAGCGCGTGGTGTATAATTTCTGATCCGCTACCAACGTTCGTCCTTCCGGCGTGCTGACATCGCAGCCCAGAAGCTCGCGGCAGACGAGCGTGCCGTTCCGCTTCTTGAAAAGGTCCATGAACTCCTGCGCCAGCCCGTAGGTGAGCTCCTTCGCGGCGGCGTCATCGGGCCGCACCTTGCCGTGCGCAAGGCCGATGACCAGGAGGCCGCCGGTCACGGCGCCACAGGTCCCGCCGGTCTGGGCCATGCCGCCGCCGAGGGCCCCGGCAACACGAAGCGCCGTGTCACGCTCCAGTCCTGCCCCCTCGCCGTACACGGACAGCAGGGCCTGCGCGCACGAGAATCCTTCGAGGAACCGGTCAACAACGAGATCAGCACGTTTCATGGCCTCCTCCTTCCCCTTCGCGCTCCCGCTGCGGGCCGGCCAGCCTGGAGGCTTGTCCTCCGATCGGCTTGTCAGCCTGCAGGCTTGCCAGCATGTTCGCCGCTTCTTATTCTATGATACCTCTCCAATTCTTCCCGAAACCGATCTTTGTCGATTTTTGTGATCTCGATGCCTTCGCCCGATGAACCGTCATCAGTGAAGAATCGGGCAGGAAGAAGGTCGTCATCATCCGTAAATCCGTTCAGCCCGTTGTACTCGCGTTCGCGGTCCACGATCCGCTCACCGGTCTTGAGCAGGCCCTGGCCGGTGAAGGGAACGCCCGAGGCGCCTGCAAGCATCTGGGCATATTCCTCCACCGACGCGCCGAGGAAGGCGAACTTGCAGACCGAGAGCGAATCAACCACTGCGTTCGTGTCCTCGCAGATCTTGATCAGCCGTGCCTTGCCGTCGAAGCTGAACCGGTCCGTTGCCACGGGTTTTCGCAGGATCTCCTGGCTGATGGGATAGGCGCGCAAATGGCAGGCGCCGCGGTTCGACGTTGCGTAGGCAAGCGCCATGCCGTAGGATCCGCGGGGGTCATAGGCCGGGATCTCCAGCCCCTTGACGCTCATCGAGAGCTCCGGCTTTCCGATTGATGCGCAGTACCGCTTCGATCCTTCGGCAAGCGCATCGCCTTCCCCCTCCCGCCTGCTGATCCTGGCGATCATGTCCAGGATGGCGTCGCCGGAGAGGAACGCTCCGCGCGCCTCGCCGTAAGCCGCGATGGTCGCTGCGGTGGAGATGGTGTCGAGTCCCAGGGTGTTGCAGAGGAGATTGGCCTTGATGATCGATTCAACGTCATCGTTCGCGTTCAGGCCGCCGAAATGGGAGAGCGTCTCGTATTCCGGGATCGGCCTGCCGCAGGACGTGACCTTCTTGCACTGGATGGGGCAGACCGCGCAGCCTTCCTTCCTCGATCCGTAGCGCTTCCTGATCGCGGGACCGGAGTAGGCCTGGGCGCCGGAGAAAACGGTCTTGCGGAAATTCTCCGTCGGCGCCATGCGACGCTCTTCCATGATGTCCACGAGGGCGCCGGTGCCGAACTCGGCGAGGCCCAGCTCGCCCATTACCACCGGCGATGCGCGGAGCAGCCGCATCACATCGTCATGAGCCTTCTTGAACAAGGCGGGATCCGCAAGGGAGGGCTTCTTCGAGCCGTTCACCACGATGGCCTTCAGGTTCTTCGCGCCCATCACCGCGCCCATGCCGCCCCTGCCCACGCAGTTCGCCCCGCCGATCATGATATTCGCCATCCGCGCCCGGTTCTCGCCTGCCGGGCCGATGCAGGCGACAAGCCCGTCCTTCTCCAGGATCCGGTTCACCTCGCCCGTTCCCTTGCCCCGGAGCGCCGCCGCATCGCGGATCGTGACGCGGTCCTCGATGATCTCGATATACACGGGACTCGCTGCCCTGCCCGCGATCGCCACCGCATCGTATCCCGCCTGCTTCAGTTTGAACGGAAAATGTCCGCCCACCGAGGAGTCGAAGATCGTGCCGGTCAGCGGGGAGCGGGAAACCACGGAAAGGCGCGAGGACGTGGGCGCGGCGGTGCCGCAGAGCGGTCCCACGGAAAAAAGCATCAGCATGCGCTCGTCAAAGGCATCGAAGCCGATCGTCTCGCGCATGAGATGCACGCCCAGCCCTCTCCCGCCGAGCCAGGCTTCCAGCACTTCGGATGATATTTTTCGTGTTTCGATCCTTCGCGAAGAGAGGTCGACGAACAGCATTTTTCCGAACCACGCATGCATGAGGAAATGATAAGTCTTTTTGCGGGAAGCGGTCAATTGAATTTCCCCGACGTTCCAGCGAAGGCCGCCGGATCATCCTTCTGCGTTTATCGGATCGTGTCCGTCTCATCATCTTCTTTTTCGTTACCCATCCTTTTCGAACTCCTTCGCGCACTTCGCGCCTTTGCGGTGATATTCCTGTGAGAGGCTTTTGGGGGTCCATCTCCCCTTCGCAGTTCCCCGGTTCAGGATTCCGCAACTGATCGCTGGTATACTTGTTCCAGGAGGGCTGACCATGGGCGAAAAGATGCCGGTGCTCTTCGTCGGCCACGGCTCGCCGATGAACATCGTCTCGGACAATCGCTTCACCCGCAGCCTCGCCGCCTGGGGGAAGCGGCTGCCGCGGCCGCGCGCGATCCTGTCGATCTCCGCCCACTGGCTCACCGACGGGACCTTTGTCGGCTGCATGGAAAAGCCACGGACCATCCACGACTTCTACGGTTTTCCTCGGGAGCTTTACACGAAAGACTATCCCTGCTCCGGCGCTCCCGACGAGGCGGAATTCGCAGCCGGTCTGGTCAGGAAAGCGCCGGTGGGCTGCAGGCTCGACTGGGGCCTGGACCACGGTACCTGGTCCGTGCTGCTCCATCTCTTTCCCCGGGCGGACATCCCGGTCTTCCAGCTCAGCCTCGATTACACCTTCAACGACTGGAACCCCAAGCCCCTCCGTCACCACTACGAGCTCGCCAAGGAGCTTGCTCCGCTCCGGGACCGCGGCGTGCTGATCATCGGCAGCGGCAACATCGTGCACAACCTGGGCATCATCGACTTCGAGAACGTCGACGCCGAGCCGCTCGACTGGGCTCTGGAATTCGACGAGGAGGTGAAAACCGCCCTCATCAGCCGGAACGATACTTCCCTTGTGGGGTACGAAGAACTTGCCTCATCCGCCCTGGCGGTGCCGACGCTGGACCACTACCTCCCGCTGATCTACAGCATCGCCCTGCGCGAACAGGGAGAACCGCTCACGTTCACGCATGAAGGGTTCCAGCACGCATCGATCTCCATGCGCTGCTTCCAGATCGGTTGACTTCCGACGCCGCTTTCTCGGTGAAAACCGCCTGTCTCGACGCGAGCAAATCTGGTACAATGCACTCCCCGATGAACACGCTTCCCCGCATGCAGGTGATCCGGCCGTGGCGCCGGTCGGACCTTGACGCCATCGTCAGGAACGCGGACAACTACGCGGTCTGGCGGAACCTCCGCGACCGTTTCCCCCATCCCTACACGCCGCGGCATGCCAAGGACTGGCTTGCTTCCGTCCGTGACGAGGACCCGGTCCTGAACTTCGCCATCACCGTGAATGATGAAGCTGCAGGCGGCATCGGCATCGCCCCGGGCAAGGATGTGGAGCGTTTCTCCGCCGAGGTGGGCTACTGGCTGGGGGAACGGTTCTGGGGCAGGGGCCTGGCGACGGAAGCGCTACGCGAGATCACGACCTACGCATTCACCGTCGTGAAACTGCACCGGCTCTACGCGGCGCCTTTCGCATTCAACCGGGCGTCGGTCCGCGTGCTCGAGAAAGCGGGATACCGAAAGGAAGGCACGCTCCGCGAAAGCGCGATCAAGGAAGGAACCGTCACCGATCAGGAACTCTATGCGATAACTGCGCCGGAATGGCGCCTCGATCCATAAAAAGGACCAACGTCCGGCCACGAAGACGCCAAGGCACAAAGTATGGGCCACGTCGTTCATAAACAGGGAACGATTCCGTATAAGCCGGAATGACGAATCGGCGGATAAAGATTTGCAGCATTTTAAGAACGAGTTCAAGCAATCTCTTAACACCTTCACGGCAACATCGAGTACAGTCTTTCTTTGGGTCTTGGTCTCTTCGTGGCAGGATCGCGATCTTGGATATGGACACTCTTATCTTCAACGTCATAAATCACAGCATGGCGAATCCCGTCTTCGACCTGCTCATGCCGGTCCTGACCTTTCAGGGCTACCTGCTGGTCCTGCCCCTGCTTCCCTATATCATCTACCGGGGGGCGACTACCCGCGATGATACCGGCCGCACCTATCTCTTGTGGGCCGTCGCTCCCATTGTCATCGCATTCCTGAGCTTTCCCCTGGCCGACAGCATCGGAGACCGGCTGAAGGAGTTCGCAGGCCGTCCGCGCCCCTGCGCGAGCCTGGATAACGTGCGGCTTCTGGTCCATTGCCCATCATCCTTCTCCTTCCCTTCGAGCCACGCGACAACGTCCTTTGCAGCCGCTGTGCCGCTCTTCGTTTTGACGCGCTCGTTTCTTTCCATCGTCTGGCGCCTCTATCCGGTCGGCCTCGCCGTCCTGATCGCCTTCTCCCGGCCCTACCTGGGCGTGCACTATCCTTCGGACATCGCGGCGGGAGCGTTCCTGGGCGGAGGCGTTGCCTATTTGTTCTGCTGGATCTTCCGACGATTCATGCAGCAACGGCGGGCATCGACCGAGCTCTCTTAAAAAGCGAAGGGGCAGGTTTCAAACCCGCCCCTCTTCTGCTTAAAAAGTCTTTTTGCTGTCGTTGCGAGCATGGGAAGCTCTGGGCAGCGGTTATTTTGTGACTACCACGATCCCGCTCTCCGTCACCAAACAGCCGCGGTTCCGGTCTTCCTCGAGATCGTAGCCGATCTCCATGCCTTCGGGGATGCAGATGTTGTCGTCGATGATCGCTTTCCGGATCTTTGCGTGCCTGCCGATCTCCACGTTCTCGAAGAGGATCGAGTCCTCGACCGTAGCGTAGGAGTTCACGCGGCACGAGGGCCCCAGGATCGACCTCCGCACGACGCTGCCGCTGGTCACGCAGCCGCCGCAGACCAGGGAGTCGAGATTCTGGCCCCGCCTGCCGTTGCTGTCGAAAACCGTCTTGGCTGGCGGCAGGTTTCCCTGGTTCGTGAGGATGGGCCATTGATAGTTGTACAGGTTCAGCTGGGGGCTCACGCTGATCAGGTCCATGTTCGCTTCGTAGTAGGTGTCGAGGGTCCCCACGTCCTTCCAGTATCCCCGTTCGTGGGGTTCCATGCCCGGGATCGTGTTGTCGAAGAAACTGTAGGCAAAGACCTTCTTGCCCTCGTCGAGCATCATGGGGATCAGGTGTTTGCCGAAATCGAGGTCCTCGAAGCGTTTCCTGCCCTGGTGCAGCATGTCGATCAGCACGCTCTTCGAGAAGATATAGTTGCCCATGGAGGCGAAACAGGTGGCCCTTCCGGGAACCGGCTCGGGATGCTTCGGTTTCTCGACGAAGGTCTTGACCCGGAACTCGTCGTCCACGCAGAGCACGCCGAACCGCGAGGCCTCCTCGGGAGCGACTTCGAGCGCGGCAATGGTCAAATCCGCTTTGTTCATGCGGTGGTACATGACCATCTGGGAGATGTCCATCTTGTAGATGTGGTCGCCGCCGAAGATGGCCACGCAGTCCACGTCCGCCTGTTCGATGAAATGCATGGCCTGGTAGATAGCGTCGGCGGTTCCCCGGTACCACTGCTCGCCCATGCTGCTTGTTTCCGGCGAGAGCGTGTCGTAGAATTCCCCCAATCCCGTCCACTTGCCCCAGGATTCCTTGATGTGTTTTTTAAGCGAATAGGCCTGGTACTGCGTCAGTACATAGGCTTTCCGCACGCCCGAGTTGAACAGGTTGGAGAGGACGAAATCGATGATCTTGTACTTTCCGCCGAAAGGCACCGACGGCTTCGACCGGTTGACCGTGATGGGGCTCAGGCGCTCGCCCCGTCCGCCGGCAAGGACCATGGCAAGGGTGTTCTTCGTGATGTTCCCGGTTGTGTACATGCGCGCTCCCGTGCGTGTGATAGTGTTAGACTAACATAGAAAAATGGGTATGTCAAAAAAGCCGTGCCTTTTCCGCAGGCCTGCCGGCATTTCAGGAATGACGAGAAAGTCCCGGTATGCTATATTCTTATCGTCCCGGTTCGCCGGGGAACCCATCGGCACGCGTGCCGTTCTGAAGGAGGACCGAGCATGTCGCACTTCATTATTCTCAGCACCCTTACCGACGAAGGACGCAGGACGATCAAGCAGAAACCGGAGCGGATCATGGAGGTGAACAAGGAGATCGAGGCCATGGGCGTCAAGATCCACAAGCAGTATGCCCTGCTCGGCCAGTACGATTTCCTGAACGTCGTCGAGGCGCCGGACATTCTGACGGTCATGAACATGTCCGTTGCTATCGGCGCCCGCGGCTCGGTGCAGATGATGAGCCTTCCCGCCGTTCCCGTCGAGGAGTTCATCAAGAAGATCAAGTAGCGATACGGCGCGGCATTCCGGCTGGCACTGCGGCGGATGAACGTCCCGATCCGCCGCTGTATTCCTCCCGACTATGACCCTTGGAGCAAAAATACTCACGGCCCTTGCGCTCCTCTGCCTGCTGGCCTGGGGAGCCGTCTCGGCCGTCGGCATCCGGCCGCTCAGCACTCCCGTCCCCGCTGTCCAGGTGATCTACGGCGAGGGAGAGGATTTTTTCGGTGATGCCGTGATTTACAGCGCGGGAAAGAGCAGTTCTTTCCTTCTCTTGTTCCTCCCCAAAGCGCGCCCTGCCTACCGGTGGTGGACCGTGGACTTCCGCAATTTCGCGATCAGGACCGCCGCGCCGCCCCGCACCTTCCGAAAATGGACCTACATCACGCGCACAGGCCTGCCGGGCACGGCGATCGACAACCGGAAGATCATGGGAGAGTGGTACTGGCATTTCACCGAGACCGGAGCTTCATTCTCCGGCAATGGATTCACCTGCAGCGTCCGGAAAGCTCCGTAACAGGCAATGCGGTACAATTGGTATTGATTGAAGATTCAGGATCGATCAGGAGGAAGCGTATGAAGATCGGATTCATTGGCATGGGCATCATGGGCAGCCGCATGGCCGCGAACCTCTTAAAAAAAGGCCACGAGCTCGTGGTCTATAACCGCACCAAGGACAAAGCCAAGGCGCTTCTCGATCAGGGCGCTTCATGGGCCGAGACACCGGCGGAGCTCGGGAGCCGGGTGAACATCGTCTTCACCATGCTGTCAAGGCCCGACGCCGTGGCTGAGGTGGCGCTCCTGGGCAAGCACTCGTTCCTCGAGACGCTGCTTCCCAATTCACTCTGGGTGGACTGCAGCACCGTGAATCCCTCGTTTTCCCAGCTCATGGCGAACGAGGCGAAAGCGCGGCGGGTCCGGTTCCTCGACGCGCCGGTGGCGGGATCGAAAGGGCCGGCAGAGCAGGCGCAGCTGCTCTTCTATGTAGGCGGAGACAAAGCTGATGTGGACGCCGCCCGGCCGTTCCTCGAGAGCATGGGCAAGGCCGTGTTCCCCATGGGCGGCCACGGCATGGGATCGGCGATGAAGATGGTGAACAACATCCTCCTCGGCGAGGTCATGGTGTCCTTCACCGAGGCCCTGGCCTTCGGAGAATCCGTGGGCCTCACTAAACAGGCGATCTTCGACACCCTGGCTGCCTCGCCGGTCATGGCGCCCTTCCTGAACTTCAAACGGAAGAAGTTCGAGGCAGACGATTATTCCGTGGAGTTCCCGCTCCGATGGATGCACAAGGACCTCCACCTGGCCACGGAAACGGCCTTCGAAACCGGCGCAGCCCTGCCGGGCATGAGCGCGGCAAAAGAGCTTTATGCGCTTGCAATGCGGGAGGGTTTCGGGGACGAGGACTTCATTGCGGTGTACAAGCTGCTGAGCGGAAAGAAGACTTAAGATCGCAGTACTAACGTGACGTTTGACGTAATCGCGTGACGTGGGTGTTTTGACTATTTCACGGCAAGGAGATGCAGGGGCACTACTGACTTGATCGCATCGAAATGTTTGTCGCGGGTGAGCATAATTGCATTATTCGCTTGCACGATTGCTGCAAGATAACAGTCAGACAGTCCGGCAGTTTTTCCTTTTCTCTGCAGTCGATAGGACAGTTCTCCGGCCTCCGTCCAGCGTTGGGGAGAATCGGCGAAAAAGGGAAAGACATGGATGAAATCCTTCAATACGGCGATTTCCTGGTCCGACCTGGCGCCCTGCAGGAGCTCCGCCAGCACCAGTCCCGTGCAGCAAACGCGATCTTCATCCATGAGCTGCTCAACAGCCCGATGCCACGGGTCCTTCTTTCTGAAGAACTCAATCCAGACAGACGTATCCACCAGAACCTTATCCAATTCTCCGGTCTCCATGCCTGAGTTGATCGGCGCTCTTCGTAAAAGCCAGTTTTCCGGCCATACTCCGGATCTTTTCCCGCTTTCGCAGGCGTATTTCGTCCTGGATCGCCCGAATGACAGCGTCGGTCTTGCTCTTTGCCGAGAGCTCCACCATAAGCTCCTCCAGAAGCTCGGTAGGCAATGTTATGGTAGTTCTTGCCATAAGATACCTCCATAGTTAATTAGCATAAGATATACTATCAATTTTATGGTTAGCAGTCAAGCACTTCAATAGGGATAGAACACGAAGAACAGCAGCGACAGCGCTCCGAGCACCCACAGCCCCGCAGGCACTTCCCTCCCCCTCCCCGCCAGCGTCTTGATCAAGGGATAGACCACAAACCCGGCGGTCATGCCGATGCCGATGTTGTAGGTGAAGCTCATCAGCACGATGATGGTGAACGCAGGGATCACCTCGGTCAGATCGTTGAATTCCAGGTGCCGCATGGGCGAGAGCATCAGCATGCCGACGATGATGAGCGCCGGGCCATAGGCATAGGGCGGGACGATCGTGAAGAGCGGCGCGAAGAAGAGCGCCAGGAGAAAGAGCAAGGCCGTGACCACCGAGGCAAGGCCCGATCGCCCGCCGGATTCGATCCCGGCCGCGGATTCGATATAGGCGCCCGAGGTCGTCGTTCCGAGACACGCTCCCGCCATGGTGGCAAGGGAGTCGCAAAGCATCGGTTTCTCGATCTCCGGCAGGTTGCCGTTCCTGTCCAGGAGCCCCGCCTTCATGGACAGCCCGATGAGCGTGCCCATGGTATCCACGAAGATCATGACGAACATGGTCAGGATCACGGGAAAGGCCTTGACCGAGATCAGACCCGAGAACTCGAGCTTTCCCAGGACCGGCAGGATCGACGGCGGCAGGCCGGCGAGGGAGGCAGGCGGCTCCACTTTGCCGAGCGCCACGGCGGCGACCGTCACTGCCGCGATGCCGATGAAGAGCGCCGCATGAACGCGCTTGATCATGAGCCAGCCAGTGAAGAGGAACCCTGCAATGGCGAGTAGCACGGTGGCATCGGTGAAAACGCCCACATGCACGGGCGCGCCGGGCACGCCGAGCTTCACCATGCCCGTCTCGTTCAGGCCGATGAAGGTAAGAAAGAGACCGATGCCAACGCTGAATCCTATTTTGAGCTTCTCGGGGATAGAATTCACGAGCCAGGTGCGGATGTTCAGGACCGTAAGCAGTGCGAAGATGGCGCCGGAAATGAAAATTGCACCCAGGGCCTGCTGCCAGGAGAAGCCCATGACCTTCACGACCGTGAAAGCGATGAAGGCGTTCTCGCCCATGTAGGGAGCGATGGCAAAGGGCCGTTTGGCATAGAGCCCCATCAGCAGCGTGCCGAGGAAGGCGGTCAGGATCGTTGCGACCATGGAGGGGCCGAAGGGCATGCCCGCTGCTTCGAGGATCTTCGGGTTCACGACGATGATGTAGGCCATGGTGACGAAGGTTGTGATCCCGGCGAGAATCTCCTGGCGGATAGTAGTGTTGTGGTTTTTCAGACGGAAGTAGGCATCGAGCACGGTGCACCTCTTGTTGAGTTCAGGGATAACGACGAGTTCACACGCTGCGAAGCGCGTCGGCGTGGAACGCGGTGTTAGGTGCGGGCTCTATCGCCATAAGGACATTGCCGTCTGATACAACTTGTTCTGCTTAACGGAATCTCCCTGTATCTTCCTGTGAATCACTATTAAGGCTTTTTCTTGGGCAGTTCCTGCACCAATTTCTGCATCGATGTCAGTGAGGTGCTCAACCGTCGGCTCCCACTCCTTCACTACCGATAGCACCTGCGTCCGATAAGCCTCGTACGTAAGCAGCTGTACGAAATCTCTAAAGGTGATCTCAAAGCCGGTATTCGGAAATAACGTGCCGCTCTCAACCCGCGGAATGACGAGACTCTTGCACGCACTGCACGTAACGCTAGCGCCTAACATCATGTACGGAGTGTCGATTTCGGTTGAGCACGACGGGCAAACGGTTCTCATGTTCAGCACCTAACCAGATAGTATCGGTACGGCCTACGGTAGCATGAAAATCACCACGCGGTCAAGTCGCTTGAGCTAACTGCCTGTTCTCTTTAAGAACAGTAAACGATTAATATGCATTTTGAGCATTATCTATTGCGCAGCTATCTCCGGTCGAGCTTCAGCGGGATATCGGCGGTCTCGTTCATCGGTATCTCGAACGACACCTGCTCTTCCCTCCCCGCCTCGGTGTAGACCGCCGGCTTGCCGGAGAAGACCGCGTTGATCGTGACGGGTATCGTCTTCCGGCCGGAGAGGATGATATCGATGACCGCCCCGAGGGCCGGGAGCATGTCAGCGTAAGCTATCGCTGCCGGGACCTTGAGTTCCGTATCTCCCCGGCCGCTCACTTCCAGGGGAACGTCCTTTCCGGTCATGAACTTCTTCCCTTCCACGAAGAGCTCGAACGAACAGGTGACGTTCCTGATCCCCGCCGCGTTCGGGTTGTGCGCAGTAAAGAGGAAGTTGACGTTGATCTGACCGTGACTAGCCTCACCCGACTCGATGCCATGATAGGTGAAGGTTGGCTTTTCGAAATGAGTGGTCGCGAGCTTCCAGTAGGCGCAGGCCGGAAGCATGAGGATGATCGCGGCGACGACGAAACGAAGCATGGTCCCGGCATTTATGAGCGGAAGCTTCAAGAGAGGAACACCTCTTTTGACGCGGATTTACGCGGATCAACATCTTATCGATCCGGGCAAGTAAAGACACGCCGGACGATCTTAAGATGTTCTCCAAAATTAACAAGAAGTCCTACCTGGATGCCCGTGGCCTTCAGATATTAACGGTCTCATAATAATCTGGATTCTTCCTGGCCTGTCATCCCCGAATGTCTTTATCGGGGATATGGTTTAACACCAGATTCCCGATTAAAGCCTCGGGAATGACGGCTATTTATGTCTTTTCTATTTTGATACCATTAATAATTGACCAATTGCACCTCATGGACCGTTGAAAGAGCGGACACCGCCCTGATCTCAATGATGACTTTACCCTCAACAATGATTATCCGCGTTGATCCGCGTCAAATGATCTTCTCATATTTCCTTGAGCAACACTTCCTCCACCGGCTTCCGGTCTGCCCGGCCGCCTGATCCCGCAGGATGGCCGAGAGCGATGACCGCCATCAATTCCAGCGATTCAGGGAGACCGCACAATTCCCGAACCTCCTTCGCGCTCTTCAGGATCTCGCCCAGCCACACCGCGCCCAGGCCGAGCGCATGGGCGGCCAGAAGCATGTTCTGATGGCAGGCGCCCATGGACTGATGGTCCTTCACCTCGTTGTACATCGCGTTCTTGTCGATGAACACGACGATGCATGCCGCAGCCTTGGCGATCACATGGCTGTATTTCGTCAGCTTCGCGAGCCGGCCGAGCTTCTCCCTGTCGCGCACCGTAACGAAGCGCCAGGGCTGGTTGTTCAGCCCCGAAGGGGCCATGGTGCCCGCCTCGATGATCTTGCGGAGCTCCTCAGGCATCACCGGCTCGTTCGTATAGTTCCTGATGCTCCTGCGGGTGTAAATGCCTTCCAACAGGTCCATAGGTTCCCTCCCGGTCCTTCTATGACCGGCATCATAGAATCAAGCGAATGAATCGAGTACTATGGCACATGAAGCCGATGAGCCTGATCCTGCAGTTTTTGGTACTGCTCGTTTTCCCAACGGTAGTTCGCGCGGAATGCAATGTCTGCCACAGCAAGAAGCCCGAAATGCGGCGCATGCACGAAGCCCTGGGATACAAGGACTGTTTCACCTGCCACGGACCGACAGCCAAGGCCTTCGACCGGGATCAACGCTCAGCCGATGCCCGGTGCGTGCCGTGTCATAAATCATAACTGCAGTACAATGTACAAAGTACCAAGTACATAGTGAACTGCTCCGTTTGAGTTTTATTTACTCCGCGTCCCTGCGTTCTCGTGTCTTTTCCCCTTGTCGGCCTGTCCCCTTGTCCGTCTACTCAATGACCCTTCTCCGCATCAGCCGGAACGGCACCGGCGCAAGCGCTGCCGCGACTATCGTGATCCAGGCGATGCTGCCGAGAACCGGCGTCACATGACCCGCGGAAAAGGAGCGACAGATGTTCACGAGATGATAGAGGGGCGTGAACCAGGCGAGGCCGGCAACGGCCTTGGGGAGGGTATCCACGGGAAAGAAGATGCCCGAGAACAGGAAGAGCGGCGTCATGAAGAGCGTATAGAAGTAGCTGAAGGAATCGATGCCGGGAACCAGCGCCGTGGTGATCATCGAGACCTCGGCAAAGATGAGCCCGCAAAGAAAGATGAAGGGAACCGTCAGGATGACCAGCCAGGAATCGATCAGCCCGAAGGCGGCAACGACGATCATGATGGTCAGGCCGTAGATCACGCTTTTCACCGCCGCCCAGACGAGCTCCGCTGCGGTCAGGTCGTCGATGTTCACCGGCGTCGCCAGGATGGCGTCGAAGGTCTTCTGAAAGGTCATGCGGATATAGGTGCCGTAGGTGCACTCATAGACCGCCGCGAACATGGACGACGACGCGATGATGCCCGGTCCGATGAACTTGATGTACGACTGGCCGTTGATATCCTTCACGAACACGCCGAGGCCCATGCCCATGGCTACCAGGTAGAGCACTGGTTCGACGAAATTCAGCGCAAAGCTGGACTTGTACAATTTTGTATAGACGGTCCAGTGCCGTTGCAGGACCCGCCATGCGCGACTAATCCGCAAGGTTCCTCCCCGTCAGCTTCAAATACACATTTTCAAGGTTGCCGCCGTGTTCGGTCATCAGGTTCTGCGGCGTGTCGATCGTCACGACCCTGCCTGCGTCCATGATCGCCACCCGGTCGCAAAGCTGTTCCGCTTCTTCCATGTAATGCGTGGTCAGGAGCAGCGTGGTGTTACGGAACTTGAGTTGGTTCAGTTTGTCCCAGACCGCCCTTCTGCTGTGCGGGTCCAGGCCCGTGGTGGGCTCATCCAGGATCAGAAGCTCCGGCGTGTTCACCAGGGAGCGGGCGAGCATGAGACGACGTTTCATGCCGCCCGAAAGCTCCTTGATATTCATCTTTCCGCGGTCCTGAAGCTCCGCGAAGGCGAGCAGGTCGTTGGCAAGGGGGATGGATGTCTTCTTCGGGATATCGAAGTACCGAGCGTAGACGATCAGGTTCTCGAGCACCGACAGGTCCGGGTCCAGGTTGTCCTCCTGGGGCATAACGCCCAGGCGGGATTTGATGGCGCTCGGCTCCCTCGTCACGTCGACGCCGAAAACCGTCACGGTGCCGGAGGTAGGGGGCAGGAAACAGGAAATGATCCGCATCACCGTGGTCTTTCCCGCGCCGTTCGGTCCCAGAAACCCGAAGCACTCTCCCGGCGAGATGGAAAAACTCACATTGTTCACGGCGGTGATGATGCCGTATTCCTTGACCAGATTGTGTGCGGCTACGATATCCATGCTTTCATCCCGAAGATTTCGCGTCTATCATAACACAGCGCGGAAAAACGGGCAAACAGGCACTCAGGGAAGCCGTTCTCTTTACTTCACCCTCGCCCGGAGTGAATTGCCTACCACGCTGAGCGAACTCAGTGCCATGGCGCCGGCCGCCACAATGGGATGGAGAACGCCCGTCACGGCCAGCGGGATAGCGACAATGTTATAGAAAAATGCCCAGAAGAGGTTCTGCCGGATCACCGCATAGGTCTTCTTTGCCAGGGCAATGCTGAGCGGCACGAGGCGCAAGTCGTTTCTGAGCAAAACGATGTCGGCGCTCTCAAGGGCAATATCCGTCGCCTTGCCGACGGCAATGCCCACGTCGGCTTCGATCAGCGCAGGCGCATCATTGATCCCGTCGCCAACCATGATCGTATGCCTGCCTCGGGAACGAAGCGCCTGAAGTTCTTCCGCCTTCTCCACCGGTGTCCGCCTGCCCATAACCGAAGTTATGCCGACCCTTTCGGCCACCGCTTCCGCCGTTCCCTGCGCATCGCCCGTGATCATCGCGATATGCATCCCGGTGGATTCCAGCGTTTTCACGACTCCCGATGCATCCTGCCTTGCAGGATCGGAGATGCCGAAAACGCCGGCAAGCATCCCGTCCATCGACAGATAGACAACCGTCGTTCCGGCCCGTTCCCCTTCCCTGAGGCCTTCTAGTTCTTGACCCTTCTCGCCTTGTCCCTTGGTCGCATTGTCGCCTTGTCCGTCTTGCACTCGGTATTCCCGCGTCTCCGTGTCTCCGCGTCTGTCTTTTTCCCCTTGGCGCCGGGTCTCTTTGTCCCCTTGTCCGTATTCCTCTCCCCGTCCAATCTTTACGAATTCCCTCGTCCCTACTTTTACCATGCTCCCCTCGACGATTCCCCGAACGCCCGCTCCCGGCGCTGCGCTGAAATCCTGCACCGCAAAGAGTTCTTCACTCTTTGCCCCTTCGACAATCGCCTTGCCGATGGTATGCTCCGAATATCGTTCCAGCGACGCGGCAAGGCGTATCGCCCGCGCGTCATCGATCCCGATCCCGCGAGCATACACGAGCAGCGGCCTTCCTTCGGTGATCGTGCCGGTCTTGTCGAAGACAACCGTGTCGATATCCTTCGCCCGTTCAATCACATCGCCGCCTTTGATCAGGATCCCGCGGCTTACGCCGTAGGTGGTGCCGACAAGGATTGCGAGCGGCGTTGCCAGGCCCAGGGCGCAGGGGCATGCAATGACGAGCACCGAGACGGCATGCATCACGGCAGCCGACAACCCGCTCCCCCGGAAGAGCCAGAAACCGGCCGTGGCGACAGCGGACAGGATCAGAAGCGGGACAAACAATCCGACGAACCGGTCCGCTGCCGCCTGGACCGGCGCGCGACGCGCCTGGGCATCCTCGACCGCTCGAACGATACGGGAGAGAACGGTCTCGTCTCCCGTCCTCGTCACTTCGAACACAATCCTGCCCATGAGGTTTCTCGTGCCGCCGAAGACCTCCGCCCCCGGCGTCTTTTGCACCGGCAGCGATTCTCCCGTCAGCATCGACTCGTCCACTTCCGATGCGCCGTCGGCAACAATGCCGTCAAGCGGCACCTGCTCTCCGGGAAGGATCTCGACCAGGTCGCCGGGCTTGACCGATCCGATCGTCGTCATACGCCGATGCGCGGCAGCGATGCTGCCGTCCGGACCCGCCTCGAGCAGCCTTGCCCCGGGCGGCGAGAGCGACAACAGACGCGTCAACGACTCCGATGCCTTGCGCTTCGCTCCTGATTCGATATATCGGCCCAGGAGGATGAGGGTGACGATCATGGCCGACGTATCGAAATAGACCTCGCCGCCGGCAGCCATCTGGAACATGCTGTAGATGTAGGCGGACCCTGCCCCGGCCACGATCAGCACGTCCATGGTGAAAGCGCCGTGGCGCAGTCCCCGCAGAGCCGAGGCGAAGAACGGCCAACCGGAATAGAAGAGCACCGGCGTGGTCATGGCCAGCGAGATCCACTGGAACTGGCTCCTGAGGGCCGGATCGATGCCCTGGAAGTAGCCGGCATAAAGCGCCGCGGAGAAAAGCATGAGCTGCATGGAGAAAAAAGCGGCGGTGCCGAATCGGATCAGGAGGTCACGGCTGAGCTTCCGCTGCTCCTCCTCGTATGCGCGTTCTGAAAAGGGTTTGGGTGTGTATCCGATGGAAGTGATGCGTCCGAGAACTGCAGCCAGACCCGTGGTCGCAGGATCCCAGCGGATGCGGGCGCGGTGGGTTGCATAGTTGACGCGGGCATAGAAAATGCCCGGCGTACGTTCCAGGACCTTTTCGTTCAGCCAGACGCAGGATGCGCAACGAATGCCATCGAGCATGATATCCGTCTCGCAAAGTTCCTTTTCCACGGTCCGGACGCTGCCGGTGAATGCCGCGAGATCGATCGTCTGTTCCAAGACCGGTCCCGGCAGCCAGCCTGCGCGCTTGCGGTAGAAATCATCGAGCCCTTCATCGTGGATGAGCCGATAGACGCCCTGGCACCCATGGCAGCAGAAAACCCGCGCCTCGCCCCTGATCTCGTCATGCACCGCATCGCGCTCGGGAAATTCGATCAGGCAGTGGTCACATTTCGGCATACAGCCTGATTCCCTTCACGATGTAGTACAAACCCATGGCAAGGACGAGCAGGCCTCCCGCCTGCTGAACCCTGCCCCGCAGCCGAGATCCGACATACCCCGCAGCAGCGCCGAAGGCCGCGAGCGCGGGCACGGTGCCGCAGCCGAAGGCGAGCATCAACATCATGCCGGAAACCGGAGAGCCTGTCCCGGCAGCAGCGATGAAGGATGTATAGGACAAACCGCAGGGCAGCAGGCCCATCAACAGTCCGAGAGGAAAGTTGCGCAGGCCGGAGGGATGCGCTATCACGCGTCTTGCCGCCCCGAGCACGCCTGCGTTGTGACGCTCGATCCAGGCCGTGCCGCCGATCAGGCCGGCGATGCCGAGTCCCATGGCGACCATCAGCACCCCAGCAAGGATCATGACGCTGTTCTGGACGCCCATGAGACTTCCCGCGACATTCACGAAGGAGCCGGCGTATCCCATGACAGCGCCGATCAGGGCATAGGTGGTTACGCGGCCCGCATGATACAGGAGCTGCCTGCCGATCACGACAGAAGGGGGCGAGCGTTTCCCCTGAACGGAAAAAGACGCCGCGAGCGGCCCGCACATGCCGATGCAGTGGCCGAACCCGCCGGCAAGGCCGGTGGTGAAAGCAAAAACGTACCCTGTCTCCATGCAGACTCCAACGCCGTTATCGGACCTCGAACAGAAACGGCACGACGATCGTTTTCTTCCCGCGGTGCGCCCGGACCTCGGCCCTCCAGAGCTTTTTGCCGCTGGGGCATCGCACGATCACTCCCTTCCCCGCATAAATGCCTTGCATTTTGTGCGCCATCCGCACGAGGTTCTGTCCCATGATCATATCCGGCATGGTCAGGTCCACAGCGACTTTCGCATCGGTAACCGCTTTGCTGCCCTGGGACAGAAAAACCGTGAACACCAGCTCCCGCATGTCCCTGACCGGTCTCGGCGTGATCTCGAGCGTCGCAGTCAACCCGTCGGTGGTCTTTGTGCAGGGATGTTCGCTGATCTGACAATCCGCTTTGATGACCGGTTTCCCGGCAGCCAGTGCATACGGCGGGAAGAGGAAAAGGACAAGCGCCAGGGCCGTGAACGAATCAGCGGTTCTTGATGAACGTGCCATTCCGGTATTCCTCGAAAGCGGTTCTGAGCTCTTCTTCGGTATTCATCACGATCGGCCCGCACCATGCAACCGGTTCGTTGAGAGGTTTCCCGGACACGACCAACAACCGAACCTCGCCGTTGTCCGTGGCGATTTCGAACATGGTCCCCCTTCGGTCGAAGAGCTCAACGGTCCTTTCTTCACACGGTGTCTCCTGAATTTGTGGTCGCTGAAGAGATTGTACCACCAGGGAAACGCACCGACGAATAAAAAGTCCCCTTCCAAGTGCAGATAAAAAAACGGCACGAGGGTCGAACCCTCGTGCCGTGATCGTTCAGGCTGCTTGCGTTTTCCGGAGATCTAGTTCGTGATCGCCGGATCCTGCCACCGCGGCGATTCTTTATAGTGGCAGCTCACGTTCGAGCAGGTCTTCGGCGCAACCGTCGAGGACACACCCGGGATGCCGTTGTACTTCTGGACAGCCGTCCCGAAGGAATACGTCAGACCGGAATTGAAGTTGATATTCCGGGTGCCGTTGCCGTCGGTGCTGTGGTTGCCCACCGTCATGTCGTGGCAGGTACCGCAAAGCACCGCCACGTTCGGACCCGTGAAGCTGTCCGTACTCGGGTTCAACGTTAACCCCGTCAGGCTGATGAGGTGGTCGATATGAGCCTTATGGCCGCCGCTGCCCGTTGCCGCCGACCAGCCGCCCTTGCCTTCGAAGACCGTCACGGACACGCCGTTCACCATCATATAGGCGTTGCCGTCGCCGGCCATCGGAGGATAGCCGTGGCAGCCGTTGCAGGCGCCGCCCTTGAAGGCATCGCCGTCATTGGTCGTGTTGCCGCTGTGCTTATGGCAGCTCGTGCAGACCGTGCCCGAGTTGTGGTTATCCGAAGTCGTGGTCGTGTAGTGGACCATCTTGCTCGGGTTCGTCGGGTTGTAGGTATGGCAGACGTTGCAGATCCTGTCGTAGGGCGCCGTCGCCGTGCCGTAGCTGGAGCCAGCGCTCCGGCTCGTGAAGGTGACCGTCGTGGACACGATGGTCATCGGCTTGCCGGTCGTCGCGTCGGACGACATGACGGGCCGCGACTGGATCATCGCGATCGGGCCCAGGGCGCCGATGCCCATGTCGCCGTGCGGTTCATGGCAATCCCAGCAGAACTGGCCGCCGTTCAGCGCGGCGGAGTGCTGCGTCCCGTAGTGCCACTTGTCCACCTTGCTTACGCCGTTTACCGTCTGGCTCGTGCCGCTGAAGGGATTCACGCCGGTGGCCCCGGTCTCATGACAGTTCAAGCAGACCTGGTTCATGCCGAGCACGGAGCCGCTGGTGAAGCTCCGCAAACGGAAGATGTTGGTCGCGTTACCGTGGGTCACACCGGTCGTATGGCAGTACTGGCAGGGGTCGCCCGTGCCCGCCATGGTCGGGAAGTTGGCAGGTCCGTTGAGCGTCTGCGTATAGCTGCCCGAGGCTGCCGAGCGGCCGTGGCCCGACGTGGTCCATTCCGCCTGGCTGATCAGGGCCAGGGAGCCGTTGTTGTACGTATAGTCGTTCACGTCGCCGCCCGTGGTGTTCAGATGGCAGCTGCCGCAGGTGACCGTCCCGTTGGCGCCCCACGTCGGCGTCCCGCCGCCGTGGCAGTAGGTGGCCGAACAGGTCTTCGCGCCGGGGTTGTACACGCCCGACTTGGACTGGTAGGTGGCGAACACCACATCCTCGGTGCGGTTCAGGTGCCTGCCGCCGGGGATCAGGGTCATCGTTCCTGCCGTGATCGTCGTCGAGATCGTGGTGGCGACGTGGCAGAAGTTACAGGTGTAGCCGGAACCTTCCACGTGGGTCACGTGGCTGTTCTCCGTGCCGCTGCCCGGAGCGCCGCTGGCATACGTCGGATAGGCTTTGCCCGCCTGGTTGCCGTGGCAATTATCGCAATCCAGAGCACCGACGGCAGTCCATGTCGGCGTCCGGAAGCTCGCGCCGCCGGCAGCAATAATCGTTCCGCCGGTGCCCGAAAGGTTGCCGATGCTATGGCAGTACACATTGGAACAATTGTATCCGGCAGTCCCCGGAGTTTTCGTAGCACCCGTTGCAACCGTCGTCGCCTGTCCATTATAAGCAGGTGCGTCGCTGTCCAGGTTGATGCCGCCGGCATTGTTGAACTTGATATTGACGAGATGGTTCACATGGTTTGATTTCGTGCCGACTACGGTCGTGCTCGATGCCGTAGCATTGTGACATTCTGTGCAGGAGACGTTTCGTCCCACGCGGTTCGCCGTATCGTTGATATGACCGCCGTGCACATTCGACGCGATTACGCTGCTCGCGCCGGGAGCGCCGCCATGGCAACTGCCGCAATCGAAGGTCGGCCCTGTCCACGTGAAGCTGGTATAGAACGGTGGGCTGTAGGGCGCCGAAGAAGCAGTACCCGCGCTATGGCAATATGTGGTCCCGCAAGTCCCCGGCTGGCCGCCGGTCCAGTTGAAGTTGCTGTCAACACCCGCAGTCACCGTGCGGCCCGTGTAAGGATTGCCGCCACCGGCCACGGTTGCATCGAATTTGACCTCAGCGGCCTGCCAGGTGCTGACCGCTCCGCCGGCATGAGTGGTCTGCGTGGAGTCATGGCAAACGCCGCACGTGAACACATAGGCGGTCGTTGTCGAGTTATTCGCAGCCGTTTTTTCTGCGTTTGTCGCTGTAGTGGTCACGCCATAGTGAATACTGTGCTTGCCGGCGAGCGTGCTGCTTGCCTTGTGGCAACTGCCGCAAGAAAGTGAACCGTTGCCCGTGCTCCATGTCGGGCTACCGCCGCCGTGGCAGTAGAGATTTGTGCAGGAAACCGGCGCTGTACCCGGATCCTTTGCCGTCGAGGTCAAGCCACCGACCAGTCCACCCGTGTTCAGCGATGTGAAGGCGATGTTGACCTTCCGGTTTGCATGGTTCGCGGCGGTCGAGATCGACATCGAAGCAGTAGCGACCGTCGTACTATGACAGAGATTACAGGTGTGGTTGCTGCTCGATACGTGGGCGGTATGCGAACCGGTGTGCATCTTGCTCGCAGCGTTCTTGTCAGCATCGTGACAACCCGTGCAATCCGACGGAAGCGCTACACCCCAGGTGGGAGGCGAATTCGGCGCATCAGCCGACGCGGTCGTCGACTGCCCCTGGCTGTGGCAGTAGAGATTGGTGCATCCGCCGTAGTTCGTTCCCACACTGGCGTTCGCACCCGATGTGGCGCCGTTGTACTGAGCGCCGTTGGTTCGAGGATCAGCAGTGCTGAACTGCCAGTTCGTGCTGTGATCGGCATGCAGCGTCTTATTGGCGATAGTCGTGCCCGTCGTAATCACGGAATAGTGGCAGAGTTGGCAGCCGAAAGCATAATTCCCGCCTGCATGGAGGCCGTGCGATCCGCCTGTCGGCGGAGTTGCCGAAGAAGCGCCGTGGCAGGTTCCGCAATCGCCGGTTGCGGCATTCCCCCACGTGGGCGTTGCTGCGGCGCCGCCGGTGAAGTTGCCATGGCAATAGACCGAAGAGCAGTTGCCGTAACCCTGACCGGGAGCATGATTGTTCGGGCTGCTGTTCGAACCGTTGTACGCGCCGCTGCCCGCGACTGCAGCATCGAAGTTCACATTGATAACATTGTTGACGTGAATCGGGGTTCCGTCACCCGCGTTCAGGTGGCAGTTGGAGCAGGGCATCGAGTAGCCGGCAGTGCCCACATGCTGTGCGTGGCTGCCGGTGTCCATGGCAGTGCCAGCCTTGTGGCAGTCGCCGCAGACCACCGCTCCGCTCCACTGCGGATTGCCGTAGGAACTCGGCCCGCCGGAGCCCGTTGCCGGATTCTGCACGTTGCTATGGCAATAAACCGTGGTACAGCTCATTGCCGGACCGGTGGTAGAGATTACGGTGGTCACGTTTCCGGCCTGATAGGTATAGCCGTTCGAGAGCGTAGGTCTGCCGTAGTACATGCCGCCGCCGGAGAAACCCATCTGAAGCTGTTTGGAAGTATCAATGGCGGAAACCGGCATACCACCGGTGTGGCACGTCGTGCAACCATAGGCTAGACTGCTCACATGGGTCTGGTGTGCGCCAGCGGTCTGCGATCCCGTCTGAAGAGCGGGATTGTTGCCGTTCGCTGATCCGTACACGAGCGTTGTCTGATCCACCGGCGGGTTGCCGTGGCAGGAGGTACAACCACCACCTTTGAATCCCGACTTGTGGGTATGGCATTCTGTGCAATTCTGCACGCCTGCCACATTACCAGGATGACCGACACCTTCCTGGATTGCGCCGACTGTCCCAGTCCGGTTGAAGGACTGGGTCTGCGTATGACAGACCTGGCAGACGCCGGTAACGTTCGCGGGATTCGTGCTCGTACCGAAGGAGTTCGGTCCGACCGGCGCATAGAACTTGACGGGAAACACTCCACCATAGTTCGGCGTTGTGATGGTATCATTAACGAGTTTGCCGTACCGAATTGCAAAGGTTTTGCCCGCTCCGGCGTAATTCCTGTTGATCAGCCCGTACACCGTGATTTGGCCGGTCGTGTTCGAAGCGATACGATAAATACGTGTCGGATACAGCGTGTTCGGGATCAAGGCATAATTCGTGTAATCCAACGTCAGGGAAACGCCGCTCACCGTAATGGCAGATGTGGTGAAACCTACTGACGAAGCAACGGCGGACACGAGCCCGGAGACGACATTATCCGTCGGATCGGCATTTGCCGTGGCGCCTGTTGTTTGCACCTGGGCATGGGGATTGTGACAGACACGGCATTCAATTGACCAGTCGCCGTAGGTATTCGAGGTGTTCCCGCTGGAATGGGTGTTGATATCGTCGTACTTGACACCCGAAAGCTTGCTAACCGAGTGGCAGTCCGTGCACAGATTGTTCAGGAGCGTATGATCCGTATCAGTCGGCGCAGTCATCCAGGACGGGGTGCTGGATGTCGTCGTGTCATAATGACACCGCGAACATGCCACGGTGTAGAAGCGAGTATCATAGCCGTTATGCGGCGGATCGAGAACGGCATATGCGCCCTGCGCGGCAATCAGCATACCGATCAAGGCAATCAATCCGGAAATCATGAACTTAGTAGATCTCTTCATAATCACTGCTCCTTCCGCCTGCATTATACGGATCCTCTTGTATTGCACTCCCCGTTGCTCCTGATTACAGACCAAGATCACCGACCGCCAGATTGACGCCGAATTGCGAAGATGCATTATCGAAGGCCGTGAACGAGAACTTCTGTTCGCCCGAAGCGCTGAACACCCGCACCAAACCGCGGTCCGGCGCCGCGCCGGTTACCGGCGACTTGCCCTTCAGCTTTGTATTACCCGGGGTATTCTGCTCACCGGAATCCATACCTTGAGCCGCAACGATCTCGACGCTGCCGTCGCCATCAAGGTCGGCCGCAGCGATGTTCACGCCGTATTTGTCGAAAGCCTTGAACTTGGCGACCTGAGTACCATCCGCTTTCATGATCGAGATCGTCGCCTTAGATCCCGAAGCTCCACCCGTTCCGATGATGATCTCATCCTTCCCGTCGTTATCGACATCACCAGCGGAGACTGTCGCGCCATAGGAATCGGACAGGGTCATCTCCTTCACCATGACTGCAGTCCAGCTGCCCACCGAACCGGAGACATCGGACTTCCAGATGCGGACAGTGCCTGCGTTCTGTTTGCTGAACCCGGGAGCCACGACGATCTCCGGCCTGCCGTCGCCTTCAGTATCCGCCACGGCCACATTCGTGCCATTGCTGAACCCGGCAAAGGAAATCCCCGTCGGCACCATGGCCTGGGTTGCCGAGTCATAGGTATACACGGCAACGGTTCCAACATCGGCACCGCCAGCCGATGCAACGATGATTTCTGCTTTGCCGTCGCCGTTCAGGTCAGCGACTGCAACCTGGACGCCGTTCTGTGACGCGAAGGGTGTAAATTCGAGGACCGGCGTCTTGTCGGTCCGGAAAACACGGACCGTTGCAGCGTTGCCCTGGCCGCCGCCCGTGCCGACGACGAGCTCGGCAGATCCGTCACCGTCGATATCGCCCACAGCAACGTTTGCTCCATACTGAGAGGCAAGCGCAACGAGGTCAAATGCGATCAAGGTGCCGCTATTCCGGTTGAAGACGCGAACCAGCGAATCATTGGATGCGTCAGGCCCCTTCGCGGCGACAATATTCTTCTTCGCAGCCAGATCGAGGTAAGACACATAGTTGCCGGAGAAGGCAAGCTGTCCGCCGTCGGCAAGCGTCATGGTCTGAGAAACGGGCCGCTTGAAACCGGAGACTGCGTCGAACATTACCGTGTAGTCACCGGCAGGAGCATTCTCCACGCTCCAGGCGAGGCCGGAGCCGCTATACGACGCACCCGCGCTGTTGACCGTAAACCGGGCGTCGGCTGAATTCGTCGTGACCGTGATCTTCGAGGACGCATCGATCCGCAGGTTCACCGTAATATTAGCGCTCGTCAGCGCTCCGGGAGCGGTAATGGTGATCACGCCGCTGTACGAACCGACCGCCATCCCCGTTGCGTTCACTGACATCATTGCCGAGGAACTCGGAGATGCGGGATTAATCACCGCCGACGCTGGCGAGATCGCAAGCCAAGCGACATTCGGCGAGGCGCTCCACGTCAGCGGCGAGATCACGTTGGTGGCGCTGATCGTGACCGGCTGCGCTGCCGGGCTGTTACCCTTTGTTGTCGAAAGATTCATCGTGCCGTTCGTCACGAGCGTCGGCGCAGGAACGACCGAGAGCGTCACGGAAATAGTATCTTTCTGGCCGAAACCGGAATCAATGGTGACCGAACCCGAATACGCGCCGGGAATGAGGTTCGAAATGTCCGCACCGACGGACAGCACATCCGTCGACGGCGCCTGACCGGCCGGCAGCACCGTGCCGGATGCTTTGCTCAGGAGGATCCAGGGCTGATCCGCCGATGCCGTCCAGCTCACCGTTCCGCTGCCGCTGTTCGTAATGGTCACATCCTGGGCAGCCGGGTTTGTGCTGTACTGAGTTGCCTGGAAGGAAAGCGCCGACGGCGCGGTCGACATGGTTACGAAGCCGTCGAGCGCATAAATATCGACCCGACCGTTTCCGCCGGTGCTCCTGTTCGATACTATGTAGGCGAGGCCGTTCTTTCCGACGGCGACGCCCATGGGATTATAGAGATGCATGTTCGGATCGTAAAGACCGCCGGCCCCCACGGGAGTTCCATCGACCGGGCTCAGGGTGTGACAAACCTGTTGATAGGAGTCTGTCACATAGAGAATGCCGCTGTTGTCGATGGCGATATCCATCGGCGATGCGATCTGGCCGACGCCGGAGCCGAAGGTCCCGTAGGACCGGTCGAAGACGCCGTCCTTATGGAAAACCGAGATGCGGGCGCCGTCGGTATTCACCAGGTTGATGACAATGGTCGGATAATCAACAACGTAAACCTCGTTCGTGGCATCATTCACCGCAACGCCAAAAGGCCGCCGCAGCTTTCCGGCAGGAGTCGGGACAACACTGCTATACCCGCCGATTGACAGGATCTTCGCCCTCGTCGTGCCGTCATAGACCTTGATAAAATGATTTTCCGTGTCGGCGACGTAAATCCGTCCGTCCGTGCCGACGGTGATGTCGCTGGCCTTGGAGAACTCACCCGCGCCGGCGCCAAGAGTGCCGATGAGCGTAAAGGCAGGAGAGTAGATGTTTACCGCGGTGCCGGAACCGACGTAAATATTTCCGGCAGCGTCGACTGCGACACCGAGCGGCTCGGTCACGGCAAAGGAACTTACCATCTGCCACTTGTTATTGTACTTGACCACCTTGCCGTCGTTCGTTACATACATGTTCCCCTGGGAGTCGACGGCAACGCGCACCGGATTCATGATGCTGTCGGTGATGGATGCCAGCCGGTAGGGAGCAGCAACCGCCGCGCTGCACACAACCGCGAGTATAGCCATCACAAGGATCAACGTTTTAAACATCTTCATACACACCTCCGAGAGCGCGTCATCAGCTTCCCAGGCACCGAAGAGCCTTGTTCCAGAACTTCGGACCGAGACTTCAATTATTTATTTAATATGGCACTGTCTGCACATAAGACTGTAGCTGTTGTCCATTGCCAGGAACGGCGGAATCGCCGGATCATGCACATTGTGACAGGTGGCGCATTCCACCCGCTTCTTCGACGTGCCGAAAAGGCGCAATCTGGGGTCCGTCGGGAGCTGCAGTTCGGTTGTCATCCCGTTCGGCCATTCAAAGGAAATCGGGTGATCGTTCGACAGGTTGATCACCTTCGGATTGATCGTCGGAGTAGCATCGCCGATGTTCGGCCCCCATCCGGTAATACCGCCAGCGTAAGCATTGTAAATTGCGCCCGGAGGCGTTCCGAGCATGGGATCGACCGCAACGACCGGATTACCGGATCCGGGGGCGTTCATGAGCGTGGGTTTCAGGGAATCGTTGTTGTAATTTGCAGCGATTGACGTGATGCCATCGTGACAGCTCATGCACATCATGCTGACGCCTGTCGGGCCGGTCGGATTCGGCGTCGCCGACATAGACGAGCTGGAATACATTTGATAAGTGAACGTGGAGTTGTAATTGGGAGAATTCACGCGGTTCCAGAGGAATTGGTTCAGTTCCGCGTCCGCGTTTCCCTTCGATGCACCATGGGGCGTATGACAAAAAACACAAACTTCATTTATATAAAAGGGAGAACCATTAACTACGGTATAAAAAATGCCGGCAAAGTTTGTATATCCGGGATCGGTAGGATTTCTCGGAGAATCGGAAAAATCGTGCTTACTCCCGACAATTGAGAGAGCATATGCGCTACCGACCATGCTCAAAAGAGCACAGGCTATCACAACAGACGTAAGCACAACCATACCCTTGTTGATCTTCATTTTCCCCTCTTTTACAACGAGTTATGCATTAAGCATCGGATCAGCATCACCGAACGCATGTTGATTCGCTGACATTATTTTGCAATATGCATACCATGCGTCAATAATTTAATAATTCAATAAGTTAATATATAAATACTACGTATCATTAAGATTATTGATCATTAAATTGAGTGATAGTGCTCATACCGCTGTTGGTTTACGAACATCACTTACAATATTTACTTGTTCTCGCAGATAATTAGAGGCACATACCTTCCGGAAAATCGCATCATTTTCTAACGCCACGGCAATATAAAATCAAAAGATCTGGAGCTTATTCATATATATGATTAACGAGGTAGAAAAGCATAAATACTTGTAATTATAAATTAATTATTAGAATATGGTTCATTATGACTAAAATAAATTAGTTTGTCAACTATTATTTGTTAAAAAAACTCCTTGCTACTAATGCAGCACCTCTCAACATGAACGCTTTCGTCTTACCGCTCAAGCTTTCCCTGCAGAAAAATCCGCTACGTATTACCAGTTCTACCATCCGTCACTTCAATAACATGCGAAAGAACCTGCTGATAATCGCTCCGCCGATGGCTCCCATGGCGGCGCCGAAGGCCGCGAGAAAACCCATGACCGCAACAAGAACAATCCCCACGGCGAAAGGATTCTGGCCGCAGCGTGGTCCGAACATCCGCGTCACGTCCTTGGCCGCAGCGTCACGCCACGTGCCGTGGAGCGAATCTGCCAGAAGATAGTCCATGGCAAACGCGGCTCCCAGGGTAACGACCGCTCCGGCGACAGCGCTCAGTATTATTGTTCTCCGGAATCCCTTATCCGTCATGGGTTCTCCTTCACATGCCTCGGAACGGCCTCTTCCTCACTTCAGGATTTCACCGGTCTTTCGTGACCAGAGCAGCAGGTCCAGATGATCCATGTCGATGCCTATCTCGCGCGAGAATTGGGCCACGTTCCGCTCGATGGCCAGATAGCCGCTCCGAGTCGTCGGTTTAAGCCGCGGGGGAATGATGTCCATCTCCCGCAGGCTGTTCACGATATGTTTATCCAGGATCGCATACCCGCGAAAACCGATGTTCCGCAGGAAGTGGCTGGCTTCTTTGTAGCCCACTCCCTTGATGGACTTATTCTTCGCCAGGAAATCGCGGCGTTCCTCCGCCGTTCGGAAGGAATCGAACAGCTCGCGGAGACGAAGTCCGCAGGTCTCCCGCAGGTATTCCCGTGTCCGACAGATATAGGACGGCCGCAGGCGCCAGAACCGCACATGACCTGCGCGAGCCCGTTCCTGAAGCTCCCGTTCGGTGCCATCCAGCAGCAGATCATCGAGAAGTTCAATGGTCCGGAATCCCATCCGCGCGCTGCTTCCCGCCGTGACAATGCAGAAGCAGAGCTCCCGAAAAATCGCTTCGTCGCCGTGATCGTACACCCGACGGAACTCCGCGAGACGCCGTTCGATCAGCTTCCGCTTCTTCCGGTAGTCCTGCCGCAGTTCACGGATGATGGTGCTTCCATCCACGGTACCCGTCCTTGAGGTTGTACAAATTCGTGAATCCCATTCCCATGAGCCGTTTAATGGCCCAGATACTCCGGTTCCCGGACTGGCAATACACGACAATCCCCTTGTCCTTGCGGATCTTCTTGGCGCGGCTGCCGACCTCGTGAAGCGGGATGTGGATCGCCCCCGGGATATGTCCCTGTTTGTACTCCTTGTCCGTGCGCACATCGAGCAGCGTTACCCCTTTGTGCTGATCGAGCTCCTTTGACGAGATCTGCTTGATCCCCAGCCTGCTCAGAAATCCGATTCCCTTGAACAGGAGATAGAGACCCAATACAATCAACAGTGCGATCGATAAACTGTCCAATGCTTCCTCCTTGCGCTATGATCAATGCTCCGGCGTGCAGGCGTCTCCACCGCTATTTAAGCGGCAGAACAATGACGAACCGCGCACCGTGAGGTTCGTTCTGTTCAGCGTGGATCGTTCCATGATGGTCCGCAATGATGCGATCGACAATGGCAAGCCCCAGCCCCCCGCCCTTTCGTTTCCGGGAAAAATAGGGTTCGAAGAGACGCGCCATGTCTTCCGCGGGGATGCCCGGACCCGAGTCCGTCACCTCGATGCGAAGCGACGCGCGGTCGTCGGAAAGGCGTGCGGAAACGCGGATTGAGCCGCTCCCTTCGATGACCTCGACGGCGTTCTTGAGCAGGTTGATAAAGACACGCTTCATCTGCTCCTGGTCCAGCAAAAGATCGGGCAGGTCCGCAGGGATATCCGCGCCAAATGCAATATTCCGGTGGGCTGACGCGTAGAGCTGCACCACGCCGTCCACCACGGGCGCCAGCGGCTGCCGGCGAAGATGGGGGCGCGGCATCCGCGCATACTCGGAAAACTCGTCCAGGAGCCCCTTAAGACCGTCTACCTGCTGAATGATGGTCAGGCTGAGGTCGTCGAAAACCTGCTCGAAGTCGGGCGAGCGTTCATTGAACTTTTTCCGCAGACGCTCCGCCGACAGTTTGATGGGCGTGAGGGGATTCTTGACCTCGTGGGCGATCTTCCGCGCTACATCCTGCCAGGTTTCAGCCTTCTTGGCTCGCAGGAGCTCTGTCAGGTCGTCAAAGGTGATCACGAAACCCGTAATCGCATTCGCCGAATCGAGCAGCGTGGAGATTCTTGTCCGGAGCGTCAGCGTCCGGCCGCGGACGGTGAGCGACAATTCCTTCTCGGCGCTCGACAATCCCTCTTCCAGGCTGCGGAAGAGGCCCCTCACGGGCCCCAGATCCATGAACCCGAAGGCCTCGTCATACCTCCGTCCCGTCACTTCCGACGGCACGATCCCGAGGATGCGCGATGCAGCGTCGTTCACCGTCACGATCCTGCCCGCCCGGTCCACGGACACGACGCCCGCATCGATGTTCGTCAAAATGATCTCTCGGTTCGCCACTTCCTGGCGCAGCTGCTCGCGGGAGTGCTTGAGGTCGGCGGTCATGCGGTTAAAGGAATCCACGAGCATGCCGACCTCGTCTCGGGACTGCTCCTCGATGCGATAGTCCAGATTTCCCCGGGAGACCTCTATCGTCCCTTCCGCAAGGCTCCTGATGGGCCCGGTGATCCCGCCGGCGACGCGCAGCGCGACCCAGATCGCCGCAAGCAGCAGGGACAGCATCACGGCAAGGAACCCGAGACGATAGGACATCTTGAGCAGTTCCTTGTTCTTGAACGACGACCGGTACTCGGCATACCCGAGGCGGAGCGAATCGATCTTGTGCGTGATGTTCGAGGGAATCAGGTAGCTCACTGCCACGGCGCCGCCGACATGGCGTTCCGCGAGGGGATCAAAAACGGGGACCACGGCGCGGACAATCTCGCCGTTCCTGCCGAGATCGCTGACACTGGCCGCTTCCTCCCCCGAGAACGCCTGGCCGACCAGGTCGGCGGATGTCGCCGTGAAGATCCTGGCGGGAAGCCGCTCCGTGGTCACACGAGAAATGACGGCGCGGTTCGGGCCGAAGAGTTCGACGGCGCCGATGCCGTACTCTGCGGTTTTTTTCACCAGCGCCTCGCGCACGGCCGACGGCTCATCCCGGCTCAGCAGCCGATCCTCAGACACCTGCCTGCCGACCTGCCGGGCGAAGAGCAGGGCCTGCTCTTTCATGCGGTCGTAGAAGGCCTGCGATACGGAAACCGCCTCCTGCAGATTCGTTTCAAGCCGCAGGCTGAAGAGCCGCTCGATGGCCCGCGTATACATGCCGCTGCCGAAGATGAAGAGGAGGATGGTCGGGATGAAGGACAGGCTGACGAAGGCGACGATCAGCCTGGTCCGGAACTTTGCGCCCAGCACGCGGCTGCGCCGCTCAACGGACAGCTTCCAGAGAATCCTGCCGATCAGGAAGATCACGGCGGCAAGGAGCAGAAAATTCGCGTTGATCAGGATGAGGATGAGGAGGTTGTCGGAAAGAGGCCCTTCAAACCCGCGGTAGCGGATCTGGAGCAGGATGGCGGCTGCCGTCAGCAGCAGGAAGATCGTGAGCGTGATGACGACCTTCACTCCCGTGGTGCCTGTTCGGGCGCTGGTGCTCATGGCCCGTGCAGAATACCAAAAAGACCCTGCAAATGCAAGGGTCCCCGTTCGAATTTCTCTTGACAAACAAGCAGTTTCTCGGCTATCTTAAAGCAACTTTACGCCTTGCTGACCAGCTCATGTACGCTCATCAAAGGGGGTAGGATGAAGCATCAATGGCGGTACCCTGTTCTGCTACCGATTCTCACGCTGGTCATGGTTTCCTGCGCATCCGAACCAAAGTCTCCGCCTGCCGTTGATCCCACCCGGGAACAGATCTCGATACTTCAGAAACAGCTGCTCGAACTGCAGAATAATCAGAATGAAACGAGCCGCAAAGTAACGGAGCAAGCGGCAACGATCACTACGCTCTCCAGCCGCATCAAAACGATGGAAGATGAACAGCGCACGGCCCGTGTACAGCCGGCGCCGGCGGCGGTTCCGCAGCAGGTCGGGCCGAAACAGCCGGCATCGCTGCAGGCCGACCGGACGAAAAAGAGCACAGCGGCGAAAAAACAGAAGCCCCAGAAGAAGAAAAAGAAAAAGACCGTCAGGAGGCAGGAACAATGACCGCCAGAGGGAACAGGTTCATCGGTACACTACGGAACACGTTCGTCCTTCTCGCTATGCTCTGTTTTCCCCTGTCTGTGACCGGGGCCGAGCAAGGCGCTGCACCCGTGACCGAGCCGACAGCCACCCCCCCGGCCGCGACAGCGACTGAGGCTTCCACACCCGGGCCGGCAGCTGCGGCGCCGGAGGCCGCAAAGACACAGCAGGCCGCCGCTGCGCCTGCAGAGCCCGCAGAGCAGCAAAATACCTACCTGATCAGGGAAGGCGACACGCTCTGGGATATTTCCTCGGCCCAGTATAAGGATCCCTTTCTCTGGCCGCTCATCTGGAAGGCAAATCCGTCGATTGCCGATCCCGATCTGATCTATCCCGGCGTGACGCTGAACATCCCCAGCCTGGCGCCGGTGGAGCGGGCCATGAACGAACCCCAGGAAGCGCCTCCCGCCGAAGAGAAAGCGGTCCCGGCCGCTCCCGCGCCGCAGGTGGCCGAAGAACCGTCGAAGCCCGAGGCGGCTGAAACCTCGTCGTTCTTCAAGAAAAAGGTCATTGAATCCTCGGGTCCGGAGCCGGAAGAGCCTGTGCAGGGAGTCAGGATAATTGCTCCCGAAGAGGGACCGCAGCCGATCGCCGACAAGTTCACCATGCTCCGGCTCGGATTCATCGGCGAGGCAGACACCGACGACCGCGTGGTCAGTTCCGTGGACGATACGGCAAAGGACAAGCTGGGCCTGAACCTCCTGGGGTGGGATCAAAACGTATTTGTGCGCATCGATCCCGCCAAGAATCCCAGCATCGGCGATCGTTTTCTGGTCTACAAGCGGGTCTATCCTGTAAAACATCCGATCACGAAGGAATATGTGGGAAATCTGTACAAGATCCGGGGCATCGTCAAGCTCATCAAGTCCCATTCCGATCAGGAAGCGGGCCTCTTCACGGCTAAGATCACCATGTCGTTCGACTCCATGATCCAGGGCGACATGCTGATGCCTTATCAGGATCCCGTGCTCATCTATCCGAACGGGAAAAAGAACAAGACCATCTCGGGACGCGTCCTGGATGTAACCGATACGCGCACTTTGAGCGGCGATTTCGATGAGATGTACATCGACAAGGGGAAGGAAGACGGCGTCGAGCCGGGAGACCGCTTCAGGGTGTACACGAAAGAAGATAATTCGCTCGGCGTGCCGAAATTACTGGGCGAAGCCCAGGTGCTGCTTGTGAAGGACAAGACCGCTACGGCAGTCATCAAGAAAAGCAACGATACGATGAACCGGGGAGACCGCATCGAGTATCTGAACTGAGCCGCATTTTCGCGCTTCCGCATCCGTACGGGCAATGCCGAACAGGCATTGCCCTTTTTGTTATGTACGTCGGACGCCTTATTTCACGTTGACCGTTGCCCCGGGATCGAAGGGATTCGTGCGGACTGCGAGGGAATAGAGATAGGGGTAATCGCTCTTCAAATGGCGCAGGTAGGACAGCCACTCCGTCAGCAGGACCACATAGGCCCGTTTGATATCTCCGGCAATATGCTCGCCGTCGGTATGCGACAGGGCAGAGACGTCCTGCCGCTGGTCCAGCTCTTCCATCAGATGGAATACGGCCCAGAGCAGGTCGGTGAAGGTGTCGTGCTCCAGCAGGCTCTGGTTCTCGAGCAGATTCAGGAGAAATCCCCGCTTACTCACGAGAAATTCCTTGAGCGCGCCCAGGTCCCCCCGCGCATGGTCCATCGTGACGGCATGAGCGCGCACTGTTTCGATGGCGCGGGCGAATTGTTTATCGTCCCACGATGTCTTGAACTGGAATTGATCCCGCACGCCCGCGGCTTCAGCATCGAAGACGATGAAGTGGCGGAGCAGCCCAGTGCCGACCTCGCTGAAGAAGACGCCGATGACCATGTTCAGTTTCTTGAGCAGCGCCATGCGCTCCCGCATGCGGAGAACCTGGTCCACGATGACCGTGACGAGCAGAAGCTGGATCGGCACGAATGCCAGGTCCTGGAAAAGGTAGAAAAACGTGTCCCGCTCGGCATGAAAGATGCCGACCTGCGCCGCGTAGAGAACGCAGGACAGGAGAATGAGAACAAGTCCCCAAATGATCTGACGCCTGAGTTGTTTGGTCATCCCTTCCCCTTTCCTGAACAAAAAAGCGGCGGTCCCGGGGCCGCCGCTTCACCCGTCCCTTCGGGGGGATCAATTCATGAACAGGAAAAATCCGTTCAGAAAATACACGATGCCGATGCATCCCCCCGCCATCCCGATGATCCAGAAGTACTTCTGCTTCATGAGCGCCGCGATCGATGAAAGCAGGATCGCGATCTGGAGGAACATGGCCGCCAGACCGAAGGCGCCGGAATGCTTCGCCGCCTCATCGCGCCGCGTTTCCAGTTCCTCGGCCTTCTTCTTAATCTCCGCCTTCTCGTCGTCGTACCGTTTGATCTTTTCGCCATAGGCAACAATCCGCTTATCCAGGTCCGCCTTGAGCGAACCGCTCTTCATCGTCCTCGCGTCGAGTTCCAGCTTTTCCTTCTGGAGCTCATAGAGGTACCCCTTGATGCTCTTCGACTGGTAATAGGACCACAGGTCCGATGCCTGGGACTGCGACATCACGGACCTTGTCGAGAAGCCCCCGCCCTTCAAGGTCGACAACGTCGCGCAGACTGCGAAGACCACGGTCGTGAGCGCCAGATAATTGAGCCACGGTTCCTTCTTTTCCTCTGCCATGTAACTGCCTCCTGCCTTTGAAATACTGATCTGGTAGCCGGAGATATTACCCAAAGATGCTCGTTGAGTCAAGACCGAAGCCCGGGACGGGTAGAACCGTCGGCGATGATATACTAAAGCCAGGAGGAAGCCATGATCATCGGCGTACCAAGGGAGATCAAAGTTGAGGAATTCCGCGTGGGCCTCACCCCTACCGGCGCGCGGGAACTGGTCCGCGACGGCCAGGCGGTCCTGGTCGAGCGGGCGGCAGGCGAAGGCAGCGGTTTTTCCGATCAAGAGTACGAGAAGGCAGGAGCTGAGATCGCTTCCGGGGAAAAGGTATTCGAACGCGCCGAACTGATCGTCAAGGTAAAAGAGCCGCTGCCGCAGGAATACGGTCTCCTTCGGCCCGGCATCGCCCTCTTCACCTATCTCCATCTCGCGCCGAACCCCGGACTGACCCGGCTGCTGCTGGAGAAAAGGATCACCGGCCTCGCCTATGAGACGCTCGAGAAGAACGGCAAGCTTCCGCTCCTGGCTCCCATGAGCGAAGTGGCGGGCAGGATGGCGCCATTGATGGCGGCGCTCTATCTTCAGAAGTTCCGCGGCGGCTCGGGAACCCTGCCGACCGGCGTCTCGGGCGTCAGGCCAGGCAAGATCGTGATTCTCGGAGCCGGCGTGGTCGGAACGAATGCGGCGCGCATCGCCACGGGCCTCGGCATGGAAACCGTGGTGATCAACCGCGACCCCGGCCAGCTCCAGCGTGTGGACGAGATGTTCAAGGGCCGCGTGCGCACGCTTCCCCTCTCCGCCCATGCCGTGGACCAGGAGATCGTGGACGCTGACATCGTGATCGGCGCCGTGCTCGTTCCCGGCGGCAAGACGCCGATCCTGATCACGCGGGAGATGCTGAAGACGATGAAGAAAGGCTCCGTCATCGTCGATGTCTCGGTGGATCAGGGCGGATGCGTCGAGACCACACGGCCCACCACGCACGACGACCCCGTGTACGAGGTGGAAGGCATCGTCCATTACTGCGTGGCGAACATGCCCGGCGCCTATCCCCGCACCTCGACCCTGGCGCTCACGAATGCAACGCTGCCGTACGTCAGACTGTTCGCGTCAAAAGGGATCGAAGCTGCAATACAGGAAAGCGACGAGATCAGGAGCGCGTTGAACACGTATCAGGGAGAAATTACAAACAAGGCATTGGCAGAGGCGGTGGGGTTCAGGAAGATTGGATAACTTTGTACGAGTGTATCGACCACTAGGCAACGAGATAATGCTGATAGGATCCGAACTCCCGCTTGCTCGGGTACGTGCCGGATTATTCATGGCAAATTCGACCTGCTAGCTCTTCAATCCAATTGGAACCCCA